>JAZQOX010000054.1:0-12082 GCA_045628105.1 Clostridia bacterium | reverse complement strand
TCTGGTAAATCTTCAGCTAATTTTGTTATTGGTTGTGGTGTTCTAACACCTGCAACAACGTCTTCACCTTGTGCATTTATTAAGTATTCACCATAAATTCCTTTTTCACCTGTAGATGGGTCTCTTGTGAATGCAACACCTGTTCCAGATGTTTCTCCCATATTTCCAAATACCATTGCTTGAACGTTTACTGCTGTTCCCCAGTCACCTGGTATATCGTTCATTCTTCTGTATACAATAGCTCTTGGGTTATCCCAGCTTCTGAATACGGCTTTAACAGCTCCCATTAATTGTTCAACTGGTTCTTGTGGGAATTCTTCACCTTTCATTGCTTCTTTGTAAACAGCTTTGAATCTATTTACTAATTCTTTTAAATCTTCTGTTGTTAATTCTGTATCGTATTTAACTCCTTTTGCTGCTTTAACTTCGTCAATAATTTTTTCAAAGAATGACTTTGGAACTTCCATAACAACATCTGAATACATTTGAATGAATCTTCTATATGAATCATATGCGAATCTTGGATTTCCTGTTTTAGCTGCAAAACCTTCAACTGCAACATCGTTTAAACCTAAGTTTAAGATTGTGTCCATCATACCAGGCATTGATGCTCTAGCACCACTTCTTACAGATACTAATAGTGGATCACTATTGTCTCCGAATTTTTTACCTTGTATTTCTTCTAATGTTTTTAGTGCGGCAAAGATTTGTTCTTGAATTTCTTCATTTATTTTTTTACCGTCATTGTAGTATTCTGTACATGCTTCTGTTGTAACTGTAAATCCTTGTGGTATTGGCATTCCTAAATTTGTCATTTCTGCTAAGTTTGCACCTTTTCCACCTAATAATTCACGCATATTTGCATTTCCTTCTTTAAAAAGGTATACATACTTTTTGCTCATAAATTAATTCCTTCCTTCCTTTATTTATAATTTACGGGTATCATTATATCTCATAACTATGCAATTGTAAAGTTTTTTTTATAATTTTTTTCATAATTGTTTGACTTATTACCAAATATGTGATAACATATATTTAGCTTAAGCAAATGTGTCATTGATCATAGCTTGACATATTTCTAAAAGAATGTGTACTGCGATACACATTCTTTTTTTATATAAAAATAACCCGAAATAAACTGCGATTTATTCCGGGTTCGACTATGTATCTTTTACATTAGTCTTTGCCATTTTTTTCTTTCTCCATTAGTTGATAATTCTTATCTTTTTCAGATAACAACATTTCAATTAATTTCAAAATTAGATCATAGCTTGTCATTTTCTAACCCCCTTTCTACCTTTTAGTGAAAGGTTGGTTGTATTTTACAATATTTTTTGTCAAAAATGCAATATTATTTAAGCCTTTTTGAAATTTTTTCTGCACTTAAACCATATTTTTCTTCCAATTCGTTAGTGCTTCCATGCTCTATAAATGCATCATCATATCCAAATGTTTTTACCTTTATGTTTTCTAATTCTTTTTTGTTAATTAGTTCCAATATTGATGATCCTAACCCACCTTTTAGTATATTGTCCTCTATTGTAATTACATTTTTTGTTTTCTTAATTGAGTTTAAAATTGTTTCTTCGTCTAATGGTTTTAAAAATCTGGCATTTATTATTTCTATACTCTTGTCTGAATTTAAGTCTGCTACTTCTTTTGCTCTTTCTACCATCTTTCCTATTGCGATTATGCTTATGTCTTTTCCCTCTTGTATTATTTCTGCTTTTCCATATTCAATTTTTTCTGTTTTTTCGAATTTGTAATTTTCTTTTCCTCTTGGATATCTTATAAATACTGGCTTATCAAGGTTTATTCCAAGCTCAAGCATTTTTTCTAATTCTTCAAAATTCTTTGGAGCCATAACAACTATATTTGGTATTGATGATAGAAATGATAAATCGAAAATTCCCTGATGCGTTTCTCCATCATTTCCTACTATTCCCGCTCTATCTATGCATACTGTAACTGGTATATTTGATAATGCAATATCATGTATTATTTGATCATATCCTCTTTGTAAAAATGATGAATATATTGCAAGTACTGGCTTTAGTCCTTGTTTTGCCATTCCTGCAATTAATCCTAAGCTATGTTGTTCTGCGATTCCAACATCAAAAAATCGATCAGGATACTTTTCTGCAAATTCTTTTAATCCTGTTCCATCTCTCATAGCTGCAGTTACAGCAACTATTTTTTTATCTTTATTTGCTAGTTCTACAAGTTTTTTCCCAAAAATTGCTGAATAATCCTTATCTTTTTGTTTTCTTAATTCCCCTGTTTCTTTATTGTATGGAGAGATTCCATGAAATTTATCTGGATTTTTTTCAGCTGGTTCATATCCTTTTCCTTTTTTTGTTACAACATGAATTAATACAGGTCCTTCTATTTTTTTACTTCTCTCTAATATATCTTCTAACTTTTTAATGTCGTGTCCATCTATAGGTCCAAGATATGTAAATCCTATATCTTCAAAATACATATTGGGAATTACTGCTCGTTTTATAATTTGTTTTGTATAATGTGCAAAATTTACAATTGGTTTTCCTATTAGTGGAATTTTGCTTGTTATATTTTTTATCTTCCTATTTGATTTTGTATATCCTGTTTTTGTTCTGATTTTACTTAAATATAAGGGAATTCCTCCAACATTTTTTGATATGCTCATCTCATTATCGTTTAATATTACAATTATATTTGTATTGCTACTTCCACTGTCATTTAGAGCCTCTAATGCCATTCCACCCGTTAGAGATCCATCTCCAATTACAGCAACAACATTGTAATCTTCTTTTAATATATCTCTTGCCCTTGCCATTCCTGTAGCTACTGAAATTGAAGTACTACTATGGCCAGTGTTAAAGCTATCATATTCTGATTCACATGTTTTTGGAAATCCTGCTATTCCTCCAAATTTTCTTATTGTTTTAAATTCTTCTCTTCTTCCTGTAAGAATTTTATGTGCATAGCATTGATGGCCAACATCCCATATTATTTTATCTTTAGGAAGATCAAATACTGAATGCATTGCAATAGTTAATTCCACAACACCTAAACTAGATGCAACATGTCCTCCGTTTTGTGATGTTACATCTATTATTTCTTCTCTTATATCCTTTGCCAATTCTTGTTTTTGCTTTAAATCTAATTTCTTTAAATCCCTTGGATTTTTAATTTCATCTAAAATTTTGCTCATATATATCACCTAATTTTAGTATATTTTACATACATTTAAAATATTTGTCAACTTATCTCAATTTCCCAATTGGGGACGTATTTAAATTGGGATTTTTTTCCCAATTTAAATACGTCCCCAATTGGGAAACTTAACTGCTTTGCTTTCGTTTTATTGACTTTTTTTATTTTTTTTGTTATATTTTTCTTTGAAAAGGAGAATTGTATGGATATTTGTTCTTTGAATTTTAATGTTACTTTATTAGATGTTGGTGAGAATAACGAGCTCACAACCAAAGGTCTTCTTAGAATTTTACAAGAAGCTGCTTGTATACATTCAAGCTTTACTGGTATAAATGTTAATACTTCTAAAGTAAATGGGATTGCTTGGGTTATATTGAATTGGAAATTGAAGTTTTTTTCAAGACCTTGTTGGAATTCTAAACTAAAAGTAAACACATGGTCTAGCAATACTTCTAAAATATTCTATTACAGAGATTTTGAAGTTTTTGATGAGAAAGATAATTTAGTTGCTATTGCAACTTCTAAATGGGTTTTATTTGATATAAATGCTGGAACAATTGCAAAGATTCCTGAAGAATATAAAAAAGAGTATATTATTGTAGATAAACATGTATTCGATGAGCCATTCTGTGAAAAGTTAACTGCACCTGATACATTTACAAAAAAATTTGAATATACTATTTTAAAAAGAGATATTGATACAAATCATCATGTTAATAACTTAAACTATGTAGATATTTCTGCTGAAGTTTTACCTGAAAATGCAAAATTTGATAACATAGAAATTATGTACAAGCACGAAGCAAAACTTGGTGATACACTTAACTTTCTTTACTCTGAACAAAATGGTGAAAGTTTTGTTAGTATAAAAAATAGCGATGAAAGTAAAGTACACTGTATAATAAAAATGTACTAAAATAGACAACTCCTCATGGAGTTGCCTATTTTTTACTTTTAAAATCGATTTTATTGATGATATTTTAACTTTTAAATTCATCTGAACCACCATATATTGTTGGTGCATTTTTATCCAACTGTATATATATATCCCTATCGGTATTATCAATTGTTCCAATTCCATCAGTATTTAATCCAAATCTTTTTGCAATTTCTTCTACTGATAAAATTTTATCATCTTTTATATCATATCCAAATAGTCTATCCCATAATCCCATATTCGACGCTGGTAAAGCTGTACCACCTTTTGGAACATCATCAAATATGTATATTAATAAAACATCATCTTTTATTATATAGCAATACTCTGTAACAGTGCCTTTACTATAATATTTACCCTCATTTCCAGCGAAATTATAAACATGCCTATTTATTGAAGGTAATGCTTCATTTAAAATTGCTTCATTTAGTTGATCTATTACTTTTGAATTTCCGGAAATTTTAGGTAATCTCACTTTAAAATTCACACCATCTGAAACATTAATTTTGCAATTTACAGCATCTATAACCGCTATCTCGCTATTTTCTATATTTGAACTTGTATTATCGTTTTTTACAAATCCTATATAATATACAACTCCTAGTGCTATTATTAATACAAAAATAATGAATGATAAAATTGCTGTTGATAATCTTATTCTCATTATTTTCACCTCCTTGCATAATTATTTATAATTTTACTTTTTATTTTACCTTTTTTCAATATTTCAATAGTTCCTTAGAGCCCGTATATATACGAGTTCTAGTGTTTGCTGTTTTTATTACATTTATATGACATTTTATGTCAAAATTCCTCGTCCCTTTTGACACATAAAAACAGGATAGACTGTAACCTCTATCCTGTTTTTAATTTATGCACTTTTTAATTCTAATCTTAGTTTGTCAGCTATCATTGCTATAAATTCTGAGTTTGTTGGCTTGCCTTTTGATGCTGATACTGTATAACCAAAGATTGATTCTACTGCATCGTTTTTTCCTCTTGCCCATGCAACTTCTATTGCGTGTCTTATTGCTCTTTCAACTCTTGATGGTGTTGTATGATATTTTGATGCAATGTCTGGATATAGCTGTTTTGTTATTTGATTTATTACATCTATATCTTGTACTACCATCATTATTGCTTCTCTTAAATATTGATATCCTTTTATGTGTGCTGGTACTCCAATTTCGTGAATGATATTTGTAACAAATGCTTCTAAGTTTTCTTCATTTTTCTTATTTATTTCGTCTAATTCTATGTATTGTGCCTTTCCTTCTTTTGGTAAATAACAATTTTCAATAGTTGATGTTGGCGTTGGTTTATAATTTTTTATATCTCTTATTCTATTTATTAGTATTTCAATATCAAATGGTTTAACTACGTAATATTCTGCTCCTAGACTAATTGCTTTTTGTGTAATTTTGGTTTGTCCTACAGCTGAAAGCATTATACATGTTGGCATTTTTTCTAAATTTGAATTATTAAGTTTTTCTAGAACTCCAAGTCCATCTAAATATGGCATAATTACATCTAGTAAAAGCACGTCAGGTTTTTTTGATATAACTCCTTCATATGCCTCTTTACCGTCTTTGGCAATTCCTATAACCTCCATGTCCCTTTCTTTACTTAAGTGGTTTAATAAAGTATTAACAAAATCTGCATTATCGTCTGCAATTAAAATAGTAATTCTTTCGTTCAATTTGATACCCTCCTAAAAAATAAATTGTAAAATATTTACAATTTGCATTATAATACCTTTTTATCAATAATGCAAGGAGTTTTTTGAAATTTTTTCCAATTTTGTCGTTTTTGCTTTATATTTCAATAAATTTTTCTTTTTTTATTTCAAAGTTTATTATCTGAAAATTTTTATTATTGTAGTTATTTGTAAAGTTATTTATTTTTTCGTTTGGAACATTTATCGTCACTTCTATTTTCTCTAAATATTCGATATTTACCACTTTTATGTTTTCTTTTTCTAAATAATATTTTAATGCTTCCAATGAATTGTAATCTACTTGAATTTTGGCTTCATATCCTTTAACCTTATCTACTAGTTCTGCTTCCTCTAGTGCCTTTTTAGTTGCATCAGTGTATGCTCTTAAAAGTCCTCCTGTTCCTAGTAAAATCCCTCCAAAATATCTTGTTACAATAACTAAAGTATTTGACATTCCACTTTCCAAAATAATTTTTAAGATTGGACTTCCTGCAGTTCCTTGTGGTTCTCCATCGTCATTGTATTTTACTGCAATTCCTCCATCTCCCGTTTCAATTGCATATGCAAAACAGTTATGTCTTGCATCATTGTATTGCTTTTTAATTTTTCTTATTATTTCTTCCGCTTCGTCTACCGATTCAACATAAAAAATGTTTGCAATAAACCTAGATTTTTTTTCTGTAATTTCAGCAGATACATTATTTTTTATTGCTTTAAATTTTATTATTTCTTCTTCTATCCTTCATCATCTCTCTTTTCTTTTTTACTTTCTTATCATAAAATCGCATTATTCTATAAGTCCTGCGGTATATCCTGTTGACCATGCAATTTGAAGGTTAAATCCTCCTGTAAACGCATCTAGGTCTATTATTTCCCCTGCAAAATATAATCCTTTTATTATTTTTGATTCCATGTTTTTTGGATTTATTTCTTTAATGCTAATTCCTCCTGATGTTATTATAGCTTCATCTATAGTTCTAAATCCGCTTAATGTCAATTCAAAATTTTTAAGAACATTGACTATTTTTCTTCTTTCTTCTTTTGTTATTTCGTTTATTCTTTTATTTTCATCAATACCTGTTATGCTAATTACAGGTTCTATCATTTTTCTAGGAAGCAATTTTTCTAAGCTATTTTTAAACTGCTTATTTTTTAATTCTTCAAAATCTCTTAATATTCTGTTATTTAGTTTTTCGTTATCCAATGCTGGTTTTAAATCTATTTTTATCTTTATTTTACCTTCTCTAAGTAAGTTTTCAATATTTTTATATCTAACAAGAATTGCAGAGGCGCTTAAAATAATTGGTCCAGATAATCCATAATGTGTGAATAACATTTCTCCAAAGTCCTCGTATATTGTTTTATCATCACATGTGATTTTTATTGAAACATTTCTTAGAGATAGTCCCTGCATTTGTTGGCATAACATTTTTGATTTATTTTCGCATGTTAATGGAACAAGCGATGGTTTTATTTCGGTTATTGTATGTCCTAATTTTTTTGCAATTTCATAACCATCACCTGTTGAACCTGTCACAGGATAACTTTTTCCACCTGTTGCTAAAATTATTTTATCTGCAAAAAATTTTTCTCCATTTCTTCCTTCTACACCTATAACAGTTCCTTCTTTTTCAAGTATTTTAGAAACATCGAAATTATATTTTATTTGTACATTTAATTCTTTTAATCTTTTTCTTAATGCATCTAATACACTTTTAGCACTATCTGAAACTGGAAATACTCTATCTCCTCTTTCAACTTTTGTTGCAACTCCCTGTTTATTTAAGAATTCAACTATGTCTTTATTTGTAAATTTATTAAATGCACTATATAAAAATTTTGAATTTTCAGGAATATTTTTCATAAATTCTTCCATCTCAGCTGCATTTGTTATATTACATCTTCCCTTACCTGTAATTAAAAGCTTTTTTCCTAAAGAATCCATTTTTTCAAGTATTGTTACTTTATTATTTTGCTCTGCTGCAGTTATCGCAGCTATCATTCCCGCTGGTCCTCCGCCTACTACAATTACATTCATATTTTTCTCCTTCTTGTTAATTTGTGTCAAAATTTCCCGTCCCTATTGACACAAATTGTTTATTGCTTTTAGTATTCCTATTTTTCCATATTCATATGTTAGTCCACCTTGCAAAAATGCTGTATATGGTGGTCTTATTGGTGCATCACATGAAAGTCCAATTGATGACCCTTGCACAAATGTTCCTGCTGCCATTATTACTTTATCTGTATAACCCGGCATTTCCCATGGTTCTGGCACAGAATTTGAATCAACTGGTGATCCCATTTGAATTCCCTGACAGAATTTTATTAGTTTTTGTTCATCTTCAAAGTTTATAAGTTGAACTATATCGCTTCTTTTTTCATTATATTTTGGTGATACTTTGTATCCTAATTTTTCAAGCATTCTGCTTGCAAATACTGCTGTTTTTAATGCATTTGAAACAACTTGTGGTGCTAAGAATAATCCTTGTAAAATTTGTTTATTTATTCCAAGTGTTGGTCCAACTTCTTTTCCAAGTCCTGGAGCAGTTAGTCGTTCTGCTGCAAGCTCAACTAGTTCTTTTTTCCCAGCAATATATGCACCATTTGGAGCAATTCCACCTCCCAAGTTTTTTATAAGTGATCCTACTATTAAATCTGCACCAAGCATTGTTGGTTCAATAGTATCTACAAATTCTCCATAGCAGTTATCAATCATTATTATTGCTTCTTTATTTACTTTTCTAATTTCTGCTATAACATTTTTTATGCTTTCCAAAGAAAGACTTTTTCTTAGAGCATATCCTCTAGAACGTTGCATACAAATTAACTTGATATTTCCTTGTTTTACTCTTTCAATAATTTTAGGGACGTCAAATTCATCACCTATTAAATCAATTTGTTCATAATTTACACCATAGCTTTTTAGTGAGCTCTTGTTTTCAACTATTCCAATAATTTCGTCTAAGGTATCATATGGCTTTCCATTTATGCTAAGCATTGTTTCTCCTGGTCTTAGCATAGAAAATAAAGCTACAGTAAGTGCATGTGTACCAGATATAAATTGATTTCTAACTAAAGCATCTTCAGCACCTAATACTTCTGCAAATATTTTTTCAATTGTATCTCTTCCTATATCTCCATAACCATATCCCGTTGTAGAATTAAAATGCATATCTGATAACTTATTTTTTTGAAATGCCATTAATACTTTTAAGCTATTCTCTTCTTTAATTTTATCAATCTTATCAAATTCATTTTTTAATTCTAATTCTACTTTTTTTGATAATTCAATTATTTTCTCATCAATTCCAAATTTTTCGTACATATAGCTTTCCTCCTATTTGGATTAAATGTTCCAATTTGGGACTGTCCCTAATTGGAACATTATAGTTTAAGCAGGTTTTATAACCTGCTTATTCTTCTTCATCTTCTTCATCTTCAATTTCTTTTTCTACTATCTGATTTTTACATGCTTTTACCCATAAGATTCTTTTTTCTTCGTATTTTTCTACTTTGTATGTTACTTTTTCTGTTTCTATTTCTGGTTTTTCATTGTCTTCTGGTATTCTTCCTAATAATTCTATTAGGTATCCTGATAATGTATCATAGTCTCCTTCTGGTATGTCTACTTCTAATATTCTTCTTAATTCGTATATGCTTACACTTCCATTTATCATGAATGTTGTGTCATCTATTTTTTCAAAGTCTTTTTCTACGTCATCATATTCGTCAAATATGTTTCCTACAAGTTCTTCTAACATGTCTTCCATTGTTATAATTCCAGCTGTTCCTCCATATTCGTCTAGTACAACTGCAAATTGTTGTTTATTTCTTTGCATCTCTTTAAATAATTCATTTATAGGCTTTGTTTTTGATACAAAGTATGCTGGTCTCATTATTCTTTTTACTTTCGCTTCTTTTTTTGTATATGCATATGCTAATAAGTCCTTTATAAATAAAACTCCTACAATATCATCAATTGTTTCATCATATACTGGTACTCTACTATACTTGTACTCTTTAAGTTCTGCTAATATATCTTCTATATCTGATTTTACATCTATTCCATATACTTCTGTTCTGTGTATCATAACATCTGCAACTGTTTTATCGTTAAATTCAAATACATTATTTATTAATTCTTTTTCTTCTTCGTCTATAGATCCTTTTTCTTCTCCTACATCTACCATCATACGTATTTCTTCTTCTGTTACAGTTTCTTCATCTTGTGGTCCTACTCCAAATAATTTGCAAATTGAATTTGTTGAAAAATTTAAGAAATTTACTATTGGTAATGTAATTATATGAATAAACCTAATTATCCTAACTGATCCAAATGCTATTTTTTCTGGATTTTTCATTGCTAATCTTTTTGGAACTAATTCCCCAAATACTAGTGAAAAATATGATAATATTAGTGTTATTAGTACTATTGAAATTGTATTCCATGCTGATAATCCTAATGGCATTAAATCATTTAGTTTTGGTGCTAATTCACTTGCAAATGCTTCTGCTGCAAATGCACTTGATAAGAATCCTGCAAGTGTTATTCCTATTTGTATTGTTGCCAAAAATTTGCTTGGTTCTTTAAGCATTTTTTTTATTTTTTTTGCTTTTTTATTTCCTTCTTTTGCTTGTTTTTCTATTTTTGCATCATTTAAAGATATAAATGCTATTTCAGCCGACGCAAAAAATGCATTTATTAATATAAGTATTGTTAAAACTAGTATTGAAATCATTATAAATTTCAACTTCCCCTTTCTGGTTTAAAAACTCGAATTTAATTATATAATGAATAGAAAAAAATGTCAAGATAGATAATAGGGAGACCTTATGATCTCCCTATTATTAACTATCTACCATCATTTTCATGTCTTCTTGTCTCATATTCCTTATGTACAGCTTCTAGACCACCCATATTTTTTACTTCTTGTCTTAGACGTTCTGCCAATGTTGGTTGCTGTGAAATTTCTTCTTTTGGTGATAATCTTTCTGCTGCTTCTATCATTGCATCTTTTCTTGAAATCTTCTTTTTTGTTTTTCTAATTTGTTTTGCAAGACTTTTAATATCTGAGTCTGAGTAAACGATTTCAGTATTGTATTGACTTTGTGCATTTTTTGAATCTCTTTCACGTTTATTTGTTAATGCAACTTCTCTTCCATTTTTCATTACATCTTTAAGATATGTTATGTATTCTGGTTCCTTCTTTTCATTTCCATCAATAATATTTGTATTTTGTTCTACTTTATTTCTGCCAAATAATTTGTTAAATATTCTCTTAAAGATATTTTCTTTTTTAGTATTTTCTGTTGGTTCTAATTGTCTAGCTTGATTTACACTAACTGGAACTTGATTATTTTCTACTTGTTTTTCCTCTACATGACTATCTAAATTTCGACCAATTTCAACTTTTTCAAATTCATGTCCATCTATTAGCTTGTTTCCAAACTCATTTATATAGTTAATTCTTTCTCCGTGTATCTTCTTTTTTTCAACTAAATTATCTAGTCTATGTTTCTTACTTTCTAAATCGTTTTTTTCTGTTTCCAATTTTGATGCATTGTTAAAGGTATTTAACTCTCTTTTTAATTTAGAAATTTTTCTAGTATATTTTTTATTTTCTTGATCAATTTCTTCTAATCTTTTTAAGTTCTCAAATTCTTTTTGTCTATCTTCTTTAGATCCCCCTCTGTGTTTATCCATTTTCTGTGCAAGTTTCTCTTGTTGTTCAGAAATTTCTTTATAATATGTATTGTTTTCTTCAATTAATCTTTCAGCTGCTTCTAGTTCTCCCTTTTTTTGTATGAATTGTTTTAATTCTTCAGATTCTTCGATACTTTTTATTTCTATTTCCTTTTCGTTTATTTCTTTTTCAAGTTCCTGTGCTTTACTGTCTATTTCATTTATTTTTTTTGTTTCTAATTTATATTCAATATAAAGATTATCAAGGAATGATTTATTTCCTATGAATTTTTCATATTCTTCTATTTTGTTTTCAACTTTTTTATATTTGTTTTCGTCCATTGTTGTACTATCTATTCTTTTTAGCATTACAATTTTTTCTGGTGTTACATTTTCTTTTGATAGTCTTTCATATTTTTTTACCCAATTTTCTTCATCTTTTGACTCTTCTGGTGAGTCTGTTCCTGTTTCTGGTTCTTCTACTGGTTCAGCTGGTGCTTCTGGTTCTTCTACTGGTTCAGCTGGTGCTTCTGGTTCTTCTACT
>JAZQOX010000053.1:0-16778 GCA_045628105.1 Clostridia bacterium | reverse complement strand
ACTTATTGCTAAAAATATAGCGTATATAACATATCTATATGCGTTCATATTTAATATATATAGATATATCATATATAATGATTCTACTATAATTCCAAAATTGAACACACTTATTTGTACTTTTTTATACTCTTTATAAATTCCAATACCTATAAAAACACTGCTAAAAAATAAAACACCAAAAACTAATGTTAAAATTTTATCTAATTGAATATTAATTAAATCAAACTTTAAAAATATTCCAAATGATAAAAATGCTAAACCTGATAAACATTCTAAAATTAAATATCTTGGTCTTATTTTATCTTTACAATATCT
Source organism: Clostridia bacterium (assembly GCA_045628105.1). GTDB lineage: Bacteria > Bacillota > Clostridia > TANB77 > CAG-508 > UMGS1781. Next base: position 16,460 of record JAZQOX010000053.1, on the reverse strand, counting down.
ACATTTTCCGCCTAAAAATATATAACTAAGTACTGGTATTAGATCCCAAAACATTAGCTTATGGTTGCATTTTGGGCAATAAGATCTTGTATGTGTTATATCTTGTTTTAATGGTATTCTATATACTGCTAATGTATAGAAACTACCAAGTACAACCCCCATTACAAACATATATGCATAAAAAATTATGTTCAATTTTTCCTCCCATTTTTTAAAAAAGGCATATACACTTATTCAATGCATATGCCTATGCTTTAATTTAAATTTTTGCTTTTAAACTAAGTATTAATTTACACTATATTGATTAGCAATATCTTCTAAGTTTGTGTATTCAGCACCGTTGTAATTTACAGGAAGATCACCACCTTCTGTTTCAGCTGCATTTTTGTAATCTTGTCCAGCTTTTTGAGCACTTCCTAATATATTAGAATTGATAACTACAGATACAGAAACAGCAACTAATATTAACATAACGATAATTGTTATAATTAAAGCAACTAATGTAATACCTTTTTGATTTTTCATACGATTCACCTCCTCTTTATAAAAACTTGTATATATTTACATTAATAAATATTACCTAAAGTTATTTAATTGTATTAAAGAAGTGTCCTCCAGAATTTCCTGTGTTGTTTGAACTTCCTGAACTGTTATTTTCACCATCTGATAAATTTCCATCACTTATTTCATTTGTTTCGTGTCTTGTTCCGTCTGACCAAACTTTATCAAATGGATTTAATTTTCCTTTTTCATAATCATTTGTTTTTTCAAATCCTTTTAAGTCTTTAGCATCTATTCTATATGTTTTGATTATATTTTGAGTTTGACTAGCTTCTAATGTTTCGTTAAGTTCCTCAGCTGTTTTTTCTGGCAAAACATATGCTTCAACATCGCTTGGAACTTTTTTATTAATTGGATTATATTCATAAAATACTATTCCTAGTAAAATCACTGTTGCAATTATAAGAAGTACAATAATAAGTATTTCTTTAATTATTGATTTTATCATTATCTTTCTCCCTATTCAAAATCTATTCCAACATTTTCAATTTCAAATGTTGCTGTTATTTTATCCACATAAACTGTTGTAACTTTTTCAACTGTTGTGCTACCGTTTTCGTCTTCTTTTAATTGTTCTTCATATTTTGTGCTTGGTAACATTTTAAAATTTAAAACTTTAAATCCTAATGTATCATCATCTTCTATTTTGTATATAAAATCTGTTATTCCTTGATAACTACCTGTTGCTGTTATATTTAAATTATACACATCTTTTGTTGGGGTTTCAACAACATCTAGTTTTAAATCTATTCCCTGTTTTTTTGCATAATTTTGAAGTACTATCCAAAGTCTTTCAATTTTATATTGTTTTACTTCAATAATACCAAGGTCAACATTGTCTGACATATATTTGATTTTGTTTTCATATTTTTCTTTTGCTTTTTCTAGGTTCTTTATTGAGTTTTCTAATTTTTCAATTTTACTTGGATATTCTTGATTTTTTAAACTTGTTGCTTTTGCAATACTATCATCCAGCGAATCGCTCAAGTCTTTTATTGCTTGTACATTTGAACTTTTCCAACCAAAAACCGAGATTTCATTAAAAACTAAGAAATAAATTAATATTAAAAGCAATGTTAATATAATTGATATTAATAGTTTTTTCATTATTATCTCCTTCTATAAATTAAAATGGTAATTCACCTGTAATTGTTATGTTGATTAAATTATCTTGTTTTACGCCTTTAGTCGTTGTGATATTTTTTAATATTCCTTCTTCTTCAAGAGCGGCTTTGAAATAGCCTAATTGATCATATTTTTCAGCTTGTGCCGTTATTTCAATTCTTTTTCCTGATGCATTTGAAATAGAAAGTATTTGTACCCCTGTAGGTATTGTAAATGTTATTTGTGTTAGTAAATCTGGTATTGCATCTTTACTTAAATAGTTTTGACTAATCAATGAGTTTGCATCATCTATTTTTCTAACAAAGTTTTCATATTCTGATGTTCTTGCTGTAACTAATTTGTTCATTTTATCAACTTCTGCAATTTTTGTTTTCGTAGAATCTATTGTTATCTGTGCTTCTTCTAATTTTTCATTTATTTGATTTGAAAGTACAAATGTTGTTCCAATATAAAGAATTACTACTAAAACAGCTGCTGTTGTTGTTCTTAAAAGTATATTATCTATAAAGTCAGTATCAGATTGTAAAGTTTGTTTTGCTGTAAGTTTTTGTTTTTTTGGTTTTTTTCTAACAGTTGTTCCTTTTCCAACATCACTTGTAAGAATTTCTTTAATTCTATCAAAAAATTCATTACTATCGTTAAAGTTTGCTTCTTTATTTTTATTATCTGTTCCCTGTAAAGCTAATGAAATAGCTGAATTAACTTCTATATAATCTTTTATGTTTATTTTTACATTTGTTTTTTCAACAAAATATGGAACCAAAATTTCACATTTTTTATCTATGAAATTTTCTTGAAATAGTAAATCTATATTGTTTATAATTAGTCCCATTCCTGTTATATAAATATTGCTTATATTCATAGGAACTTGGTTTATTGTTCTTTTTATCTGTTCAATAATTTCAAATATTATTGTAACAATATCGTCTAGGTATTCATTCCCTTCTACTTTTAAGTTTTGTCCTGTTCTTGTGTATACGGTTGTATTTTTACATATCTCATATGCTCTTTGTATTGAATTTTCTCTTTCAGAAATTACTTTTAACACGTTATTCATTCCTAAATCTAATTTATCAATACTGTACACTTTTCCATTTATTACTGTTGTAATTGTTGTTTTTCCTTCAAGATTTATTATGTAACAATTGTTTTGTTCACTATTTTCCTGCAAATTTTTTATAATTACTGGAACTGGAGAAATATTTTTAAGTTTGTACTTATCGAATAATTGTATTTTTTCAACAATTGTAGTTTTGTCTATATATGGATATATAACTCTCTCTCTGTCTTTGTCTTCTAAATTCTCTACTTTAATTTTTCTATATTCAATTGTATTTTTATTTAAGTTGTTATTATTGCAGAAATATTCAAACTCTGTTTCCATTGCTCTTTCTTTATCTTGTTCTTTAAGTAGTCCAAAAACTGTTGAATATGTGTATTTTTCGTTGTTAATGTTAACGCTTATAGGTACTTGATAGCTAAATGTTTCTTTAATAATTTGGTCAATCGTTTTTTCAATATCTACATCAAAAAACTTTACACCATATGCGTCTATTTTTACATTGTTGCGCTCTTTTGATATTTTTGCATATTTAATTAGATTATCTTGTACATAAATACCTAAACAGCTTTGCATTTTTTTCTCCTTTGCATTTCAAATTATATATTTATTTTAAACTATTTTTTGCTATAGTCAATATCTTTGTCGAATTTGTCATATAATTGTAATATTTTTGTCATATAATTTGTCATATTTTTGTATATTTTTATTTTTTTCGTACAAAATAAATTTGTAAATTTTATTTTTTTGGAGGATTATTATGAATTCTGAAAAGCATTTAAAAATAACTGGTTCTTCTGATATTTCTTGGAAAGATGCCATAGTTCAAACAATTAATGAAGCTTCAAAATCTATAGACTATTTATCTTCGGTAAAAATTCTCGAGCAAACCGCAAAAATTGATGGAAATAGAATTTTAGAATACTACGTTACTCTTGAGCTAACGTTTTCTATTGATAATAAAAGGAGGTAAAAATGAAACAGATCACAACAAATAAAGAATATCAAACCTATGTTAATAAAAAATCTCCGAACTCTCCAATTCTTAAAAATTGTTTTAATAGTTTTTGGGTTGGTGGTCTGGTTTGCACAATTGGGCAAATCATAATGGAATTTTGTGAATATCAAGGAATCAGTAAGGATGCAAGTTCTACTGTTGTTTCAATTTCACTAATTTTTTTAACAGCTCTTTTAACAGCTCTTAATATTTTTAATAAAATCGGAAAATTTGCAGGAGCTGGAACTTTTGTGCCAATTACTGGTTTTGCGAATTCAATAGTTTCACCCGCAATGGAGTATAAATCTGAAGGCTATGTTATGGGTGTTGGTGCTAAAATGTTTACGGTTGCAGGTCCTGTACTTGTTTATGGTATTTCAACATCTATTTTAGTAGGAATTTGTTATTTGATTTTTAATGGATTTTAGTTGAATATTGATTTTATAATTTTTATTATTACTTTAATATTTATATTAGAAAGGATGATTAAATGAAAAGATTTGGTTCTCAAACAATAAAATTAGATAACCCCATTACAGTTTTAGAAACAGCTTCAATTGTTGGTCCAAAAGAATCTGAAGGTCCTATGGCAAGCTATTTTGATAAATGTTTAGAAGATGAATTTTGGGGTGAAAAATCTTGGGAAAAAGCAGAAAGTAAAATTATAAAAGAAACTGTTAATTTAAATATTACTAAATCTAAACTGGCAGCTAGAGATATTGATTACTGTTTTGCTGGTGATCTATTAAATCAATGTATTTCTTCAAGCTTTGGTTTGAGGGAACTTGGTATTCCTTTTTATCGGAATATTTGGAGCTTGTTCCACATTTGTTGAGGGTATACAACTTGCATCAATTTTTATTGATGGTGGTGCTGCTGAAAAATGCATAGCAACCGCATCTAGTCACTTTTGTAGTGCAGAAAAGCAATTCAGATTTCCTTTGGAATTAGGTAATCAAAGGCCTCCATGTTCACAATGGACTGTAACTGGTTCAGGTTCTGCTATACTTTCCAAAACCGGCAATGGCCCATATGTTACTTATATTACTACTGGCAAAGTAATAGATATGGGAATTAAAGATGGTAATAATATGGGAGCAGCTATGGCACCTGCAGCCCTTGATACATTAATTACACACTTTAAGGATACCGGTAGAAATCCAAGTTATTATGATTTAATTTTAACAGGAGATTTAGGATGTATCGGTAAAGAAATTGTTGCAGAAATGGCACTTTCTAAAGGATACAATCTAAATTCAAATTATAATGATTGTGGTGTTTTAATGTTTGATAAAAATAAACAAGATACTCACTCTGGTGGTAGTGGTTGTGCATGTTGTGCAACTATTTTTTCTGGATATGTTTTTAACAAATTAAGGCAAAAAGAAATAAATAAAGTTCTTTTGATTGGAACAGGAGCTTTAACTAATAGTACAACCTCTCAACAGGGAGAAACTATTCCTGGTATCGCTCACGCCGTTGCAATTGAAAATATTTAGGAGGTCAATTAAGTATGGATTTTTTCATGAATTTAGATTGGATGATGTTAATTCGTGCTTTTGCTGTTGGTGGAGCACTATGTGTAATTGGTCAGATTCTTGTTGATAAAACAAAACTTACTTCTGCTAGAATTCTTGTAATTTTTGTTACTGCTGGTGTTCTTCTTGGTAGTATAGGAATATATCAAAAACTCGTTGATTTTGCTGGTTGTCGGTGCAACTGTTCCTTTAACAGGTTTTGGAAATCTTCTTGCAAAAGGCGCAATAGAAAAAGTAAAATCTGATGGTTTATTAGGTGCATTTACAGGAGGAGCTGCAATAGCTGCTGGTGGGATATCAGCTGCAATATTTTTTGGATATATCGCAGCTCTTGTTTCAAAACCTAAAATAAAAAAGCAGTAAAAAAACAAATGGGTAATCCCCATTTGTTTATTTTTTCTTCACTGAATATCCAAATGTTCCCATTTGTTTTCCCATTTCAAAATACTTCCCATTAGCATATGCAATTAGATTACATTTTGTTATATCAAATGCTCCATTTTCATTCATATATTTTTCGTCTGCATCTATCGATATTACATCAGCAATAAACATATCATGTGAACCAAAACTTTGTATGTCCCTTACTTTACATTCTATAGTTACCGGACTTTCTTTTATTCCAGGACAATTTATGTGATTTAATTTTTCTTTTGTCAAATTCATCTCTTTAAATTTATCAACTTTTGCACCTGTTTTTACACCACACCAATCTGTAGCATAAGTTAATTCAGATGTTGTTAAATTTATTGCAAATTCCCCTGTTTCTTTTATAATATCATGTGAATATCTTTCAGGTCTAACAGATATATACACTTGTGCTGGATTTGTATTTAAAATTCCTGTCCATGCAACTGTTAGTATATTTGATTTTTCCATATCTCCGCAACTAACCATTACTGCTGGAATTGGATATATGAATGTTCCAGATTTCCATTCTTTTTTACTCATATTATTCTCCTTTATTTTAATTTTTATAAACGTGTCCCAAATTGGGAAAAATTTCCCAATTTAAATACGTCCCCAATTGGGAAATTTTGTCCACATTTTCCACTTACTTTTCCACAATTATTAATTCATCTCTTTGTGTTAACGTTATTTTATCACCTTTTTTTATATTTCCATCTATTATTTCTTCTGCAATTTTATCCTCTATAAGACTTTGTATTGCTCTTCTTAATGGCCTTGCACCATATGAATTATCTGTTCCTTTTTTTATAACATATTCTTTTGCTTTTTCATCTATTATAATTTGAATATTTTGTTCAGACAACCTTTTTTCTATTTGTTTAAACATTATTTCGGCAATTCTATTTATTTCGTCTGGTGTAAGTTTATGAAATACAATTATTTCGTCAATACGGTTTATAAATTCAGGTCTAAATTGTTTTTTTAGTTCCACAAGAACCTCTTTTTTAGTTGTTTCGTACTCCTTTAACTCCTGATTATTTTCTGAACTTGTAAATCCCAAAGTTTTTTTCTCTGTAATTAATCTTGCCCCAACATTTGAAGTCATTATAATTACTGCATTTTTAAAATTAACAACTCTTCCGTGAGAATCTGTTAATCTTCCATCATCTAAGATTTGTAAAAGCATATTTAATACATCAGGATGGGCCTTTTCTATCTCATCAAATAAAAGTACTGAATATGGTTTTCTTCTGATTTTTTCTGTCAATCCTCCTGCCTCATCAAATCCAACATATCCAGGTGGTGATCCAATCATTTTTGAAGTTGAATGTGCTTCCATATATTCAGACATATCCACTCTTATCATTGAATTTTCATCACCAAATAAATTTTCTGCAAGAGCTTTCGAAAGTTCTGTTTTTCCAACTCCTGTTGGTCCAAGAAACATAAATGTTCCTATTGGCCTATTAGGATCTTGTAGTCCAACCCTGCTTCTTTTTATTGCTTTAGCCACTGCTTCTACTGCTTCGTTCTGTCCTATTACTCTTTCATGTAAATTGCTTTCTAATTGTTTTAATCTTTCATTTTCATCCTGTGATATTTTCTTTGCTGGAATTCCAGTCCAATTGCTTATAATTTCTGCGATATCATCTTCTCCAATTTCTTTTATATTAATATTGTTCGCATCTTTCCATTTTTGTTTTTCTTTTTCAAGTTTTTCGTTTTCTTTTTTTATTGTATCCCTTAGTTCTGCTGCTTTTTCAAAATTTTGTACTTGTATCGCCTCTTCCTTTTCACTATTCAATTTTTTAAGTTTTGCCTCTAGTTCTTTTATATTATTTGGTTCTGTATATGTTTTTAATTTTTTTCGTGAAGATGCTTCATCTATTAAATCTATGGCTTTATCTGGTAAAAACCTGTCATTTATATATCTATTTGAAAGCTTTGTTGCAGCCAATATTGCTTCCTCAGATATTTTTACATTATGATGTGCTTCATATTTGTCTCTTAATCCTTTTAAAATTTTAATTGTATCCTCTTCTGTTGGCTCATTAACTGTTATTGGTTGAAATCTTCTCTCTAGTGCGCTGTCCTTTTCTATATATTTTCTATATTCATTCAAAGTAGTTGCACCTATTATTTGAATTTCTCCCCTTGCTAATAATGGTTTTAAAATATTTGCTGCATCAATTGCTCCTTCAGCCGCTCCTGCTCCAACAATTGTATGGATTTCATCTATAAAAATTATGATATCTCCTGCTTTTTTTACTTCTTTTAAAGCTTTTTTTATTCTTTCTTCGAAGTCACCTCTATATTTTGCACCCGCAACCATTCCAGAAATATCTAATGTTACAACTCTTTTATTCTTTAAATTCTCTGGTACTTCTCCTGAAACAATTTTTTCTGCTAATCCCTCAACAACAGCTGTTTTTCCAACACCAGGTTCACCTATTAAACATGGATTATTTTTTGTTCTTCTTGATAGAATTTCAATTATTCTCTCTATTTCTACTTTTCTTCCAATTACAGGATCTAAATTTCCATCTTTTGCATTTTTACTAAGATCTGTCCCAAAGTTATTTAATGTGGGTGTTGAATTATAGCTGTTTCTTCCATTTTTTTGATTTTCTTCATTTCCCATTTCTGTTTCATATTCATTTATTACTTTTATTATTTCATTATACAATTTTTGTGGATCCATATTAAGTTCCATCATTATTCTAACTGCAATGCTGTCAGGTTCTCTCATTATTCCAATTAATAAATGTTCTGTTCCAATATATTCTGAATTTAATCTTCTTGCTTCTCTAAATGCATTTTCAATAACTCTTTTTGCTCTTGGTGTGAGCCCCATAGTCGCGTTTTCTTTAACTTCTGCAACTCCAACTAATTCTTCTATTTTATCCATAATGGCTTCTTGAGTAATATTTTGATTCTCCAAAACTTTGCTTGCTATTCCAGTATTTTCCTTTACCATTCCATATAAAATATGTTCTGTTCCAACATAATTATGTCCTAAATCTATTGCAATTGTTTCTGCTATTTTAATAGCTTTTTCTGCTTTTTTTGTAAACTTATATGTCATAATTCCCTCCTGAAGTTACCTTTGTTCAAACTTCAATTAATAAAATATTGGTTAAATAGATTATTAACATTAATATCTTATTCTATTCTATTGAAGCACCAATAATTCCTGCATCATTCATTAATTCTGCCATTACAAATTTAGGCATTGAATTGTCATTAAATAACATGTTTTTATCTATAAGTACCTTTTTTATTTTCTCTATAAATATTTCTTCAAAATACACAAAGCTTCCGCCTATTGATACTATTTCTGGTTCAAAAATATTTATCAAATTCGCTATACCTATGCTTAAATTTTCAACATACTCATTAATTATATTTTCTACTCTTAATTTATTCTTTTCATCTGATACTATCTCTTTAATTTCTTTTCCAGTTAAATCTGGATTTTTAAATTCTTTTTGTATTTTATCTTTAAATGCCTTCATTGATGCATATCTTTCGAAACATCCTTCTCTTCCACAATTACATTTTAATCCATTTCTTTCAATGGCCATATGTCCAATTTCAAATCCTTCGTATTTTTTTGGTCTTAGTAATTTTCCATCCAAGAATACTGCTCCTCCAACTCCTGTTCCAATTGTAAGGAATACTCCGTCATCACATTTTTTTAAACTACCATATTCCTTTTCCGCAAGTGCTGCACATTTAGCATCATTTCTTAAAATTACTGGAATGTTAAAGTATTTATTAATTTCTGCAGTTATGTTAAAATCTTTTATATGTAAATTTTCCGCTTTTACTATATGAGTTTTTGATACTGTTCCAGGAATAGCTATTCCTATTAAACTTATATTCTTAATATCTGTTTTTGTTTTATTTAAAACATTAGTAATTAATTCTATAATTGCTTTTACTAATCTTTCATTATAGTCTGTAGATTTTGAATTATTATTTATATCTTTTTCTTCTTTTGCAATTATTTTTCCTTTAGTATCAATTAATCCGACTCCTATATGGCTTCCGCCAACATCAATACCAATTTTCATAAACATAACCACCTTTCGAACAATAATATATTACAATTTTATAAAATATTCAAGTTTACGTAATTATGATAGGCATATGTACAGATATTGATTTTTTGTTTATTTTCTTGTATAATTTTATTAGAAATGTTTATTTTATTTATTATAGGTGATTTTTATGAGATATACTTATACAACATCCGGAACATGTTCCCGTCAAATTGATTTTGATATTAACAATAATATTATTTCTAATATTACTTTTTTTGGCGGTTGTCCAGGTAATTTAGCTGCTCTTTCTAAGGTTCTAGATGGCAAAACTGTTGAAGAAATTGAAACACTTTTTAAAGATGTTAAATGTGGTAACAAGCCAACTTCTTGCAGCGCTCAACTTGCAAAAGCAGTTAGGCAAGCTTATGAAAGTTTAAAAACAAATTAAAACATTTTAGGCTATATTCCTAAAATGTTTTAAATTATTATGAGGTGTTTATGATGAATGATGAGTCTTGGTTTTGCAGAACTGAGCTTTTACTTGGAAGTGGTTCTGTTGATAAACTTAAAAATGAAAAAGTTGCTATTTTTGGGCTTGGTGGTGTTGGCTCTTTTGTTGCTGAAGGTTTAGCAAGAGCTGGTATCGGTAATTTTATTTTAATTGATAGGGATAAAGTTAGTCTTTCAAATATAAATAGACAATTAATTGCAACACAAGCTACTATTGGCAAATATAAAGTTGATATTGAAAAAGAAAGAATTTTGTCTATCAACCCTGAAGCTAATATAGAAGTTTTTCCAGAATTTTTTATGCCTGGGAATTCAAAAATATTAAATGAATCAATTACATATATAGTAGATGCCATTGACACTGTAACTGCAAAAATTGAATTAGTTTTACAAGCTAAACAACTTAATATTCCAATTATTTCCTCAATGGGAACAGGTAATAAATTGGATCCAACTAAATTTGAAATTACTGACATCTATAAAACTTCTGTATGTCCATTAGCGAAAGTTATGCGAAAAGAATTAAAGTCTAGGGGTATTTCTAAACTAAAGGTGCTATACTCCAAGGAAGAGCCCCTTAAAACAGGATTATTTGATGAAAATGGTAAGCAAATTCCTGGAAGTGTTTCATTTGTTCCTTCTGTAGCTGGTTTAATAATAGCTGGAGAAGTTATTAAAGATTTATTAAAGTAAAATTAAACACCCTAATTTTTATTAGGGTGTTTAATTTAATTTTCCTTATTTTTTTTTAAATATCCTGATATATAGAACGCTTTCATATACATTACTAAAGATGCTATTGTTGTTAGCACTGCTAAATAATACAAAATACTATTGGCTCCTCTAATTAATTTCAAATTTTTATTTAATGCAGAACTTACATTTTCAACAAAAAGTGATACTACAATAGCTATATAAAATAGTACTGTTGCCAACTTTCCATACCACTTGCTCGAAACTACTAATTCTTTTCCATATAAAAATGATGCACCTGATACCATACAAAACTCCTTTAAGACAACAATTATCAGAATCCATATTGGTATCATATTTTTCAATACTAACACCGTAAGCATACTTATCTGTGTTGCTTTATCCGCAAGAGGATCTATTAACTTTCCAAAATCGGAAATAAAATTAAATTTTCTTGCAATTGCACCATCCAAAATATCAGTTAATCCTGAAATAGTTAATATTATAATAGCTACTATATACTGCTCTTTAATACATGCTATAACTATTAAAGGTATTAGAAAAAAACGTAATATTGTTAACACATTTGGTATATGTTTTAACATTTTTCCTCCTATTTAGAAATAAATTTTAGTTTTTCATTTTCCATTGTTATTTGAACTGTTTGATATTGTTGTAAATCTCCTTTTAAAATCATTTCAGCTATTTCGTCTTCAACATATCTTTGAATTGCTCTTCTTAGAGGTCTTGCTCCATATTTTAAATCTGTTCCATGTTCAAGTATATATTGTTTTGCATCTTCTGAAACTTCTATTTTTATATTCTTATTATCTAATGCTTCTTGTGTCCTTTTTAACAATAGCTCAATAATTTGTAGTAATTGTTCTTTGCTTAGACTTTCAAAGCTTATTATTTCATCTACTCTATTTAGAAATTCAGGTCTGAATATTTCTTTTAATGCTGTTTCAACTTTATTCTTATCAACAGATCCTTTAGCAAAACCAATTGAATTTGTGTTTAAATTTGATCCTGCATTTGATGTCATTATAATTATTGTATTTTCAAAACTTACTGTATTTCCTTGTGAATCTGTAAGTTTTCCATCATCTAAAATTTGTAATAATAAGTTAAAAACATCTTGATGTGCTTTTTCTATTTCATCTAATAAAATAATAGAATATGGTTTTCTTTTTACTTTATCTGTAAGTTGACCTGCATCATCATACCCAACATATCCTGGAGGTGCTCCAATAAGTTTAGCTGTTGAATGGCTTTCCATATATTCTGACATGTCTATTCTTATAATTGAATCTTCACTTCCAAACATTTCATATGCCAAAGTTTTGGCAAGTTCTGTTTTTCCTACACCTGTTGGTCCAACAAATATGAATGATGGTGGTCTTTTTGAGCTCTGAAGTCCTGCTCTATTTCTTCTTATTGCTCTGCTAACTGCTTTTACCGCTTCATCCTGTCCAATAATTCTGTTATGTAGATTAGTTTCTAAATTTAATAGTTTTTGTGTTTCTGCTTCTGTAATCTTCTTAACAGGTATTTTTGTTGTATGTTCTATTACTTCTGCAACATCTTGAACGGTTAATTCCTGTAACACCATTGTTTTATTAATCTCATTTATTCTGTCTTGAATATTACATTCTTCTGTTTTCAAATCTGCTGCTTTTTGATAATCTTCAATTGAATCTGATTGAACTGCTTCTTCCTTTTCTGCTTGTAGTTTTGCAAGTTTGTTTTTCAAAATTTCTAGTTCATATAGTTCTTTGTTATTCAAATTGATTTTAGCACATGCCTCATCTAATATATCTATTGCCTTGTCTGGTAAAAATCTATCATGTATATATTTTTCAGACATTTTTACGGTTTGTTCTATTACATCATTTGAAATTAAAACTTTATGAAACTCTTCATAGTATTTTTTTATTTCTTTTAGAATTTCAATTGTTCCTTGTATTGAAGGTTCTTCAACAAGAACTGGTTGAAGTCTTCTTTCCAATGCGGTATCTTTTTCTATATATTTTCTATATTCTTTTAATGTTGTAGTTCCAATTAGTTGAACTTCTCCATTTGCGAGTGAAGGTTTCAAAATATTTGCAGCATTCATTGAATGTTCTCCATCTCCTGCGCCTATTATATTATGTATTTCATCAATTACCAATATAATATTCCCTGATTGTTTACATTCATCTATAAGAGCTTTCATTCTACCTTCAAATTGTCCTCTAAATTGTGTACCTGCAATAACTGCTGTCATATCCAGTAAATATACTTCTTTTTTTAATAGTTTGGCTGGTACTTCTTGTCTTGCAATTTTTATCGCTAATCCATTTGCAATTGCTGTTTTTCCTACCCCAGGTTCACCTATTAAACATGGATTATTCTTTGTACGTCTATTTAAAATTTGAATTACCCTTTCAATTTCCATGTTTCTTCCAACAACTTCATCTAGCTCATTTCTCTTTGCTTTTTCTGTTAAATTTGTTCCATATATATCTAGAAAACTTTTCTTTTTTTCTCTTGTTTTAGTTTTAACTTTTGTATTTCCTGCTTTTTCTTGCTGAGAATCTTGTTCGTTTTTTCCTTGAAACATATTTGAGAAAATTGATCCCAAATTTCCTTGTTCTTCCTCACTATTTTCTATATCCTCAGGATTAATATTTTCAGATATCTCACCTAATATATTATCAAATTGTTTTGATAAATTTTCCAATTGTTCATTAGAAATTCCTGATTGTTGTGCCAATACATCTAACGGATTAATTCCCTTTTTCTTAGCACATTCATAGCAATATCCTTCCATTTCTCCATTGCTTTCTTCATCTATTCTTTTAGCAAATATCACTGCCACATTTTTATGGCATATTGAACATAACATATATTTTCACCTATCTCTTCTAATTTTATACAATATAATATACATTAATTTTTAAGCATAGTCAAGTATAGTTTATGCTAAATTCTTTGAAATATTAGCCCTTTTACTCTCCTATGCTTATATTTTATTCTATATCTTTTTTTAATTCTGGAATTGTTTCTAAAATTTCAGGTTTTCTTAAATATTTTGCAAATGTTTTAAATGATGTAGCATAATAATATCCATCGCAAATTCTCTCATCTCCAACAAATGCAATTGTTATGCTTTTCTCTTGTTTGAATTCATCATCCTCATAAATATAACTTTTCTTCTTTTTTCCCATTGCAAAAAACATACTTGTTGTTCCAAAATTATATATATGATGATATATGCTGTCTATTCCAAGTGACCCAACATTTGTTAAAAATACACTTGTATGAAATGGACTTGCATTTATGATTGATTTTGGAAGTGCTCCATGTTTATCTAAAAACCACAAAATTTTTACCGCGATTTTTACTAACCAGTTCGGCATTTTTGCCAAAGCCTTTGCTAAAATATCTGTATCATTTGACATATTTTCATCTTTATTTTTTTCTATTAATTCATCTAACTTTTTCTTTACATCAAAAATATTTTCTGTACCATTAAATTTTTGTTTTGTTGTTGTTTCTGCTCCATCATCAGACATACTCTTTTTTATTGCTAAAGCAACTGTAATTTCATTTCTTGCATAAATGTTGCCATTCATAACAAATCTATTAAGCTGTGGTCTTTCTGATATTATTTTTACCATTGCTGCATATATTATATGCATATATGAAAGTTTAATTCCTTCCTCAGCTTTTTTCTCTATGTATTCATCCATGTATTTTACCGGTATATCTTGCTTAAAAAATACCTGTGAATCGTTTCTTTCAGGCATTATATTCGGTATTACTTTAAAAAATGGTGGTAATGTTTTTAATTTTCTACCGTCAGGTCTATATCCAAACATTAAAAATCTCTCCTTTTATTTTGATTTCAACTTATAAATTATATATTTATTTGAAAAATTTGTCAAGAAAATAAGCTTTTTGATAGCTGATTATAAATTTTATTTGGCAATAAAAATTGCCATTTATACAATATATTCAATTTTATTGTTTGGAAAATATTTTGCATTTTTTCCCTAAAGAATTTTTCTCCTTCTTTTCGATACTGATCTTTATACATAAAATCTCTTTTGGTATAAACATTAAACTCACCCAACAATAGTTTTTGCAAACTTTTTAAAATTTATGCTCTCAAAACATTTAAGATATTCCATCTTTTTTAGATAAAATTTCCATTGATTTAGTGTTGTCTTTATGTTAACATTTTCTTAGGGGGGGTTACTATGAAAATATTTTTTACAGATTTTAAAAATATTGATAAATCTAATGTGAAAATTAGAACTATTGGTACTAAATTTTCTTTTATTTTGTGTTTGTTTTTTACATATATTTTATTTTGTTATTCAATTCATCCTATTTCTCAAATTGCATACAGTATAGGATATTTGGGCATAAAATTAAGTTTGAGTCTTATTGTTTCTTTTTTTGTAAGTTCATTTGCAGTAGACAAAATAAAAAATAATTCTATCCATTAAATTATGCTGCAAAAAAAGGAGTAGCAATTAAGCTACTCTTTTTGTATATTATTTATTTAATTCATCAAGGAACATCTTATTTAGCATTTGTGGATTTGCTTTTCCTCTTGTTTCCTTCATTGCCTGTCCCACTAAAAATCCTAATGCTCTATCACGTCCTGCTTTATAATCAACAATTGATTGTGGATTTGCTTCAAGTATTTTTAAAACAACTTCTTTTATTGCACCCTCATCTGATATTTGTATCCATCCTTTTTCTTTTATTATATCTTCTGGATCTTTTGGATTATTAAACAATTCTTCAAGTACATTTTTTGCAATCTTAGAACTTATTGTACCTTTATCAATAAGAATTACTAACTTACCAAGCTGTTCTGCTGTAAATGGTATTTGATTTGGTTCCATCTCTTCTTCATTTAATATTCTTGTTATGTCTGACATTATCCAGTTACTTACTGCTTTGGGATTATTACAAACTACTGTTGCTTTTTCAAATAAATCTGATAAATACTTTGATGATGTTATAATATCACTATCGTATTCAGGAAGATTATATTCAGAAATATATCTTTCTTTTCTTTTTTCTGGCATCTCAGGTAAAGTTTTTCTAATGTTTTTTATCATTTCATCTGATACTTTAATAATTGCTAAATCCGGTTCTGGGAAATATCTATAATCTTGTGCATCTTCTTTATTTCTCATTGAAAAGGTTTTTCCTGATACTTCATCCCATCTTAAAGTCTCCTGTTCAACCTTTTCACCTTTTTCTAATACCTCAATTTGTCTTTCAGCTTCATATTCAATTGCTCTTGTTATAGATCTAAATGAATTCATATTTTTCATTTCTGTTCTAGTTCCAAATTCTTTTGCTCCTTTTTTTCTTACAGAAACGTTAACATCTGCTCTTAAAGATCCTTCCTGCATTTTGCAATCTGATACTTCTATATATTCTAGTATTGCTTTTAATTTTTTTATGTAGCTATCTACTTCTTCGCTACTTCTCATATCTGGTTCTGATACAAT
>JAZQOX010000052.1:0-5156 GCA_045628105.1 Clostridia bacterium | reverse complement strand
CTTAGTTTTATTTTCTTCTTTATTTTCTTTTGGTTTTTCTTCCTTGGTTTTATCTTCTTGAATTTCTTTTTCTTCTTTTTTGTCGTCTTGTTTAATTTCTTTTTCTTTATTATTTTCTTCTTTTTTTAAGTCTTCTTCTTTTTTATCATTTGTCTCGTGTTTTATATTTAAAATAGGAATATTTGCATAAAGTGATGGTGCTCCTTGCTTTCCATCTTCTCCTACTTCGTTAGTAAGTCTAACATCTATAGCTGACTCTTCTACTTCTATATACTTTTTTATAACTTCTATAATTTCTTGCTTCATTAGCTCTAAAAAGTCTGCAGAAACATTTGCTCTGTCTTGCATTAATACTAAATGTAGTCTTTCTTTTGCAGTGTCTTTGCTAGGTGCTTCTTTTGCTTCTGATTTCATCAATCTCTTAAAAAAATTTGTAATTCCTTCGAACATTTTATTTCCTTTCCAAAGCAAAGCTTTTTATTCTTTATTGTTTTTTGAACCAACTTTTTATTTTAGCCCAAAAGCCTTTTTCTCTTCCTGGCATAGTTACTTCTATATTTTCTCCAAGTACACGTCTTGCAATTTCTATATATGCTTTTCCTGATGGAGCTTTTTTATTTTTTATTACTGGTTCTCCTTTATTTGTTTGTGTTATAATGTATTCGTCATCTGGCACAACACCTATTAAATCTACACTTAATAAATCTACGATGTCTTCTACTTCCATCATTTCACCTTTTTTAACCATTGCTGGTCTTAAACGGTTAACTACTAACTCTGGATTCTTTATTTCTGCTGCTTCTAAAAGACCTATTATTCTATCAGCATCTCTTATTGAAGAAATTTCTGCAGTTGTTACTACTATTGCTCTATCCGCTCCAGCAACAGCATTTTTAAATCCTTGCTCTATACCTGCAGGGCAATCAATTAATACATAATCGAATTCCTCTTTTAATTTTTCTGTTAGTTCCTTCATTTGTTCTTCATTTATAGCATTTTTATCTCGTGTTTGGGCAGCAGGTAATAAGAATAATTCTTCAAAACGTTTATCCTTTATAAGAGCTTGTCTTAATTTGCATTTTTCTTCTATTACGTCAACTAAATCATATACAATTCTATTTTCTAGTCCCATAACAACATCAAGATTTCTAAGACCAATATCTGTATCTACCAAAACGACTTTTTTTCCCATTTCTGCTAGACTAGACCCAAGGTTTGCTGTAGTTGTTGTTTTACCAACTCCACCTTTTCCTGATGTTATAACTATTACTTCTCCCATAACATCTATCCTCCTCGCATTTTTCAATGTTTTTTAACATATAATATTATATCGGCTTTCTTGTCAAAAGTCAATGCTTTCTGGTAATTATTGCAACAAAATAGTAACGTGAATTTTAGATTTTATAATTTCTTTTTGTCCAAAAAATAATAAAAAACACTTATATTTTTATAAGTGTTTTTTTATCAATTTATTAAATTTCTTCTGTAATTTTTAAAGCAATTTCTAGGCATACTTTTACAAAATCTGTTCTATCATCTAATAAAGTTCTTGCATCCCACTTTTCTGAATCTAAAGTGTCATCTGAATATAAAAATTGATATGTTTCAAGTCCTCTTACTTTCGAAACAGCCATTATTGATGCACATTCCATTTCAACTACTAAACATCCTTGTTTTTTTCTTTTTTCAACATTGTCAATTGTTTCTCTGTACATTGCATCAGTTGTCCATGTTTTTGTTTTAACATAGTCTAAGTTAATCTTGTCAAAAATTTGGGCTAAATTATCTACCGTATCAACCTGTATAAAGTCAGAAACTGGCAAATAATGATAGCTTGTTCCTTCATCCCTGTATGCTTCACTTGGTAATATAAAACATCCTGCTGGAATTTCTTTAGTTAACGTTCCACAAGATCCAAATATAATAAATTTTTTAACTCCTCTTGCTGCAAGCTCTTCAATTATACCTGAAGCAGCAGGTCCTCCAACTAAAAATCTTGTTACCACAATATCTTTGCTATTATATCTTGTTTTGTAAATTGGAATAGTTTCCCCAATTTCAATAAATCCACATTTTTCATAATTTGCGTCTTTTGCAATTTCATCCATTAAACTTTGTTTAAATGTTAATATTGCAATTTCTGGTAGTTTTGTTTTATCTACAGCAGCATCTCCTGGTTTAATTACTTCTTCACTATTATCATATGATTCAAATAAACTCATTTCTTTCCTCCATTACTTCATTTCTAATTCTTTATTTTCTAAATTATTACTTTTATTTTTTTCTATTTTAGCAATAAGTTCTGCTTTTTTATTTGGTGTCCCAAATATAGATCTGGCAGCGTTTTTATTCATTTTATATAAATCCCCTATTGTTAAATTTGTATTATTTAAAATATATTCATATTCTTGTATTATATCTGTGTTTGAAACAGTGTTATTATCCGTGCTTATTGTTGCATTAATGCCTTTTTTGTACAATTCTTCAATTGGATGCACCCCTGTTACAGCTTGTGTTTGCAAATTACTAATTGGACATATCTCAAGTGGAATTTCATTTTTTACAAGTTCACTTACTAATTTATTGTCTTCCAAGCATCTTACACCATGTCCAATTCTTTTAGCTCCAAACTCTAATGCCTTTTTTATACTTTCTGGTCCATCTGCCTCTCCTGCATGTATTGTAAATGGAATGTTTTTTTCTTTTGCAAGTTTAAAAATATTCTCAAAATTTTCAGTTTTAAATAAAGCTTCTGCACCTGCTAAATCAATTGCACAAACACCTTTGTTTACATATTCTTGTGCAACTTTAACTGTATCTAAATTTTCTTTATAATTTTCTTTTCCTTCTCCCCTCATGCAACATAAAATAAGGTTTCCATCAATACTTAATTCACTTTTAGCTTTGTTTAAACCATTAATAGCAGCCTCAACAACTTCATCATAAGAAAGTCCCTCAAAAGTATGTTTACTTGGTGCAAATCTTACTTCTGCATAAATTACATTTTGATTTGCTAAATCTTCATATAGTTCATATACAGCTCTTTCAATATGTTCTTTCGTTTGTAGCATTCTTACAGGCAAATCAAATTTTGTTAAATATTCGTTTAAATCTCTACAGTCCTTTTCTACCATTAACATTTTCTTAACTTCTTCTAGTGAATGTTCTTCTCCTTGTTCTTTTAACCATTCTTGTACAGTTTCTGGTCTTAATGATCCATCTAAATGTAAATGTAAAATAACTTTTGGCATATCCTGTATTTCTTTTATATTTTTATCCATTTTAGGTTTCCTCCATATTTTAAATACACATTAATACTATCATAAAAATTGGTATTATTCAAGTTACGATTTTGCTAAATAAGAGCAGAAATTTCAATTTCTGCTCTTAAAAATTTTATTTAATTAATCGATGGTTCCTCAAGAATTGTATATGTTTGTGTTGTTGCATTATAATCCAAATATATATCACTACGTAGATAAACTACTGGTCTTACACGTGCACTACCTTGTGCTGAATTTCCGTGAATCTCCATATACTAAATAATTTCCGTGACTTGCAATTCCTGTACTATTTGTATTTTGAATGCTCCAATATATAAAAACACCTCCCATATAAGCTGATGCATTTGAAAACATCGTCAGATTATTGGTACATAATACTCCATTGCAAATACCACTATAATCAAATGCCTTTCCCCTTGTTACACCAATTGTAATGCTTGAATTAGCATCCATGTTTTTCCATTTTCTTCCTTCGCTTGGAACAACATCTTCACCCCAATACCACATAGTTGAATACTGACTTACTGTTCCATTATCATTAAGAACATAACCATCTTCATTTGTTCTAATCGTTTTAGTTATTAAACCCAAATTTGCTCCTAGTCTGGTTACATCATCAAAGTTTATTGATCTTCCAGCACTATTTATGTTTGTTCCGTCAATTGTATATAAATATTTATCCGTCTTTGCATATTTTCCATGCCCATATATACTTGATATTTTATTTGTTTCATCTGCAAGATTAACATACCCTGCTCTTCCCCTAAGTTTAAAGTTATTCCCATTATCAGCAGTTATTCCATCTGCAGTTGTTATTATTATATTTCCATCATCTATTCCTAATATTTTCCATATTTGTTCTGTTGAACTATTAATAGAAAATGTTTGATTTCCACTTCCATTTCCATTCGTCCCATCACCATATTCGCTTGCAGCCCTACCTGCTGATGTATTAACATATGACCCCATTGAGGTGTAGCTTATATTTATTTGACTTCCGTCTTCTGCAATTCTTGGGTCATACCCAACTATATATGCACCTATGACTAGTTTATGTTGACACATACTGCATAAACCATTTACAAAATTGTGTGGAATTTTTGCTAAAATAATTGTTTCTTTCTCACCACATCTGTTACATATTCTTGTTTTTTTACCTGTAGTAGTACATGTTGCCTCTTGAATATCCCATTCTCCCCAATCATGTGGAACTATATCTAAAGACAAATAATTGTCTTTGCCACATTTTAAACAAGTTCTTTTTCTAATTCCATTACTTAAGCATACTAGGTCCTGGTCAACCCATTCTCCCCATTCATGTACACAATCCATTTGGTCTGTTTGATTTATTATATTTTTTATTCCTACTATAATTCCACCGTTTTTTATTTATATCTGATTCAATTTCATCCTTCGCATCTCTAGCTACATCCAAAGTTCTATTTTGTAATATTGTTCCCACTGTAATTCCCATCAAAATCATTAGCAAAATAATTGTTATAATTAGTGAAATTAATGTTACACCTTTATCTTTTCTTATGTTCATCCTTTTTCTCCTTTTTACAATATATAGTTTTATTTTAGCATTTAAATATTTTGTTGTAAATGTTTTTCATTGTTGTAATCTAAATTTAATATGATTGTAATATAATTGTAATAATGTTTAATTGTAACACCGATATGTCGTTCAACAAAAAAAAGCAGTAACTTCTTGTTACTACCTTCTTTACTTTTGGCTCCCCAAGTAGGACTTGAACCTACGACCTATCGGTTAACAGCCGAGCGCTCTACCAACTGAGCTATTGGGGAATAAAAAAATCTGGCAACTACTTATCTTCCCAGCAAGGATTCTCGCAAGTATTTTCAGCATTT
>JAZQOX010000051.1:0-9212 GCA_045628105.1 Clostridia bacterium | reverse complement strand
AAATGCAGGGACGAAATAATCCGCGGTACCACCCTAGCTTAAGTATTGATTTACAATACTTCTCTCTTTTTAATGCTTCCAATGTGTTTCACTTTGTAATGTTTGCTAAAAGGGCTTACAGCCTACGACCCTTACTCTCTACTAGTAACCTCTTACAGCTTTGCATTGTACTAACGCATCTATAATATAGTTATTTTATACTATTATTACCAATTTTGTCAAGTATTATTAATAATTTTACTGTTGTTTTCTTTTACATTTTATGTTATCCTTAATAAGTGAGGTTTTATATGATTTTAGAATATAAAATTGTTGATAATAGTTATTATAATTTAAAAGATGTGCTTAAAAATTATTTTGAAATTTCTGATAGATTACTAGTTAAGCTTAAACATTCTAAGAATATTTTTATTAATGGTCAGGATGCCTTTGTAAGCAATTTAATACATTTAAATGATATTGTTACTGTTAATATTGATTTTGTCGAATTTTGCCCTAATATCGTTCCAACTGAGATGGATCTAGATATTATTTATGAAGATGATGCATTACTTGTACTAAATAAGCCTGCTGGTATACCTGTTCACCCTTCTATGGACCATTTTGAAGATAGTTTATCTAATGGTGTTAAATATTATTTTGATAAAATTGGTTTGCAAAAGAAAATTAGACCAGTTAACAGATTAGATAAAGATACATCTGGTCTTGTTGTTTTTGCTAAGAACGAATATGTTCAAGAATGTTTAGTTAGACAAATGAAAAATAATGAATTTAAAAAAGAATATATTGCCATTTGTAATGGTATATTTGAAAATAAAGCAGGTACTGTAAATGCGCCAATAGCAAGAAAAGAAAATAGTATTATAGAACGTTGCATTTCTGAAAACGGCGAAAAAGCAATTACACATTATGAAGTTATAAAAGAATGTGAGAATTATTCAGTTGTAAAATGCACTTTAGAAACAGGAAGAACTCATCAAATACGTGTACATATGGCACATATTGGACATCCACTACTTGGAGATACTCTATATGGAGCAGCGTCTTCTCTTATTTCAAGGCAAGCATTACATGCATATAGAATTACATTTAAACATCCAATAACAAAACACCAATTAGAATTTACGACAAATATCCCTGAGGATATTAAAAAACTTATTTAACTATTTAAAAACCAAGAGGCAACTTAAATATAAGTTGCCTCCTGTTTGGAGTTAGTGCCATTCAGCTCGAATGTGTTCACTCTGATAAGCACTATAAATGGACCTAATTGCACTTCTTATGGCTTCTTTTTCATTCTTCGTGGTCTCACTTCTACTTAACAACGTTTGAGCTGCTAAATTAACAACTCTCATGACTGCCTCATTTTGACGGTGATGTCTGCACAATTCGCAAAGGACATCATTTGGGGTATACGGATTTTCTGCAATGGTTTCCATTACACTCCGTGTCTCTCGACTATAATCACTTGTGTCAAGAAATTCCCCTTTATGAAACTTCTCATACACATCTCTTATAGTTTTTGGATCATTGCTTCTTGCAGCAAATTCGTCATCGGTCAAGTTCATCCCTAATTCAGTCAGAACATCCCTTGGAGTAAAAATATTGTTCCGAATAGCCTCTTCAATATTTCCAATGTAGTGCGCAATGTCTCTTACATAAGATTCTCTCATATTGTCTACATTTACTTCATAGTCGCTAATCTCGCCATAAATGTTTTTAAGTAAGTCTGGTGAAGTACTCATTTTTGCTTGTTGCAAGACATTTATTAGTCTATCAATCTCATTCCTAGCAAAAATCTCTCTCCGAAGATCATCATCTTTTAAATTCATCCATGTTTTCTCCTTTACATAAGTATTTAGAGTAAATTGCTCCTATATTTATAGCATACTATATTATGTAATCTTTGTCAACTTTTTGTGCATCTTACTTTTCCTATCATAAATTTAAAATGAGAATTGGTACATATTTCCAATTCTCATTTTAATAACCAATTATAATCTTGTCTTCCATCTATTATGTAGTCTACAAATATATTATTAGCTTTTACTTGATAAATAATAATATATCTTTTATCTACTATTTTTTTGTGATATTTGTTTGCTGGTAATAGTTCATTTGAAAGCCATGGATATTTTTCAGGCATATTTGATATTTCTTTTATTTCAGTTAATAACTTATTTTTTTGTTTTATTGCTGCCTCTTTACTAACATTGGCAATAAAAGCAATATGAGTAGATAACATTTCCATTGCTTTTTCCGAAATAATAATTTTATATTCACTCTTGTTCATCTGATATCTCCTCTATAGTATCAGATAAAATTTTGTCTGTTTCTTCTATTGAATATCCATATTTGCCTAGGTTTCTGTCTTCTTCAACTTTTAATAATTCTTCTCTTAATTTAAGCATTTTTTCTCTTCGCTCATATGCATTTATATCAATTACAATCAAATCACCTTCGCCATTTTTTGTTAGATATACTGGTTCTCCTGTCTTTTTGCAAATCTCAGAAATTTCATTATAATTATTTCTAATAGCTGCTGATGGTTTTATTGTCATAATATCAACTCCTTTTTTATTATATGAGAATTATACTATAATTATACATTTATATTGATATATTGTCAATGTTTAATTAAAACAAAATCAGCCCCAATAAGGGCTGATTTTTAATAAGGTTACTGTTCGTTCGCAATAAATTTCAAAAAAGCTGACAGATATTGCTCCGTTTGGAATTTTAATGTAAATGAAACCATTATTGGAGAATTCACCTTGAAGAATTCTTGTGAATTGAATCCCTCGTTTGGTATTCCATAAAATTTATTCGCATCATCAATCATATTGAATGCAATGATAAGCATTAATGATTCGTTCTCTAACCTCTGACTCTCAATTTTGACATCAATAAATGGTAACGTCGGTGTTTTCCGCTCGATTGTAATTTTAACAGAATCGCTCATGCCATTAACCTCTTTTTTAATAAAATTTACATGTAATATTATATCACATTTTTTATGTAAATTCAATGAAAATTAGATATAGTCCCTAATTTGCACTTTTTTAACTTATTATCTCCACATCATATCCAATAAATAATCCTGTTTCTATTACACCTACTATGTCTTTTAGTTTTCTTTCGAAGTTTTCGTCTACATTTTCAAATTTTGCATCTATTATTAAGTTTCCATTTTCTGTTATTACAGGGCCATCTTTTTTCTTTGCTAGTCTTAATTCTGCTGATGTTGCTCCATATTCTAATAGTTTTTCTTTTACTGCATATAGTGCGTCAGGAAATACCTCTATTGGAATTGGGAATTTTTCACATATTTTTGTTACAAATTTACTTTTGTCAACTAAAATATAGCTTTTTTTAGAGTTTGCAATTAATAATTTTTCCCTAAACATTGCAGCTCCTCTACCTTTTACAAGCCATTTTTCTGGTGTAACCTCGTCTGCACCATCAAAGCACCAATCTGGTTTTGCTGTAACTAATGTTTCTACTGGAATTCCTAAATAATTACATACCATTCCAAGTTCTCTTGATGTTGGTATTGCTTTTATTTTTAGGTTTTCTTCTTTCATTCTTTTAGCAATTTCTTGAATTGCTAAGAATGATGTTGAACCAGAACCTACTCCAATTACATCTCCATCTTTAACAAAGCTTGCTATTTTTTTTGCTATTTGTTGTTTTTCTTCTAAATTAGATATTTCTCCATTCCATTCTAATTTTTGGACTACATTTTCACTCCAATTCATAAGATACCTCCATTTTATTATATAATTACAAAAAACGAAAAAGAAACAAGTATTGCTAGGCAATTTTTAAATGAAAACCGCAAGTGTACTAATGTACATTGAGGATTTTCATTTAAAAATTAACAACGCAAGACGAAGTTTATTTTTCGTTTTACACATCAGGTTCACATAAACCAAAGTTTTTACTATCCTTTAATTTAAATAATACATTTACTTTATTTGTTTCTGAATTAATAAATGTTATAAATTGATCTGTTGGTTTTTCTTGTAATTTAAGAACTGCATCTTCTGGAGTCATTGGTTTTAAATCGTAATATACAGTTTTTATAATTTCACCTTCAACTTCTGGAACTGCTACATCAACTGGTAAATTCTTTATAGAATCTTCTTTGTTTGCTCTATCTTTCTTTGTTTTCATTTTTCTAACTTGACCTTCAACAATGTCTATATCTTTATCTATTGATGCATATAAATCTCTATGAGCTGTAACTGCTCTAAAAGTTTCACCTGCTTTTACTGTCATTTCTGCAATTTGTTCATTTCTTTCTGTTTTAAATGTAACAGATACATCGAAATCTTCTCCAAAATATTTAACTAATCTTTCAATTTTTTTATCAACATAGTCTTTAATAGCTTCTGTTGCTGATAAATCTTTGCCTAAAATTGTTATGTTCATTTTATTCACATTCCTTTCTAAATTTGTTTGAACTGCCCATATTATATACAATAAAGTAAAATATATCAAGTAGTTTTTAGATATTTTTTCAAATCATAATTCTGTATTATAAATGATTTAAAAATAAAATTTCTTTCAGCTCAGTTGTCTCATTCCTTTCGCAGGAGTTCTATGAAATTTTATGGTTCCCTTTCAGCTAACCGACAACTTTTCCATAAAATTTTCTAGAACTCCTATGCTCAATACATTTCGAACCCCTCGCTTGTAGAATTTTTATGTTTTAAATCTATAAAAAAGTGCCTTCAACACATTATGCAGATTGCTTCGCAATCGCACTTTCTAAGAAAACTTTCCTCCATACTAAAAAAGGAAATTGGGTTTGTTATTCCCAATTTCCGAAAGGAGTAGTTTCTTACTCTTCTGATTGTTCTCCTATTTTCTTTAAGCTTATTTTTCCTTGTTTGTCTATATCTAGAACTTTTACAATTACTCTATCTCCAACTGATAGAACATCTTCTACTTTTTCAATTCTTTCTTTTGATATTTTAGAGATGTGTAATAATCCTTCTTTTCCTCCACCTAAGTCTATGAATGCTCCAAATGGCATAATTTTTACAACAACACCATCATAATATTCACCAACTTCGATTTCTCTTACAATTCCTTCAATTTTTTCCATTGCTTTTTTAGCTTGTTCGCTGTCTGTTCCATATATTACAACATTTCCTTCTTCAGAAATATCAATTTTAACACCAGTTTCTTCAATTATTTTGTTTATTGTTTTTCCACCTGTTCCAATAACATCTTTAATCTTTTCAGGTTTGATTGTCATTGTTAAAACTTTTGGTGCATATTTAGAAACTTCTTTTCTAGGTTCAGCAATTTGTTTTAACATAATTTCATCTAATATATATTGTCTAGCTTTTCTTGTTCTAGCAAATGCTTCTTCAATTATTTTATATGATAATCCATCAACTTTGATATCAACTTGAATAGCTGTTATACCATTCTTTGTTCCACCAACTTTTAAATCCATATCTCCAAAGAAATCTTCTAAGCCTTGAATATCTGTAAGCATAATGTAGTTATCTGGGTTTTCACTATCTGTTACTAATCCTGTTGAAATACCTGCAACTGGGTTCTTAATTGGAACACCTGCATCCATTAATGCTAATGTGCTTCCACAAATACTTGCTTGTGATGTAGAACCATTTGAGCTTAATACTTCAGAAACAACTCTTATTGTGTATGGAAATTCTTCTTGACTTGGAATTACTGGAACTAATGCTCTTTCTGCTAAGGCTCCATGTCCAATTTCTCTTCTTCCAGGGCTTCTAACAGGTTTAGCTTCTCCAACACTGTATCCAGGGAAATTGTATTGATGAATATATCTCTTTGTTTGTTCTTCATCTAAACCATCTAATAATTGTTCATCTGTTGTCATTCCAAGGGTTGCTATAGACATAACTTGTGTTTGACCTCTTGTGAATACTGCGCTACCATGTACTCTTGGAAGTAATCCAACTTCACATGAAAGTGGTCTAATTTCATCAATTTGTCTTCCGTCTGGTCTTTTATGTTCATTAAGAATCATTGCTCTTACTGCTTTTTTCTCTAATTTGTATAAACTATCTGCAATGTTTGTTTTATCAGCTACTGCTTTTTCTTCTCCATATTTTTCTACCCAATAAGCTTTAACATCTTCAGCTAAAACTTCCATATTTTTATCACGTGTTTCTTTATCTGTAGCTTGTACATCTTTGTACATTCTTTCATAGAAATTATTATTTATTTCTTCAAATATATCATGATCTACTTCAAAAGATTTGTATTCGAATTTTGGTTTTCCAATTTCTTCTCTTATCTTAGAAATAAATTCACAAACTTTCTTTATTTCAACATGTCCAGCTTTGATTGCTTCTAACATTTTGTCATCTGGAAGTTCTTTTGCTCCAGCTTCAATCATTGCTATCTTGTCCATTGTTCCTGCAACTAATAAATCAAGTTCAGTTTTCTTTCTTTGTTCTAATGTTGGGTTTATTACAAACTCTCCATCAACATAACCAACTTTAACTGCTGCTGTTGGTCCACCAAATGGTATATCAGAAATTGCAAGTGCAGCTGATGTACCTATCATAGCACATACCTCTGGTGAGTTATCAAGTTCTACTGATAAAACTGTTGCTGTAACAACAACATCATTTCTAAAATCTTTAGGGAATAAAGGTCTAATAGGTCTATCAATTGCTCTTGATACAAGAATTGCTTTATCTGCTGCCTTTCCTTCTCTTCTTGTAAATCCTCCTGGTATTTTTCCTGCTGCATACATTTTTTCTTCGTAGTCTACTGATAATGGAAAGAAATCAATTCCTTCTCTTGGCTCTTTTGAAGCAACTACGTTTACCATAACTACTGTTTCGCCATATCTAACTAATACGTTTCCATTAGCAAGACCAGCTAATTTTCCTGTTTCTATTGTAAGTGGTCTTCCTGCTAATTCCATTGAATAAGTTTTAAACATAAATTTTCCTCCTTATAATTTTACTTTTGATAATTTAATTATGTAGTAACCTATAAAATATATTTTTCTTAAAAATACATTTTGCAAGCTACTTTCCATAATATAAACTATCTTTAAATAGCACAATAAGGCGGATAAAATCCGCCTTTTGCATTATTTTCTTAAATTTAATTTTTCTACTATATCTCTGTATTTTGGTAAATCATTTTTTGATAAGTAGTTTAATAGGTTTCTTCTTTTACCTACCATTTGTAAAAGTCCACGTCTTGAATGGTTATCATTTTTGTGTACTTTTAAATGTTCTGTAAGCTCATTAATTCTTTCTGTTAATAAAGCTATTTGAACTTCAGATGAACCTGTGTCTTTTTCATCTCTACCAAACTTTTTGATTATTTCTTGTTTAGTTTCTTTAGTCATGTTGTTTTCCTCCTTTTAAATTATATATTTGCCTCAAGCTGAGCTTAAAGTCGGATATTTCTATTAAGCTAAGCTTGAGGTATTTACCATAAGTATTGTACTATATTTTCATTTAGATTTCAAGTACTTTGTATGATTTTTATTGTACATGGTATGAAATTCTTAAGTCTGTATCTTTAGAATATTTTCTTACATTCCAAATTAATTGTAAATTATCCTCAGAAATTGTTATACCATATGCAGCAGCTTCTTCTTTATTTGTAATCTTATAAATTTCTGAACCTATTGTTAATACAATAATGTTTTCTTTATTGTCAAGTACTATTCTTTGTGGTAATTTTTCGTCTAATGTAATACATGCATTTCCATCTATTGTCATAATTTTGTTTTGTGGATCTGCTCCAATAATGAAACTGAAATCTCGAGCAAGTTGATCATAATTGTATGATTGGAATACATCTTTGTTATAAGCTGTTTCAACTTGACCTTTTTCAAAAGTACTAATATCTTGTAATATTGGATAACATGTGCCACGGTCTGTTTCTTCTCCAAATCCTATTGAATAAATTACAGCACCTTTATCTTTTATCTGTTGAGCTTTGTTATTAATTCCATTTCTGTTATTTTCTGCATTAATATAATCGCTAGTTATGTCTGGATTATCAACTGGATTTGATTTTGTAGGAGCTCCGTCACTAAAGAAAATTATAACTTTTGCATAATCCTTGTATTCCTTCATGTTAGCAATTCCATTAGTACCATATATTACATTATCTGTAACTTCAAGACCTGCTCTAATATTTGTACCAAAAATTGGTTCTATTATATAATTTTCTTTGTCTTCACTAGGATCTATCATTATTGCATTAATCCATTGTTCCTTATTTGTTTTTGTTATAAATGATGTTTTTGAACCATCTATTTCAAGTTCCAAAAGTCCTCCATGTTTCTTATTTGCATAATCGCCTGTTCCCAAAGTATAGTCATGGTTTGCAAAAGTAACTAATGTAAATGTTACATTTGAATTTTCTGGTTTTTCGTATATCTTATTTATTAAATCACAAACAGCTTTTTTTGCAACATTCATTCTTGTTGTTTCAACGCCATTTGGTCCTATTGCATTATTAGATTTCATACTACTAGATACATCTAATAATAAGACTATGTTTGTTGAACCTATGTTGTTCTTATTTTTTGTTACAGATACTGTTCTCTCAATTGGATTAATAACTGGTCCAACTTTTTCTTCATTACAATTTTTTGGTGTTACATAAGCTGTATTTATTATCTTATCACCTGTTAATCCTGATGTAACTTTTACTGGAATTGTAATTACTCTTGAAGTATTTGCAGGCATATTAACTTCAAATGTTCCGTTATATAATGCACTTATTTCGCTACTTGTTAAATTTGTTTTATCTAATTTAATATCACCATTTACTGTAACATATGTAATTTCTGTTATGTTATCTTTTACAGTTACTGTTGTTGGAACATCAGTATGGTTTGTAATTGTAATTTTGTAATTTATTGTATCACCAATATTTACTTGTTCTATTCCTGTTGATGTTTCTGCAACTTTTGTTGCTGTAACTTGTTTAGTATTTGTAATATTATATCCATTATATGTTGCTATATATCCTGTTGGAACGTTAGCTTCTTGTACTGTATATTTTACTTCTTTTCCATTTTTATATTTTGGTAAATTTGTAAAGCTGTATTTCCAATTTCCTTTTGCTGTTGCTGTTGTTGTTTTTGCTACTTTTCCATCTGCTAATAAGTTTATTGTTATGCTATCTGGTCTTATACCATCTTGGTTGTTATTATCTTCCCAGATCTT
>JAZQOX010000050.1:0-31735 GCA_045628105.1 Clostridia bacterium | reverse complement strand
ACCTCTATATACTTATATCAATAAACTTCAAAATTTTCAAGGTATTTTAATAATATTATTTATTAAAATTGTAATATAAATAACAAAAACTGATGTTAAAAAACATCAGTTTAATTTATCATATTCACTAACAGTTCCAGTGTTTAGCTTAAACAATTTATGGAGTTTTGTTAAAAATATGCGAGCAAAATTAAATTTATCAACTGCTTTTTGAGAAATTGTTAAAGCAGTACATTCTTGCTTAAACAAGCTTATTTCACCATATTTAAGAATTTCCTCTTTTTTATTTTCAACAGCATTCATTAAGCTACAATAGAATTCATTATAGTAAGTGTAGTTAGAAGTAGTTCCTAAAATAGCTTTAAAATTATATAGTTTATTTTTAAAATCTGTTAAATCCTCCATTGTACTAATACTATTAAATTCGCAAGAAAAACAATTGCTAATTATAAAATTTTGAATTGAGAAAAATAAATTAGTTATTTCTTTTTTTTGTTTCAAAATAGAATTATTTAAATGTTTAATAGAATGCGAATTTGAAGCAAGTTGAAGTTCAGAGATTAGGTCATTAACATCATTTTCAAGTTGAAGTAATTTATCTAATTGTTTCACAAATTTTTCATATATTTTTTTACTGAATTTTGCAATGAATGTATTTTTAAAAATATCATTACTATTTAAAAGACTATGATATAAAGAATACGTTCCAGTAAAATAAACAATCTCATTTATTAGTGCACATTCCAAAGGATAATAATTTGGACTTATTGTTTTTAATGTTATATCATAATATTTTTCTTCTGTCATGTCAGACATATTGGCTTCAGAAGCCATAAGTTGAACAGCTGCTTCGTTTAAAGCAAGATTAGACAAACCTATCAAATTACCATTGCTAGAAAATTTTGCTTCCTGAAGAAAGTGAATACATTCATGCATGGCAACTTCTGGAAAGGTTGAAAAATCAAGGGTATTATTAAAATATATAGAGTTACTGCCAGAAATATATTTTGCACCGCTAGAATCATTAGGCATAGAAGCAGTAAACATATCTAGAGAACAAAAAGCCGTATATAAAGACTGCCTATCCATATCATGCTCAGGAAAAGCAAGACAAAGTTTTATTGCAAGATCTTTTGCTATAGTCTTAATCTGAGTTGGCTTTAATTCTTTAACATTTGTAATTCCTTCCTTTTTCAACAAATAGTCTATATTCATTGATAACATCCTTTCTTTCATTTGTACAGAATAATTATACAACAAAAACATAAAAATAATATTACAATTATGTTAAAATTATGTTACAAAAATGTTACAAGCACAAAAACATAAGACATAAATTTTGAAAATAAGGAGGTTGAAAATAGCCTTATTATGCATAAAGTATTGAAAAAATATCAAAATGTTGATATAATAATATACATTAAAATTAAGGAGAATTGATGAAAAGGGTTGCAATTATAATACTTTTTTTTGTTATATTTTTTATAATATTTTTTCTTCAATCAAATTTTTTTAACTGGTATAATCTAGGCGGAGTAAAACCAAATTTATTTATAATACAGGCAATGTTTATTGGACTATATTTAGGAAGAATATATGGATTTTCACTGGGACTTTTTTTTGGATTTTTACTAGATTTATTTGTTGGAAAGCGAATTGGAATAAATAGTATTATGCTTGGAATGGCAGGAATAATCGGAGGTAACTTAAATAGGAGCTTTGCGAGGGATAATAGAATTACTTTTATTATTATGACAATACTGATTACATTTTTTTGTGAAATTATTAATTATACGATGCAAATAATATTAATGAATGCGGATCCTAATTTTATTGAATTTATGAAAATTGTTGGAGTAGAAGCAATATACAATGGAATTTTAATTACAGGTTTGTACGATATAATACAAAAGCTTGGGGAAAAAACAGAAGTAATTTTTTCAGAAAACAAATCATATATGAAATACTATTAAAGGAGGACATTGTGGCAAATTTAGATAAAAAAAATGTTAGATACAACATTTTAACAATATTAGTATATGTCATAGGAATTGTATTAATAATCCAGCTATTTAATTTACAAATTGTTCATGGTGAAGAATATCTAGAAACAGCAAATTCACGTCTAACAAGAGAAACAAATATAAAAGCGGCAAGGGGAAAAATTCTAGATTGTAATGGAAATCTGCTAGCAGGTAATGAAATAAAATATTCATTAAAAATTTATAAAAGCAAAATAGATGAGCAAAATTTAAACACAACTATTTTAAATGCTATAAAAGTTTTAGAAAATAACAATGATAATTACGAAGATAATTTTCCAGTTTATATTAATCCAATAAGATATAAATATGATGATTTAAATAGAATAACAACATGGCTTAAAAATAACAAATTAAGTGAAGACTATAGTGCAGAGGAAACCCTTAATTATTATATAAAAAAATATGATTTAGAAAGCTATGATCTTGAAAATGCGAGAAAAATTATTGCAATTAGATATGGAATTGAAAAAAATGGATATACAAGTATGAGAGGATATGAAATTTCAGATGAAATATCTAAAACAAGTGTATCACAGTTTGAAGAAATGAATAGTAGTTTCCCTGGAATTAGCATTGGATATAAACCGGTTAGAAAATATTATTATGGAAGTTTGGCATCACATGTATTAGGTTATACAGGTAAAATAAATAGCACGGAATACGAGAATAGTACAGGATATAGTTTAGATGATTATATTGGAAAAACAGGAATCGAGTATGTATGTGAAGAGTTCTTAAAAGGTACAGATGGTTCAAAACAAACCGATATGTCAATAGAAGGAACAACAACAGGAGAATATATAACAGAAGAGGCTGTCGAGGGGTTAAATGTTATACTTACAATAGATGCAAGAGTACAACAGATAGCAGAAAAAGCATTAAAAACAAATATAGAAAAAATAAACAACGGCGGGTTTGCTGAAAGAAGACAGGTTAATACAGGTTCTGCAATTGTTTTAAATGTAAAAACAGGCGATGTTATAGCAATGGTAAGCTATCCTGATTTTGAACCACAGCTTTTTGTTGATGGTATAAGTAGTAATAAGTGGAATGAATATACTGCAGAAGGCAAAAGCGCATTAATTAATAGAACAATACAAAGCGCATATGCACCAGGTTCAATCTTTAAAATGATACCTGCTATTGCAGCACTGGAAACAAATAAAATAACAAAAGATGAATTAATAAATTGTGCAGGTATTTATTCGGGTGGATATAATCCTAAATGCTGGTATTATACAAGTTATGGAAGAGGACATGGAAATTTGACAGTATCCCAAGCAATACAAAAATCATGCAACTGTTTTTTCTACGAAGTTGGAACAAGAATTGGAATAGATACAATTGAAGAGTATGCAACATATTTTGGACTAGGAAGAAAAACAAATGTAGAATTAACAGGAGAAGTATCAGGAACTCTTGCAGGAAAAACATTATATAATAAATTGGGACAAACTTGGTATTATGGAAATACATTATCTGCTGTTATTGGACAAGCGGAGAACAATTTTACACCATTACAAATGGCAAGATACATTGCAATGTTAACGAATGGTGGAAAACAAATAAATATAAGTATAATAAAAGATATTACAGATGAAAATGGAAATTCAGTATATAATGAGGAAGCAAAGGAAAAAATAAATAAAAAACTCGGAATAGAAAACACAGAAGTGAAGACAATAGATATTAATCAGGACAATTTAAAAACGGTTTTAGAAGGAATGCAATCAGTAACAGAAGTTGGTGGAACAGCCTACTCAGCATTTAAAAACTTTGATATTCAGGTTGGGGGGAAAACAGGATCAGCAGAAGCGGGCAAAAATATTAATGCATGGTTTGTTGGATTTGCACCATATGAAGATCCAGAAATTGCAGTTGTAGTATTTGTTGAAAATGGGTCACATGGGTATTACAGTGCAGAAGTTACAAGAGAAATTATGGAAGCATACTTTGGACTGAATACGGAAATTGAAGATGAAAAAATAGTTAAACCATATATTTAAAATTAAAGGGAGAATTTAATATGAAAAGTGTTATATTAGTCAATATGAAAAAAAATGAAATAGTAATAAAAATTAATGACGAGGAAGCTACACAAGATAAAATTTTAGAAGCTTTAGAAAAAAAACTACCAATTTTGAAAAAATTATATAAAGAAGCCAAAAATCCAATACTTGTTACTGGAAAATTTATTAAGGATAAAGAAAGAGAAGAAATTTATAAATTAATAAAAGAGGAAATTGATGTAACAATCAATTTTGATAATGTTAATGAGCTTGGATTGTATGGAATAAAAAAAGTGTATGAGCAAAATGTTGAAAATTCAGAAACATTTTTCTATAAAGGTGGATTAAGATCAGGTCAAAAACTTGAGAAAGAGGGAAGCATAGTAATTTTAGGAGATGTAAACAGCGGGGCAGAAGTTATTGCAGGAGATAATATTGTTGTGCTTGGTACATTAAGAGGATTGGCACATGCAGGGGCAAAAGGAAATGTTAAAGCAATTATAGCAAGTAGTAAAATTGAATGTCCACAATTAAGAATTGCCAATGTTTTAAGGGAAATAGAAAGAGAGGAATTTACTGAAATTAAACAATTTGCATCAATTGTTGACGAAAAAATTGAATTAGAATAATAGAGCAATGAGGGAAAAAAGTAATGCTTGATTGTCACTATATAAGGAAGCGTTAAAGTCTTCTCCTAATAGTGGCAATAATTCTAGCATTTTATCAATTTTCATACATTGATCAACTTTATTTTTTTTTGAATCATTTAAATAAGGCTTTAAATCTTGAAGTAACTTTGTTCTCGGACTGGTATTTTTTATTTTCATTTTATCAAGTATGGATTTTAATTTTAAAATAGCTTCCATATCAATTTCTGAATGATTATTTTCTGAAGTACTATTGGAACTAGTATTAGTAGAGGATTGAGAAAAATTATTAACTACATTCATGATATTATCAATCATTTCAGGTGAAATACTATTTTTATCAATATTTAATTTTTCAAACAAACTTGATAAGTCATCATTCACAATAATTAAACCCCTTACTATTTATTCTTATTATATTTATTAATAATGTCATCCTTATTATTACTTTTTAAAATTTGATTTGCCTTAGCTATACCGGCTTCTAAATCTTTTTTGTCCATTTTAGAAAGAGCTTCTAATAGTTTAGAAACATCAAGATTATTATTCATAAAATCAATCCTTTCTTATAAATTTTAAACTTAATATAATTAAATATATGAGGGCAAGATATAAATATGTGAAGAAATGAAAAAATATATTTACAAATTTATTTTTTTTATGATATAATCAAAATATTATAAAAGAGGGAATAAAAAGTATGAATCAAATTTTACTTACCGAAAAAAATAATAAACAAAATTACAGAGGAAACAGTATAGATTTAAAAAGAATGATAATTGTTTTTTCAATTTTGATAATTGTGTTTGCAATAGTTATCTTAATTGCTAAATTTGCAGGAAAAAATAGAAAAGGAAAAATTATCAGTAAACCCCAGGTTCAAATAGAGCAACTTGAAAATGAAAAATGTAAAGTATCAATAAATTACAATACTGGTATTGAAAGTGTATCTTATTGGTGGAACAGTGAGAAAGAAAAAATAACAAAAAATATAAATGGGGAAACTCAATTTAATGTAGAAATAGATATACCAGAAAACTGTAATGAAATTCACGTGACTGCTAAAGGAACAGATGGAAAACAAAATGAATTTATTAAAGAAATGCAATTTGAACCTCAAGTAGACTTGTATTATGATGGGAATAGTGTAATAAAAATTACTGCAAAATATAGAAATGGACTAAAAAGTATTCAATATCATTGGGAAAATGAAGAAGCGCAAATTGTGGAAGTGAATGGAGAAAATGAAAAAACAGTATCATTAGCAGCATCTAGAGGAACAAACAGATTATATGTTACAGTAGTTGGACAAGATGAGAAAATTATAGCTAAAGAGCAAAATTTTGTTGGAGTATTAGAACCGGAAATTAACTTTAGTATAGAAGAGGGAAATATTTTAGTTGTTAATATAAAACATGATAAAGGATTTAAGAAA
Source organism: Clostridia bacterium (assembly GCA_045628105.1). Lineage (GTDB taxonomy): Bacteria > Bacillota > Clostridia > TANB77 > CAG-508 > UMGS1781. The sequence continues at coordinate 25,599 of JAZQOX010000050.1, read as the reverse complement.
ATAATTCTTCGAGTTGGGGAAGAAGAGGCAATATATGATGAAAACTACCCAGACTATAGTGAAGAACAACACGATATAACAAGTAAAATTCCACTTCAACAAGGAAGAACTGATATTGAAGTTATTGTTTATACATTAGAACAACCTGAAAAGGCATATAGCAGACAAAGATACACACAAATACCATAAGAAGAAGGAGAAGCGTAAATGTTTCAAGAAATATATATTATAGATGAAGATTATAAATTAACAGAAGAACTAAGAGAATTATTTAAAGAACAAGCAAATTTACAGTTTAAAAAAATATCAATAAAAGAGGTTGATTTAATTTACAAAAATTTGCCACAGCTAATTATAATAAATGACGACACAATGGGAGATAGTATTGAAATTTGTAAAAAAATAAGAAATAATGATGACAATAGCATTACTCCAATAATTGTTGTATCTTCTAATGAAGATAAAGAATTTGAAATAAACTTAGCAAGAAATTACGTAGAATACTATGTTGCAAAATCAATGGGACTAGAGTATTTGTACTATAGAATAAGAAGCATATTTAGATTACTTATTGTAAATAGAACAATAAGCCCATTAACAGGATTACCTGGCAATGTGCAAATACAAACAGAATTAAAGAAAAGATTACTTCGCAAGGAAAAATTTACGGTATTATATTTTGATTTAGATAATTTTAAGGCATATAATGACGTGTATGGATTCTTAAAAGGTGATGAAATTATTAAATTTACAGCAAAAACAATATCAAAGAATGTAAATAATATTGCAAAGGCAAATGCATTTGTTGGACATATAGGTGGAGATGATTTTGTTGCAGTTTTAGGGGAAGAAATAGATTATGAGAACGTTTGCCAGAATGTTATTTCACAATTTGATATAGGTGTAAAATACTTTTTTACAGAAGAAGATGCAAATAGAGGATTTTTAAAAGTTCAAAATAGAAAGGGAAAGATGGAAAACTTTCCACTAACAGCAATTTCAATTGGTGTGGTACTTGTTGATGATGAGAAATTTTCAAATGTGCTTGAAATAGGTGAAGTTGGAGCCCAAGTAAAACATATAGCAAAAAAATACAAGGGAAGTTGTTATGCAATAGATAGAAGAAAAAAATAAATTGCATTTTTATGCAATTTTTTTTATTGACTTTCAATTGTATGATTGATATAATAAAAATGTAGAAAGAGGGAATTAAAATGCAGAAGATAAAAAAAGTATTATTAAGTTTATTTGGATGTATTGTTTTATTACCAACGAGTATATTTGCTGCAAATGTAACATATAAGGATTTTATGGATGACAGAACATTAGCAAATGATTATTCTTACGGTACTTTGGTGTGGAATGAAAATACTCAAATTATAAATATGACAGAGGATCAAGAAAAGGTTATTATATCAGAAACATCTGACGTATGGAGCGCAGGAGCAACCCAAGAAGGTATAATAAAATTCAAAATAACAAATTGCGCTGTAGACAAAGATGGAGATATGTGTGATGCTTTTATTCTTGTAGATAATGTTACAAGATTTACTAAAAATGTAACAGGAAGACAGTCAAGAATGGGAACAAATTGGTTTGGACTTACTACATCAGATACATATATTGATATAGGAATTCAGGTATGCAAAGGAATTGATGTATCAACTGATTTTTCAAATACTTCAAGTCATATTGACTGTAATTTATTAAGATTTAATTTTTGTACAGAATATGCTTATGCAGATTTTCATATGACATATTATAAAGCAGGAACCGAAACACTAGCAAATATTCCTAATGTATCATCATTTATATATGATGTTGATGTAGCAAATGTTTCAACTAATTATTTAACTGAACCGCTTAAAGGAAATGAAGGGGTAATTCCTCTTTTAGATTCAACAATTTATTATAATACATTAGATCAGGATTCAAAATTTAATTATTTAACAAATGAATTTGGAGGAATTTGTACACCAAACCAATATTATTATGGATATGATGGTGCAGCATTTGGTACAACAGGAATTTCAAAAGCAACTAGTGCAATGATTGTACAAAAAACAAATGCTCAATTTGAAATAACTTATACAGGTACAGGGTGTGGAATATTTTACGTATTCGTTTCAGCGATACCATATGAACTTGGTAATCCAATAAAAAAAGTTAGCAAGGCAAATGTGTTAGAAGATGAACTATTTTATTATAATATTTCACAATATATTCCAAACAACTATTACACATCATTAATAGATTTGGAAGGAACAAATGAAAATTTATATTTAAAATTAGTTATTTCAGATAGCTTAGATGAAAATCTTGAATTACAAGAAAATATAACTATAAAAAATTCTAAGGGACAAGATTGTTTATCATATTTTGAAATTTCAAAGGAAAATCATCAACTTGTTGCAACTGTAAAAAGTGATGCACTAGCTTTAAAAAATTTTTATAATGAAACATACACAATATCATTACCTGTTAAAATAAAAAAAGGAACTACTAATTTGAAAATTTCAAATAAAGCAAAAGTTGAATCAGAATTAAGAAACGTTACAACAACATTAGAATCAAACATTGTTAATGTTGAAATTGAACATAAGGTGACTTTAAAAGTTACAGTTGAAAATGGAACACAAGATGAGGAAAAACAGGTATTTGTTAAAAAAGGAAATTCAAACACTTTTGAGGTTATCATTAAGCCAAATGAAAATTATGTTTTAAAGACTGTAACTCTAAATGGTCAAACAGTAGATATAAAAGATTTAACAAAAGAAAATGATGGTAGTTATAAACTAACAATAAAAGATGAAAATATAAATAAAGATATTGATCACGTTGTTATAGCAAAATGTGAATTAAAAGATGTTAAAGTAATTACAAAATACGTTGATGAAGAAGGAACTATTATTTCAGAAACGGTAGAGCAAACAAAAAAAATGAACGATGAATATACAACACAAAGCAAAGAAATTCAAGGATATGAGTTAAAAGAAGTACCAATAAATTATAAAGGTATTGCAGATAAAGACGAAACAATTGTTGTATATGAATATAAGGTAAAACCAATAATTGAACCTGAAGATGACGAAGATGATGAAGAGAATAAAGAGGAAAAAAAGGAAGAAGAGGAAATATCTGATATTATTTTACCTAATACAGGTAAAAAGAATGGAATTGAATATGCAATAATGATAAGTGCAGTTATTACTTTAATCTCATGGGGAAAATATAAAAAATACAAAAATATGAAATAAAGACATAAATAAAAAAAACTCGCATACAATTTGATGTATGGGAGTTTTTTTATGATTATATTAAGGAAAAAAATAATAAGTAGGACTATAATTTTGGTTACATCAATAGTAATTGTATATTTTATAACATGTTTTACAACAATTAAAGAAAGAACCGTGGAAACTGTAGCACTTCCTGTGTCTGGAAAAACAGTAATTTTAGATGCTGGACATGGAGGGGAGGATGGACGGAGCAACAACAGTTGACCGGAATATCCGAAGCAGAAATAAATTTAAAAATAACACTAAAAGTACAAAATCTTCTTGAGCAGGCAGGAGCAAATGTTATATTAACAAGATCTGATGAAAATGGAATATATGACTTAAACAAAAAAACACTAAGAGAAAAAAAGATTTCAGATATAAAAAATAGGGTTAAAATTGGAAATGAATCTAACGCAGATATATTTGTTTCAATACATTTAAATAAAATACCACAAAGCCAATATTGGGGATGGCAGACATTCTTTAAAGAAGAAGATAATCAGAGTCAAAAACTTGCAGCAAGCTTGCAAAAGGGATTAAATGAAACAATACAAAAAGAAAATAAGAGACAACCATTAAAAATTGAAAATATATACATAGTAGATCATGTTATAATTCCAATTTCAATTGTAGAATGTGGTTTCCTATCAAATGAAGAAGAAAAAAAATTACTTCAAACAGATGAATATCAAAATAAACTTGCATGGGGAATATATATAGGAATAATGGACTATTTTTTAGAATAGTCCACTTATTTTTCCATTTTTATCAACATCAATATTTTCAGCTGCTGGAACTTTTGGAAGACCTGGCATTGTCATAATTGAACCTGTTAATGCAACTATAAAACCAGCTCCAGCAGATACTTTAACTTCTCTTACAGTAACTGAAAAATCTTTAGGTGCTCCAAGTTTTGTAGCATCATCAGAAAAACTATATTGAGTTTTTGCAACACATATTGGAAGTTTACTAAAGCCAAGATTATTTAATCTTTTAATTTGCTCTTGTGATTCAGGAGTAAATACAACATTTTTTCCACCGTAAACTTTTGTAACAATGTTTTTTATTTTGTTTTCAATTGTATCATTTAAATCATAACTGTATGAAAAATCATTTTCCTGTTCACACAATTTTATAACTTCATTTGCTAAATCAATTCCACCATTTCCACCTTCAGCCCAAACGTTTGATAAAACAACATTTACTCCTAACGCTTTACACTTTTCAATTATTAAATTAATTTCAGCATCTGTATCTGTTGGAAATCTATTAATTGCAACAACAGATGGAAGTTTATAAACATTTTTAATATTTGAAACATGTCTTAATAAATTTGGAATGCCATTTTCAAGTGCAGATAGGTTTTCAGAGTTTAAATCATCCTTGCTCAATCCACCATGCATTTTTAAAGCTCTAATTGTAGCCACAATAACAACAGCACTTGGTTTAATATTAGCTAATCTACATTTTATATCTAAGAATTTTTCAGCTCCTAAGTCAGCACCAAAACCTGCTTCAGTAACAGCATAGTCACCTAATTTCATTGCCATTTTTGTAGCAATTACAGAGTTACAACCATGTGCTATGTTGGCAAAAGGACCACCATGTACAATTGCAGGTGTGTGTTCTAACGTTTGAACTAAATTTGGTTTTAAAGCATCTTTTAATAGTGCAGTCATTGCACCATGTGCTTTTAAATCACCTGCAGTTACGGGTTTATTATCAAAAGTATATCCAATAATTAATTTAGAAAGTCTTAATTTTAAGTCTTCAATTGATGAAGCAAGGCAAAATACAGCCATAATTTCAGAGGCAACGGTAATATCATAACCATCTTTTCGAGGCAAACCATTTTTTCCTCCACCAAGACCATCTTCAATAAAACGTAATTGACGGTCATTCATATCTACACAACGTTTCCAAGTTATTTTTTCAGGATCTATATTTAGCTCATTTCCTTGAAAAATATGATTATCAATCATTGCAGCAAGTAAATTGTTTGCAGCACCAATAGCATGGAAATCTCCAGTAAAATGCAAATTAATATCTTCCATTGGAACAACCTGAGCATATCCGCCACCTGTGGCACCGCCTTTAAGACCAAAAACAGGACCTAGAGAAGGTTCTCTTAATGCAACCACTACTTTTTTATTTAATTTTTTTAATGCATCAGCAAGGCCGATAGTAGTTGTTGTTTTTCCTTCTCCAGCAGGAGTTGGATTAATTGCAGTAACAAGAATAAGCTTTCCGTTTTGAGAATCTAAATTATTAATTAATGGTAAATCAATTTTTGCCTTATAATTTCCATATTGTTCAATATACTTTTCATCTATTTTTAAATCTTTTGCAATTTCATTTATTTTTTTCATTTGAATACTTCCGGCGATTTCTATATCAGATTTCAAATAATATCACCCTTTCGCAAAAAATATTACTACTAATATATAATAAAAATAAAAAAAAATAAATATATTTAGTAAAATTATTGAAAAAAAAAAGTTGTTATGCTAAACTTATATTTAGAAGTGGTATGTTTACAAAAGATTGAGAGAAACAAAAAACTTATGAAAGGAATGAAAAATGAACGTGACTAAAACAATTACAAGTATTACAATAAGTCCAGAAGGAATTGATGTTTTTATTCAGGAAAACGGGGCAAATGGAATAGAAAAACTTAGCATAGAGACCGAAGAACAGGAAAGAGAACAGATATTCTTAAAGTACGGAATTGAACATGTTACTCCTTATCCATTTGATATGAATGTTGTAAGAGCTTTAGCAGTAAATGGTGTTAATGGGGAACAATTAAGAACATATATGGAAACATGTAGAAAATCATACTATGCTAAAGGGAAAATAAAAATTCCAGATAATATACCACCAATATTGTATGATTTAAGTGAATTAAAAACACATGAATGGGAAATGCCAAAAAAAATAGAAATGTATAACCAAGCTAAAAGTACAAAGCAGGCATTAAGGGGCTCAAAGAAATTTAATATTAGTTTGAATCCATGGGATAAAGCATATTTTGAAATTAATAAATTTTTGCAGTCTAGAAATAATAAAAATGTGCTTACACTTGCATCAGGAAATGAGAGAAAACAAGAGAATAGTTTCAGAGATAACGTTAAAGTAACTGATATAACACAAACAGTGCAACACTGTGTAGAAAAAAATAATGTTGGAAAAGAAGAAAGAAATGAATGTAAATAACTATATTATTTATAAATTCATTTCTTTTTTTATGAAATTCGAGTCGAATTATGTCGAACGATTTTACTTTACAAAACAAAAAACTCATGCTAAAATATGAATATCTTTAAACAATTGCGTAAGCAATTTCAAAATAATTTCTTAAATGGAATAATAGTTCTTTTATTCCAAAATCCAATTTTAAAAAATCTTATTTGAGAGGTGATGTAATATAAGTAATTACCAAAAATTCTTGGTAATTTTAATAAGCATTATTTCAACAATTATTATATTTGCAAGCATTAATTTAGCTTATGGAAATTTCCAAGAAATTTTACAAAAAAATGAAACAGAAGAATTAAAAAATACTCAAGAGAAAGATGAAATAAAAACGATAGATAAAAGCATTGAAAATGAAATGAAAATATATTCAGAAATGGAAAATTGGCAGATTGAAATACCTAAAATTGGCTTAATAGCACCTATAAAACAGGGAACATCTCGGAGAGATAATGCTAAATTATGTTGGACATTTTGATAATACTAAATTTTGGGATGGAAATGTTGGGCTAGCAGCTCATAACAGAGGTTATCCAATTAATTATTTTGAAAATGTTAAAGATTTAACAATTAACGATGAAATTATTTATAAAACACCATATGGAGAAAGAAAATATGAAGTTACAATGTATAAAGTAATAGAACAAACAGATTGGTCCAATTTACAAGAAACGGATGATAATAGAATAACATTAATAACATGTGTAAGAAATAAACCAGAAAAAAGACTTTGCGTACAAGCAATAGAAAAGAAAGGACTATAATATGAATAAAATAAAAAGAATAATATCAATAACTTTACTAATGATAATTGTATTTGGAAACATAATTTTTCCTGTTATAAGTGAGGCAAAATCAAATGAAGCAACTTTATATGCAACACATAGATTCGGAAGTTTACTAACACGAAATGGTGCTGTTTTAACATGCTTATATATAGTTCACAACGAGGATGGAATAGAATATCCAGCATACTGTTTAAATTTAGAATTAGATGGAGCAACCCAAGATTTTTCATATACAGTTTCTACAGATAATTTATTAACAGATATGGAACTATGGAGAACAGTAGTAAATGGCTTTCCATATAAAACACCAGAGGAATTAGGATGCCAAACAAACGAGGAGGCATATTTGGCAACAAGGCAAGCAGTTTACTGCTCAATTTATAATAGAGATCCAGAAAGTTATGGTGCAGTTCAAACTGAAGCTGGGCAAAGAACATTAAATGCATTAAAACAAATTGTGTATACTGCAAGAAATTCTACAGAAACAAAGAAAAGTGCAACATTAACTATAAATACAGAAAATTCTGTATGGCAGCTTGATAGTATGGATTCAAACTTTATTTCTAAAGAATACAGTGTTACTGCAAATGCAAAATTTGAAAATTATACAATAAATCTATCAGGAAATTTAGTTGAAGGAATTAAAATTGTGGATCAAAATAACAATAAAAAAGATAAGTTTTCAGCAGGAGAAAAATTTAAAATTTTAATTCCAATAAAAAACATAGAACAAGATGGCAATTTTACAATAACAGCAAATGGTAAAGTTGCAACAATGCCGGTACTATACGGGAAAGCACCATCGTCAACTCTTCAAAATGTTGCGGTAACTGGAAACAAATACGAAAATGGTGAAGGAACAAAAACAGAATATTACTTTAAAAATAAAACAAAAATTGTAATTATAAAACAAGATCAAGAAACAAAAAATATGCTTGAAGGAGTTAAATTTCAACTTTTAAATGAAAATAAAGAAGTAAAGTACTCAGAGCTTGTAACTAACAACGAAGGCAAAATTATTATAGAAAATTTAATTCCAGGAAAGTACTATGTTCAGGAGATGGAAACATTAGAAGGATATGATGTATATAATAGATTAATAGAAGTAGATTTAAAACTAAATGAGGAAACCAAAATAACAGTAAATAATCTATTAAATAAAGAACAACCTAAAAATGAAACATCAAAATCAGAACTTGAAGTAGAACAAATAAAAACAAATAAAGAAATCGTACAAGAACAAAAGAAGTATTCAAAAATAACTTTACCAATAACGGGTATGTAATAAAAGAAAAAAGAGAATATTTAATATTCTCTTTTTTACTTTTGTGTGATATAATACGGTGCGAAAGGAAGAAGTATATGAGAATTATTTTAGCTTCTTGTTCGCAAAGAAGAAAAGAACTTTTAGAGATGATGGGATTAAAGTTCGAGGTAATGCCTAGCTATAGTGATGAAACACTCGAAAATAATTTAAAAATAGAAGAGCAATCTAAGAGGTTAGCATATATAAAAGCACAGGAGATTTTTAATAAAACCGAAGGTGATAGAATAGTTATTGGCTCTGATACAATGGTTTTATTTAACAATAAAATATATGGAAAACCAAAAGACAAAAAAGATGCAATTCAAATGTTAAAAACATTAAAAAATAACAAACATCAGGTAATTACAAGTATTTGTGTTCTTTCACAAAACGGTATGGAGTGCAAAGAACAACTAGATTATGATTTGGCAGAGGTATATTTCAAAGACATTACAGATGACGAAATAGAAGAATGGATAGAGCATGACAAACCATATGATAAAGCTGGAGCGTATGCTGTTCAAAGTAGATTTGGAGTGCATATAGATAAAATAAATGGAAATTATTTCACTGTAATGGGACTTCCAGTGCATAAACTATATGACATGCTAAAAAATATTTAATAAAAGGATGATAATATTATGATGAACAATGATTTAAAAGAATTTTTAAATACAAATCAAAAAACAAATTTTATGCAATCACCAGAATGGGCAACAGTGAAAACAGAATGGAAAAACGAAATGATTGTTGTAAAAGACAAAAATGGAAAAATTAAAGGAACAATGAGTGTTTTACTTAGAAAAGTTCCAATTCTTAATAGATATATAATGTATGCACCAAGAGGATTTGTATGTGATATTTACGATAAAGAAACTTTAAAAGAATTAACAGAAAAAGCAAAGGAAATTGCAAAGAAATATAAAGCATTTATTTTTAGATTAGACCCAGATGTTTTACAAAACGATGAAAAATTCAAAGAAATAATAAAAGAATTAGGATATAAAACTAAAGATAATATAAAAAACATTGATGATGTAATTCAACCAAAATATGTTTTTAGATTAAATATAAAAGATAAGACAGAAGAAGAACTATTACAGTCATTTGAATCAAAAACTAGATATAATATACGTTTGGCAACCAAAAAAGGTGTAACAATTAGAGAAGGAAAAAGGGAAGATTTAGAAACATTTTACAATATAATGAAAACAACAGGTTCTAGGGACGAATTCTTTATAAGGCCTTTATCATATTTTCAAAAAATATACGATTCTATGGGGCAAGAACATGTAAAACTATTTATTGCTGAATATGAGGGAAAAGCAATAGCTGCGGTATTTCCAATTTTATATGGGAATAAAGTATGGTATCTATACGGAGGAAGTTCAAACGAACACAGAAATTTAATGCCTAATTATTTACTACAATGGACAATGATAAAATGGGCATTAGAAAATAAATGTGAATGGTATGATTTTAGAGGAGTTTCCGGATTTAAAAGTGAAAACGACCCACAATATGGAGTTTATAAATTTAAAAAAGGATTTAATCCAACATTTATGGAATTTATAAATGAGATGTATATTATTTATAATCCATTTGTAAATACAATGTTTAATATAATAAAAAAAATGTACAACAAACTTGAAAACATAAAAGCAAAAATAAAAAAATAAAACTTATCCACTAATGTGGACAAAATGTGGACATATTTTTGAAATTTGGGGACACACACCATTTTCCATTTTAACCAAATATATCTTATAGGGTTGCAGCCATCGGTGACCCAAAAAAATAACCAATACATATTGTAATTTACCAAAATTTGATATATAATAACATAGTTGTAAATGGAGGGGAAAGATGGATTTTATAGAACAAATTAAAGAAAGAGCAAGAAAAGATATAAAAACAATTGTATTGCCAGAAGCAACAGATTTAAGAACATTAACAGCTGTAGAAAAAATAGGAAAAGAAAAATTTGCAAAAGTAATATTAATAGGAAATAGCAATGAAATTAATAGTATTGCAAAAGAAAATGGATTAGATATATCAAAAGCACAAATTATTAATCCAGAAGAATCAGAAAAATTTGAAGAATATGTTAATTACTTTTATGAGCTTAGAAAAGCAAAAGGTGTTACATTAGAACAAGCAAAGCAAATAATGCTAGAACCTATATATTTTGGAATGATGATGGTAAAAAATGAAGATGCAGATGGATTAGTTTCAGGAGCATGTCACTCAACTGCAAATACATTAAGACCAGCATTACAAATTTTAAAAACAAAACCAGGAACAAAAATTGTTTCAACATTTAACATTATGGTTGTACCAAATTGTGAATATGGAGAAAACGGAGTTTTTGTTTTTGCAGATACAGGTTTAAATCAACAACCAAATAGTGAAGAACTTTCTGAAATAGCTATATCATCAGCAAGAAGCTTCAAAAAATTAGTTGAAAAAGAACCAGCTGTTGCAATGCTCTCATATTCAACATATGGAAGTGCAAAATCAACAGATATAGATAAAGTGGCGGAAGCTACAAGATTGGCTAAAGAAAAAACACCAGAAATATTATTAGATGGTGAAATGCAATTAGATGCTGCTATTGTACCAAGTGTTGGACAAAGCAAGGCACCAGGAAGCAAAGTTGCAGGTAAAGCAAACGTTTTAGTATTCCCAGACTTAGATACTGGAAATATAGCATATAAAATAGTAGAAAGATTAGCAAAAGCAGAGGCTTATGGACCACTATGCCAGGGAATTGCAAAACCAGTAAACGATTTATCAAGAGGATGCAAAGCGGATGACATAGTTGGAGTAGTTGCAATAACTGCGGTTCAAGCTCAAGAAAATATGTAAAAAGGAGAATATATTTATGAAAGTTTTAGTTATTAATTGTGGTAGTTCATCATTAAAATATCAATTAATTGATATGGATACAAAAGATGTTATGGCAAAAGGATATTTAGAAAAAATTGGTTTACCAGATTCTTTCTTAACTCATACAGTAAATGGAGAAAAACATAGAATAGAAAAAAGAGTTAACAATCACGAAGAAGGAATGGAATTAGTATTAAGCCAATTATTAGACAAGGAATATGGAGTTATTAAAGACTTAAAAGAAATAGATGCTGTAGGACATAGAGTTGTTCATGGAGGAGAAAAGTTTAGCGGATCTGTTTTAATTACAGATGATGTTATAGAAACAATGAAAGAATGTATACCACTTGCACCATTACATAACCCAGCAGGAATTACAGGTATTGAAGCATGTAAAAAAGCATTACCAGATGTTCCAATGGTAGGTGTATTTGATACAGCATTCCATCAAACATTACCAAAAAAAGCATATATGTATGCTATTCCATATGAATATTACGATAAATATAAAATAAGAAAATATGGATTCCATGGTACATCTCATAAATTTGTATCACAAAGAGTAGCAGAAGTTATGGGAAAACCAGTAGAAAGTTTAAAAATTGTTACATGTCACTTAGGACAAGGAGCAAGTTTATGTGCGGTTGATGGTGGTAAGTCAGTTGATACAACAATGGGATTAACACCTTTAGCAGGTGTTCCAATGGGAACAAGATCAGGAGATATAGATCCATCTATAGTTACATTCTTAATGAAAAATGAAAATTTAACATGTGACGAAATGGACGCAGTTCTAAATAAAAAATCAGGAAAATTAGGTTTATCAGGAATTAGCAGTGACGATAGAGATATTGAAACAGCTGCAGATGAAGGAAATGAAAGAGCAAAACTTGCTATGGAAAACTTTGCATACAAAGTTGCAGGAGAAGTTGGAAAATTTGCAGTACAAATGAAAGGTGTTGATGTAATCACATTTGCAGGTGGAATTGGAGAAAATGGAATAGGCGCAAGAAAAGAAATTTGTGATTATTTAGGTGTTTTAGGCGTAAAAATAGATGAAGAAAAGAATAATTGTAGAGGAAAAGAAGTAGAAATTTCTACACCAGATTCTAAAGTTAAGGTATTCATTATACCAACAAACGAAGAATTAATGATAGCAATGGAAACAATGAAAGAAATAAACAAATAAATATTAAAAGAAAGGGGATAGCTTTGGGCTAGCCCTTTCTTAAAAGGTGAAAACAATGAAAACGTTAATAATAACTCGGAGGTAAAATTAATAAAATATTTTTAACAGAATATTTGAAATCAAATAACTATGATATAATAATAGCTGTAGATAAAGGACTAGAGAGTGTAAAAAAATTGAAAATTAAACCAGACTATGTTATTGGCGATTTTGATTCAGTTGATAAAAAAATTTTAAAATGGTTTGATAATAAAAAAATAAAAATTATAAAATTAAATCCTGAAAAAGATTTTACAGACACACATTCAGCAATAGAACATGCAATAAATATTGGTGCTACGGAAATAGTTATTATTGGGGCAACAGGAACAAGAATTGACCACGTAATGGGAAATATAAATATTCTAAAACTGGCATTAGATAAAAATATTAACGCAAAAATAGTAGATGAAAATAATGAAATTCAACTAATAAATAAAACCACAGAAATTATAAAAAATGATTGTTTTAAATATATATCTTTTATCCCATTAACTACAAATGTAACAGGTGTTACTTTAAGCGGTTTTAAATATGAAATTGAAAAACAAACTTTATCGATTGGAAATAGCTTAGGAGTAAGCAATGAACAAACAAAACAAACAGCAAAAATTGACCTTGAAAATGGTATATTAATTATGATAAAATCAAAGGACTAGGAGGAAAAATGAAACTAGAAAATTTTGAACAACAAATTAATTATAAATTTAAGAATATTGAGCTATTAAAAAATGCTTTTACACATACATCATATGCAAACGAAAAAAAAATTAAAAGTAACGAAAAACTCGAATTTTTAGGGGATAGTATCTTGGAGTTCGTTGTAAGCAATTATTTATATAGAAATTATGAAAAACTTAAAGAAGGAGAAATGACAAAACTAAGAGCTACAGTGGTTTGTGAAAATAGTTTGTACGAAATTGCACAAAAATATCATTTTGATGAACTTATTTATCTAGGAAAAAGTGAGAAAATAAGTGGTGGAAATAAAAAGAAAGCAATTCTTGCAGATAGTGTAGAAGCAGTAATAGCGGCAATTTATATAGATTCGAACCTAAATGAAGCAGAAAGATTTATTATTGAAAATTTGAAAGATGCAATTGAACAATCAAGCAAAAATGTAGGGCAGAAAGACTATAAAACGGTTCTACAAGAAGCACTACAAAAACATGGAAGTGTTAAAATAGAATATAATATTGTTAAAGAAGAAGGACCTGATCACGATAAAACCTTTGTAACAGAGGTAAAATGTGATGGTAAGTATTTAGCAACAGGGACAGGAAATACAAAAAAACAAGCAGAAATGGACGCTGCAAGAATAGCCTTAGAAAATATAGTTAAATAAATTGGAGGTTAAAAATGTCTAGACAATATGTTATACCAATATTTGTACCACATCTAGGATGTCCAAACGATTGTATATTTTGCAACCAAAAAAGCATAAGTGGACAAATGAAACAAGTTACAGAAGAGGAAGTTGAAAAAACAATAGAAGAATTTTTAGAAAGTTTTAAAGAAAAAAATTTGTATACTGAAATTGCATTTTTCGGCGGTAGCTTTACAGGTATTGACATAGAAACACAAGAAAAGCTACTAAAAGTAGCATATAAATATGTAAAAAATAAGCAAGTAAATGGAATTAGAGTTTCAACAAGACCGGATTACATAGACAAAGAAAAGCTAAAATTATTAAAAAAATATGGTGTGAAAACAATAGAATTAGGAGTTCAAAGTGCAAATGATTACATATTAAAAAGAGCAAAAAGAGGTCATACATTTGAAGATGTTAAGAAAGCATCAAGACTAATAAGAAGATTTGGATTTACACTTGGACATCAAATGATGATAGGACTTCCAGAAAGTACCTGGATAGATGAATTTAACACTGCAAAAGCATTAGTTAAACTAAAGCCAAAAATAGTAAGATTATATCCTGTACTTGTTATAAAAAATACAGAACTTGAAAAAGAGTTTGCAAAAGGAGATTACCATCCAATTACACTAGATCAGGCAGTAGAAAGATGCAAAGAATTATACTATTTCTTTGAGAAAAAGAAAGTTACAGTTATAAGAATGGGACTACAAAACACAGACATAATTTCAAATCCGGAAAACATAAATAGTGAAGTTGCTGCAGGACCATATCATGAAGCATTCGGACAACTTGTAGAAGATAGCATTTGGTATGATAAAATATTAGAAGCAATAAAAAGAATAAACACAAAAGTAGTTGAAGTTGAAGTAGAAGTAAATCCAGAAAATATAAACAACATAGTAGGACATAAAAGAGAAAACATACAAAAATTAAAAGAATTGTATGAAGTTGAAGTAAAAGTAAAACAAAACTTTAACATAAAACCAGGAAAATTCAACTTAAATATAATAAAAACGTACAAAGACTTTTTAGACGATTAATAACTAAAAAAATTTCGTCCCAATTGGGGACGTATTTAAATTGATAAAAATTTCCCAATTTAAATACGTCCCCAATTGGGAAAATAATCTCAAAAGGGGACAGGTTTATGATATCAAAATATGTTGATTTTAGAAAAGAAATAAATTATGAAGAAATTAAAGAACCAGCAAGAGCAATTAGAGAAGGAAATCTTGTTCTTTTTCCAACTGAAACAGTTTATGGAATTGGAGCAAATGCTTTAGATGCAGAAGCTGTTAAGAAGATTTATATTGCAAAGGGACGCGCTTCAGATAATCCTTTAATTGCTCACATTTCAGATATTAAAATGCTTGATGATTTAGTACTCGAAATTGGAGATGTTGAAAGAAAGTTAATTAAAAAATTTTGGCCAGGTCCCTTGACTGTTGTGTTTAAGAAGAAATCAATAGTTCCTGATATTATTACAGGTGGGCTAGATACGGTTGCAATAAGAATGCCAAGTAACGAAATTGCACGTAAACTAATTGAATATTCAGGTGTTCCAATTGCTGCTCCTAGTGCTAATATTTCAGGTAAACCAAGTGGTACTTTAATTGAAGATATAATAGAAGAACTTGATGGAAAAGTTGAATATGTAATTGATAATGGAAAAGTTGACATTGGAGTAGAATCAACAGTAATAAGAGTTGTAGATGGAATAGTTCATATTTTAAGACCAGGAAAAATAACACCTGAAGACATTCAAAAAATGGGATTTGAAGTATTTATTGAAAAACAAATACTTGGAGAATACAAAGAAGGAGAAAAAATTCTTTCTCCAGGAATAAAATACAAACACTATGCACCAAACACAAAATGTGTGCTAGTGTATAGTCAAAATAATGAAAAAATGATTGACAAGATTAATGAATTGGCACAAGGAAAAAATGTTACAGTGCTTTGCAAAACATGTAATTTAGAAAAATATAATGTTCAAAATAAGCTAGATTTAGGAAATACTTTGGAAGAAATTAGTAGTAATATATTCACACTACTTAGAAAAGCAGATAAATTAAACAGCGATTTGATTTTAGTTGAAGGCGTTGAAAAAACAGGACTAGGCCTTGCAATAATGAACAGATTAATACGTGCATCTGCACATGAATACATTGAAATTTAGACAAAACAAAAATTTGCCAATCCATATTGACAAAAAACGATAATATATAATTTGACAAGAAGTAAGGATGTTAGAAATGTGGTTGCCATCTCAAATTCTACATATGAAAGCGAGGTGGTGTGAAATGCTAGAAAATATGCTATTACAATTGTTAATATTCTCAATTTTTATCAACGTATTTTTTGCAATTCTAATAATTATACTATTGATGGTAATTACTGTTAATAATTATAAAAACAATCACATCTCTGAACGCCAATAGAGATGTGACTTTTTAATGCTTTTTGGCAACCACATTTTGTGGCTCCTTATTTCTAAAATCATTATAATATATTATTTTCAAAAAGTCAAGAAAATTATAAAAAGGAGAAAACTTTGGAAATAAAAGGACAAATAACAGATATAATTTACGAAAATGAAGTAAATGGCTATATGGTAGCAGAGTTTAAAATAGAAGATGATGTAATAGTTATAACAGGTTATTTACCTTTTATTAATAATGGAGATAGCCTTAAACTTGTTGGCAAATATGTTACGCATCCAGATTATGGAAGACAATTTAAAATAGAAACATTTGAAAAAATAATGCCAGAAACGCTAGAGGCCCTTGAGAGATATTTGGCTGGAGGAATAATTAGCGGTGTAGGACCAGCAACTGCAAGAAAAATAATAAATAATTTTGGTGAAGAAACCTTACATGTTTTAAGATTTGAACCAGATAGACTTGCAACAATAAAAGGAATTAATTCAAGCAAAGCAGCATCAATTTGTGAAGAATTTTCCGAAAAATGGGGACTTTGGGAAATAGTAGGATTTTTAGAAAAATTCGGAATATCTGCATCAAACTCAAAAAAAGTATATGAAGTATTCGGAAAAGATGCAATAGCCGAAATTGAAAAAAATCCATATATGCTACTTGATATAACATATGGTGTTGATTTTAAAAAAATAGATAAAATGGCATTAGACTTGGGATTAGCAAATAATGATGCAAAAAGAATAGAGAGTGCAATTACTTACAGCTTAGCAATAGCAAGTAATAACGGAAATACATGTGTTGAAAAAGAGAACTTAATTACATATGTAAAAAGCTTACTAAATGTGGAAACTGAAGAAATTGAAAACGGAATTATTAATTTAAAAGCAAAAGAAAAAATAGAAGTAACTGTTACAAACGAGATTACATGGATTTACTTAAAAAGCTTTTTTGTTTGCGAAAAAAATATAGCAGAAAAACTTATTATATTAAAACAGGCTAAAAATATAAAAAAAATAAAAGATTTTAAAAGCAAATTCAAAAAAGAGGAAAAAGAAATTGACATTAGTCTATCAGAAAAACAAAAAGAAGCAATTGAATCCGTAAATGACAACAATGTCTGTGTTATTACGGGAGGACCAGGTACAGGCAAAACTACCATTATAAAATTCATAATTAATATGTATAAAAAGGAAGGAAAAAAGGTGGTTCTATGTGCACCAACAGGACGTGCTGCAAAAAGAATGAGTGAAGCAACAGGAGAAGAAGCAACAACAATACATAGGCTACTTTGTTTAGGAAAACAAGAAGAATCCATAGGAATGGATAGAGTAGAATTTCAAATAGAACCTGTAGATGCAGATGTTGTTATAATTGACGAGATGTCCATGGTAGATGTTTTTATTATGAATTATATTCTAAAAGGATTATATATAGGAACAAAATTAGTATTGGTGGGAGATATAAACCAATTACCATCAGTAGGACCGGGAAACGTTCTAAAAGATATAATAAATTCTGGAAGCATAGAAACAGTTGAGTTAAATGAAATTTTTAGACAAGCTGCACAAAGTCAAATAATTACAAATGCACACAAAGTAAATAATGGAGAAAACTTCTTAAATGCTTCTAAGGAGGAAACAGAAGAAAAATTACAAGACTTCTTTTTTATAAACGAACCAACAACATCAAAAATGCTTGAAGATGTTATTTCCCTATGCTCAGGGAGATTAAAAAAATTTGGAAATTATGATTTTTTTAAAGACATTCAAGTACTTACTCCGACCAAAAAAGGAAAAATTGGAACAAAAGAATTAAATATCGAATTACAAAATGCATTAAACTCAAATAGAAAAGTAGAAAAAAGACAAGCAGATAGAACGTTTTTAATTGGTGATAGAGTTATGCAAATAAAAAATAATTATGATATTTATTGGGAAAAAAATCATAAAGAAAATGGAACAGGAATTTTTAATGGAGAACTTGGAACAATAAAGAAAATAGATGATGTTACAAAACAAATAGAAGTGTTTTTTGATGATGAGAAAACTGCTTGGTATGAATATTCAGAACTGGAACAATTGGAACACAGTTATAGTATAACAATACATAAGTCACAACGGAAGTGAATTTGATGTAGTAATATTATGCTTACCACCTGCTGCACCAATGCTACTTACAAGAAATTTATTGTATACTGGGATTACGAGGGCTAAAAAGCTATTAATAGTTTTAGGAACAAAACAAACAGTAGAATATATGGTTCAAAATACAGAAACAAAAAAACGCAATACGGGGCTAGAATATAAATTAGGAGTGATTTGATGATCGATTTGGAGAAGGATGTTAAGTTCATAAAGGGAGTTGGACCAAGTAGAGTTAAAAGCTTAAATAAGCTTGGTATATTCACTTTAGCAGATGCGATAACATATTATCCACGTGGGTATGAAAATAGAGGCGAAAGAAAAGATATTGCATCTTTAGTAGATGGAGAAGAAGCCTTAATTGAAGCCAGATGTACATCTAGAATGTCTGAAATTAAAATAAGAAAAAATATGGCAATTTATAAATTAATTGTAAGAGATGAAACAGGAAAATGTACCTTAACATGGTTTAATAGTTTCTTTTTAAAAAATAGATTTAAACCAGGTGAAGTATATAAATTTTATGGAAAAGTAAAGAAAAAAGGCAATCAAATTGAAATGATGTCTCCAATGTTTGATGATGAAACAACTAACAATAATACAGGTAAAATTATTCCAATTTACCCAACTACTTATGAGTTATCTCAAAATAATTTAAGAAAAATAATTGAAAATGCGTTAAGCGAAGTAGATAACATTGAAGAATCACTACCTAAATATTTAATAGATACATATAAAATAATGAATTTAAATGAAGCTATTAAACAAATACATTTTCCAGAAAATAAAGAAACATATTTAAAGGCACGTGAAAGACTTGTTTTTGAAGAACTATTGATAATGCAACTTGCTTTATTAACTTTTAAAACAAGTTATGATAGAGAAAAAAAAGGTATTTCTTGTAACAAAGATGTAACAATGTCTGAAATTATTGATAATTTACCATTTAAACTAACAAAAGCACAATTAAGAGTTTTGCAGGAAATTGATAGAGATATGGAAAGTGAAAAATGCATGAATAGGCTACTACAGGGCGATGTTGGAAGCGGTAAAACTGCAGTTGCAATATGTGCTTGCTATAAGGCAGTAAAGTCTGGATACCAAGCTTCCGTAATGGTTCCGACTGCAATCCTTGCAAAACAACATTATGAAAACTTTAAAAAAATGCTTTCAAAATATAATATAAATTGTGAGCTTTTGGTAAGTGGAATTACAAAAAAACAAAAGGATATAATCTTAGAAAAATTAAAAAAAAGCGAGATAGATGTATTAATAGGAACACATGCAATATTAGAAGAAAATGTTGAATTTAAAAATCTTGGACTAGTTGTAACAGATGAACAACATAGATTTGGAGTAAGACAAAGAGCGACTATAAGTAGCAAAGGAAATAATCCAGATGTTCTTGTAATGTCTGCAACACCAATACCAAGAACTTTGGCGTTGATATTATATGGGGATCTAGATATTTCAATCATAGACGAATTACCTCCAAACAGACAGAAAATAGATACTTTTGCAGTAACACCGTCAAAAGAAGAAAGAGTAAACAATTTTATAAAAGAACAAATAAACGAAGGAAGACAGATTTATGTTGTATGCCCTTTAGTTGAAGAATCAGAAGAAATCAATGCAAAATCAGTTTTAGAACTTGCAGAAAAATATAAAAATGAAACTTTTAAGGAATACAGGGTTGAATATCTACATGGAAAGCTTAAACAAAAGGAAAAAGACGAAATAATGCTAAAATTCAAAAATAAAGAAATAGATATGCTTATATCAACTACTGTAATTGAAGTAGGTGTTGATGTTCCAAACGCAACTGTGATGGTAATAGAAAATGCGGAAAGATTTGGCTTAGCAACACTCCATCAATTAAGGGGAAGAGTTGGCAGAGGTGAATTTAAATCATATTGTATACTAAAATATAAAGGAAATTCAGAACAAATAAGAGAAAGAATGAAAATAATGGTAGACACAAACGATGGATTTAAAGTATCTGAAAAAGACTTGGAACTGAGAGGATCAGGCGAATTTTTTGGAACAAAACAGCATGGCATACCAGAATTTAAAATAGCAAATTTATTTGAGGACATAGAAATGCTAAAAAGCGTTCAGAGTGTAGCCATAAAGATAACAAATGAAGATAAAAACTTGAATCTTGAAAAAAATAAAGAATTAAAAGAACAAATAAGGCAGAAATTTAAAGAAAAAATAGAAATATAAATTACAAATATTACAACAATATTACAAATTGATAACAATTTCGTAATATTGTTTTTTTTTATTGAAAAAAATATACCATTATAATAATATTAATATAAATTGTAAAATAAGGGCGGACCTTATCTAATCATAGGAGGAATGGTAATGAAAATTAAGAAAAATCTTGTTACAATTGCAGTAGTATTCGGAATTATACTACTTGCGATTGTAGGAGTAAATTTAATAGGAAGGAACAACGAAATACTTGCTAATAATTATGTTTATAAAGATGTGGAATGTGGAAATGGGCATGAACATGCAGCAGTAATGGGATATAAATCAACTAAGCCTACTACACCAGTTAGTGAAGGAATTTTAAATGATAGGTTTTACTTAGAATGTAGCGATACCAATTGTACATTCAATGCAGACAATGTATGCTTTGAATGTGGGAAAAAATGGAGTATTAGTACTATAAATTCTACTAATGAAGATTACGAATTATACAAAGCACATAAAGTAACATGTTTAAATACTGAATGCAATAATTATGGAAGTTATTATTATCAATTACATAACTTCGAAGGTGATAAATGTTCAGATTGTGGATTTGTATGTATGCACGATTTTAGAGATCATACTACAATGCAGGGTGATAATTTTTTAGAATTAGTAGATGCGGATACAGCAAAAAATGATAATCAATTAAATATATTATATAATAGAGGATATCACGTTTATAAATGCACAAACTGTAATGTAGGTGCTATTACTACTGAATTTGAACTACATAACATGGTAGATGGAGAATGTACAGAATGTGGTTTTAAATGTGAACATAAATTTAATTTTCAATATGTAAAAAAAGATGCATCAACCGGCAGAATTGTATCAAGATGTACTGTATGTGGGTACGAATGTGATAATGCATGTCCAACATGTTATTTTCCTCTTGAGATTATGGAACAAGAAGATTTACAATCACATAAAGTTGTTTGCACTAATGTAATGTGCAACAATACATTTATGCAACATCATGAATTTGGAAATTCTAAAGATGATGGATTTAAATGTTTAATATGTGGGTATGAATGCTTAAGTCATGAATATGATATTATAGATTATAATGAAGGTAAACATTATAAAAAGTGTAAGTATTGTAATGAAATACATCCTGAAGCTCATGAAATAGACAATACAACACATAAATGCACAATATGTGACTATGTTTTAGAAGATTATGAATGTCCAATGGAAGGGTGTAATGGATATTTAACTCTTTTATCAGATGAAGCTGGTCATAGATATCAGTGTAGTGAAAATGGAATACACTATTTTAATAAAGATGAAAATGGAAACTATATAAGCGGAGTATGGAATGGAAATCATGAGTTTGAAAATGGAGTATGCAGTATATGTGGATTTGAATGTGAACACGACTTTGTAAAAGCAACAGGAATATGTGTAAAATGTAGTTACGAATGTGAACATGATTTTTCAAATATGGATGGAAAATGTAAAATATGCGAATATGAATGCGAACATCAAGATTATGCTGGGCCATTTAGCTATCCAGGAAGCGCAACACATTATTATATTTGTAAAACGTGTTTGAAAAGCTTTGGATATGAAGGACACACTGGTGGAACACATGAAAATGGAGGAAAGTGTACAGAATGTGAACAACAATATCAAACCCATAATGCAGGAACAGAAATAAAAGGCTATCAATCTACTAAAACAGGACATACTGCAATATATGCATGTTCATATGAAGGATGTACAGGAACAGTAGTTGGTAATACAGAAATGCAACATAATGGACAAGATCAATGGGAGGTAGATGAAGATAATACATCACATTATCATTATTGTTCAATATGTAAATTTGAATATGGAACTGCTGGACATGTTATTGTAACAGATGCTAGAGTAGAACCAACATGTACAACAGCAGGAAAAACAGAGGGAAAACATTGTAGTGTATGTAATGCTGTAATAACAGCACAAACAGTAATACCAGCAGGACATGAATTAGAAGATGTAGCAAAAAAAGAAGCAACGTGTACAGAAGCAGGACATGAAGCAGGAAAGAGATGTACAAGATGTGATTATACAGAAGGAATGGCAGTAATACCAGCAGGGCATAAATTAGAAGATGTAGCAAAAAAAGAAGCAACATGTACAGAAGCAGGGCATGAAGCAGGAAAGAGATGTACAAAATGTGATTATACAGAAGGAATGGCAGTAATACCAGCAGGGCATAAATTAGAAGATGTAGCAAAAAAAGAAGCAACGTGTACAGAAGCAGGGCATGAAGCAGGAAAGAGATGTACAAGATGTGATTATACAGAAGGAATGGCAGTAATACCAGCAGGACATAAATTAGAAGATGTAGCAAAAAAAGAAGCAACGTGTACAGAAGCAGGACATGAAGCAGGAAAGAGATGTACAAGATGTGATTATACAGAAGGAATGGCAGTAATACCAGCAACAGGCCATACAGCAGGAGAATGGAAATATGATGTAAATGGACATTGGAAAGAATGTACGGTATGTGAAAATATTGCAGTAGCAAAAGCAGATCATACATTCACAAATAATGTATGTACAACATGTGGATATGATAAATCATGTACACATCAAAATAAAATTATAGATGCTGCAGTAGAACCAACATGTACAACAACAGGATTAACAGAAGGATCACATTGCGCAACATGTGGAGCAATAACTAAAGCACAAGAAGTAATAGCAGCCAAAGGCCACAAAGAAGTAATTGATAGCGCAGTAGCAGCAACATGTACTGAGCCAGGAAAAACAGAAGGAAAACATTGTGAAACATGTGGAACAATATTAGTACAACAAGAAATAATTCCAGCACGTGGTCATAATATAACAACCTGGACAAATGATAGTAATAATGGAAATCATAAAGGAGTTTGTACAGTTTGTGGAGAAACAGTAAGTAAAGCTCATAATCCGGTTTCTTCAGGAGCTCCAAAAGCAGCAACATGTACAGAAGCAGGATATACAGAAGAATTCCATTGTAGTGATTGTAATGCAATAACAACACAAAAACAAGAAATAGCAGCCAAAGGTCATACAGAAGTAACAGATGAAGCAGTAGCAGCAACATGTACAATAGCAGGAAAAACAGAAGGAAAACATTGTAGTGTATGTAATGAAGTAATAGTTGCACAAAACACAGTAGCAGCTAAAGGACATACAGAAGTAATAGATGAAGCAGTAGCAGCAACATGTACAACAGCAGGAAAGACAGCAGGAAAACATTGTAGTGTATGTAATGAAGTAATAGTTGCACAAAACACAGTAGCAGCCAAAGGTCATACAGAAGTAATTGATAGCGCAGTAGCTGAAACATGTACAACAGCAGGAAAAACAGCAGGAAAACATTGTAGCGTATGTAATGAAGTAATAACAGCACAAACAATAATCCCAGCAACAGGCCATACAGCAGGGTCATGGAAATATGATGCAAACGGACATTGGAAAGAATGTACAGTTTGTGGTAACATTGCGGTAGCAAAATCAAACCATACATTTGAAAATAACGTATGTACAACATGTGGATATGATAAATCATGTACACATCCAAATATAGTAACAGATGAAGCAGTAGCAGCAACATGTACAACAGCAGGAAAAACAGAGGGCAAACACTGTAGTATATGTAATACAGTAATAGTCGCACAAGAATTAATACCAGCAACAGGACATACAGAAGTAACAGATGAAGCAGTGCCAGCAACATGTACAGAAGCAGGAAAAACAGCAGGAAAACATTGTAGTGTATGTAATACTATAATAGTAGCTCAAACAACAATTCAGCCAACAGGACATAATTTAGTAACAGATGCTAGAGTAGAGCCAACATGTACAGAAGCAGGAAAAACAGAGGGCAAACATTGTACAAAGTGTAACTATAAAGAGGCACAAGAAATAATCCCAGCATTGGAACATAAAGACGAAAATAACGATGATAAATGTGATAGATGCGGTTTAGATTTAAGCACACCATGTGAACATGATATAGTAACAGACGAAGCAGTAGCAGCAACATGTACTGAAGCAGGAAAAACAGCAGGTGAACATTGTACAAAATGTGATTATAAAAAAGAACAAGAAACGGTTCAGGCATTAGGACATATAGATGAAGACGAAGACGGAAAATGTGATAGATGTGGACTTGTTCTTGAAATTGATGATCCAGAAGAACCAGACGGATGTGAACATGAAAATAAAGAATGGAAATCAGATGAAAAAGAACATTGGCAAGTTTGCAAAGATTGTGAACTAGAAATTGAAGGCTCAAGAAAAGAACATACATTTGAAAATGATGTTTGTAAAGAATGTGAACACAAAAAAGATACAACAACAACAGATAAAAAAATGCCAAATACAGGTAAAACAACAATAATTATTGTAACATTTGGATTTATAACACTTGCAGGAGTAGGAGCTTTAAAATTAAAGAAGTACAAAGGTGTTTAAATAAAGAAGATAAAAATCCCTAAATGAGAATTTAGGGATTTTATAATATATAACATACGAATAAATATTACAAAAACATTAAATTTTTGTAACATTTGTTTTTTTTATTGTAAAATATTACGCAATAGTTTAAAATTAAAATGGTATAAAAAATTTTTAATCATAGGAGGAAAAAATG
>JAZQOX010000049.1:0-8735 GCA_045628105.1 Clostridia bacterium | reverse complement strand
GGTATCTTCTAAGTCATCAATGTTATGAATATCCGCTCCTAATAGTTTGAAAATTTCAAAACTTTTGTTATCGTTTTTTGATTTCAAAATAGTAAATTTCATAAAAAAATCACCAATAGTATTATAAAACTATTGATGATCTTTTATTCAACTTAGATTTTTTCAATTTTTGCAACAATAACTGTCATATCATCTCTTGCAATTCCAAGTCCGTTATCTATTGCTTCTTGTTTAATAATATTTGCAATCTTTTGAACATCTTCTGTGTTTATATTTTCAAGTAATTCTTTAATCCATAATTCCTTGTTTACATATTGAGAACTTGATTCAATTATTCCATCACTACACATTACAATAATATCATTTTCTTTTAGATCTTTATCATATACAACTAAATCAATCTTATCAAAAACACCCGCTGGTAATGACACTGCTTTTACAACTTCAACATTTTTTCCTGTTTTAATAAAAGTTGGACACGCACCATTTTTTACAAACTCTATATTTCCATTTTTCAAATCAATTATTGAAATGTCAATTGTTGCATATGTTTCATCATCTGAATTTAAGTTCACAGCAGAATTTATTAATCCGATTGAAACATCATTATCAAACCCTGTTGTTAATAATTTTTTTAGCATTTGAATGACTGTATTGCTACTTTTATTCGCTCTTTCTCCTGAGCCCATCCCATCGCTTATTGCCATCATATATTTGCCATCATGTAACTTTGTATTAACAAAATTGTCACCGGAAATTTCGCTAAAATTCTTTATTGCAGATGCTGTTCCTATTGAAAGTTTGTATGCTTTTTTATCTTCATCTTTCACTTCATGTTCAGTAATATCTTCAGCAAGTGTTGATATTACTTTTGAAACTCCTCCTAATTGTTTAGCAAGTGTTTTTTTATTACTTGCTTCTTTATGCTTCCATAATGTGTTTAATTTGTTTATTCTATATGTACTGTTTAAAACTTTAAGTATGTCTTTAACACTGTCTTCTATATTGTCTTTTATCATTTTATAGCTATTACATTCTTCAAGAATGCTTATAAATTCATCTGATGTAATGTTCTCTTTTTCTTCTAAAATTTTATAACATCTATCTAAAATTACATCATCATTTAATAGTATATCGTCATATAGTAAATTATCTTGCATATCTTCAAGATTATTCATTACCTCTTCTTTAAAGCTTTTTATACTTTCGTCTTCTATTTTTTTTGCTAATGTATCACTTGCTGAATCATCATAGCTTCTAGCCATTTGCAAAATCGTTTCTGAAACACTATTAAGTTTACTTGCTGTTTCTTTCTTTCCTTCTAAAGTTCCTGCAACTGTAGGTAGACATTTGGTTTGATTTATTATATCTGTTATATCAATATGTACGCTTTTTGGTATTGCAAGTAATCCAAGTGAGCCAATAAGTATTTCTCTTATAGTAATTATTGGAACGGTATTTCCATTTGCAACATATGTAAGAACTGCATTTCCTACGCAAAATCCCACTATAACACCAATTTTTCCAAGTCTATTTAATATTCCCGCAATCATTCCTGAAATAGCATATGAAGCAATTAAAATAGGACTTGTAGAATTTATTATCCCAAGAACCATTCCTATTGTAATACCTGTAGTTCCTCCTACAAGCATACCATTCTTCCATCCTAAAAATAAAACTAACATAACGCTCAAAATATTTGTAATTGATAATCCCCAAATATGAATTTTACTAAAAGCACATAAAGCAATTGAAATTAGTAAACATGCTCCCATAACTTCTTCAACAGCAAAAGCTCTTTTAATACCATATTGGTTTATTACAATAATTGAATTTGAAAAGATTTTATAGAAAATATATGTAATTATACCAAGCATAATACTTGCTATTAAATCGTAAACAAGAAACATCGTAAAAAACATTTTGCACGCTTGCACAACAAATG
Source organism: Clostridia bacterium (assembly GCA_045628105.1). Lineage (GTDB taxonomy): Bacteria > Bacillota > Clostridia > TANB77 > CAG-508 > UMGS1781. The sequence goes on along the minus strand of JAZQOX010000049.1, from coordinate 6,790 downwards.
CTGAAACAGCCACAAATACACCTAAGTTTTGTTTTTCATTTGCATCTGGATTTTTTATATTTGGTCTAAAAATTAAAATAAGAGCAATAAATACTAATGAACTAATTAAAAAAGCTAAAAGTCCACTTAATCCTCCGCCAATTAAAGTACCTACAGCAACTGCAATATACAATATTCCAACCGGAATTTTATTGCTACATGCAGCAGCAAATATAGCTAGTCCAAATGGAGATAATTCATTGCCAAAGCTTACAATTGATGCTAAAAAAGCAATCGCATATAATACTATATCGTTTATTTTCAATAACCCCTTAAGGTTTATTCTTCTTGTTATTGTTTCTTCTTGTTGTTCTTCCTGATTTTTATTCATTACATTCTGGAACATTTTTGTCCTCCTAAGTGTTTAATATTGTAACATATTATACAACATATTTTAATATTTTTTTGTCATAATTAGTAATTTTATTCAAAAAGTTTATTACATTATTCAACAAAATGGGCAAGCATGTTTGCTTACCCATTTTTCCTTCTTCATTCGTTAAAAATTGTTTTCAGTAAAATACTCATTAATTCTTATAATTAACTCGTTTTTCGCGTCTTCCATTGTGAGTCCTTCTAATTGAGCACCGGCAAGAGTTATATGTCCTCCGCCTCCTAATTTTTCTAGAATAACTTGTACATTTATATCACCAATTGATCTTCCACTAATGCAGATTTTTTCACCCATATGTCCTAATACAAAAGATGCAGTTATGTCACTTATTGTTAAAAGTTCATCTGCTGCCTTTGCGCAAATTAAGTTTGCATTTTTATCTTTTTCATCATATATAGAAATTCCTATTGAATCATTTACAATTTCTGCATTTTTTACAATTTCCGCAATTACATTGTAACTTTCCAAATCACTTTGGAACCATTTTTTTACTTTGATTATATCTATACCATATTTTCTTAAATATGCCGCAGCTTCAAATGTTCTAACCCCTGTTTTAAATGTAAAGTTTTTTGTATCCATCATTATACCTGCATATAAACTTTCTGCCTCTATTTGTTCCAAAGTAATTTCTTTTGTTGCGTATTGAATTATCTCTGTAACAAGTTCGGATGCAGAAGATGCATAAGCTTCATGGAATGTTAAAATTGCATTATCTATAAAATCTTCTGATTTTCTGTGATGATCAATAATTACTATTTTTTGTGTTTCTTGTAGTAATTCCGGAACTTCAACGTAGCTTCTTTTATGAGTATCTACAATAACTAAAAGTGTATTCGGAGTAATTGCATTTAAAGCTTGATTTTTATCAATCATAAAATCTCTGTATCCTTTTTCAGTCATAGCTGCAACAATGTGTTCAATTGATAATCCAAAACTATTATTAACAATAAAAGCCTCTTTATCTAACGATTTTGCGAGTCTAAAAATACCAAGACTTGAACCTATTGAATCAATATCTCCATTCATATGTCCCATTATCATTACATTATCTGATTTTTTTATTAATTCCTCTAGCGCATGTGATATAACTCTTGCTTTAACCTTAGTTCTTTTTTCGACTTCTTGAGCCTTTCCCCCAAAGAAATTATATTTTCCATCTTTTCTTATTACTGCTTGATCTCCGCCTCTACCAAGTGCAATATCAATTGCCACTAATGCTGATTCGTATTTTTCATAATTTGTTGTTCCTTCATTTGAAATAGCAATACTTAATGTAATTGGCATCCCATCTTCAGTTTCAATTTCTTTAATTTCGTCTAAAATTGCAAATTTATTGTTTTCCATGCTTGTTAGGTATTTTTGTTCAAGAACAAATACATAAGTATCTCTTTCTTTTTTTATCATAATACCACCAGAAGTTCCAGCCCATTCATAAAGTTTTTTCTCTATTGATGCAATAACTTGCAACTTGTCCTCTTCAGAAATTCTTTGTATTATTTCTTCATAGTTATCTAGCATTACTATACCAACACATGATTTTGAATCACTATATTTTATCATTAATTCTTCGCCTTCAGTGATATCAATAAAATATAATACTATCATATATTGCATTTCTTTTTTCTTGTCTTTTTTCTTCATTTTTACGTAATCGCCAATTACGTGATAAATCTTTTTGTTGATATTAATTTTTTTATCTAACTTTAATTTTCCGTTTTCAATATCAATTTTTATTTCTTTTGCTAGGTCGTCTACATACGCATTTATTCCAACATTTGCGAACTCTCTATTAAAAGTTGAACTTCTCCAAATTACATTTCCATTTGTTTCTAATATAATTAATGGAAATGGCGAATTTATCAATGTATTTTTTGCAGCTGAATCAACTGAGAAAGTAAGTTCATTAATATAACTAGAAAGTTCCCCTTTTCTTTTGTTGTAAACCCATATTGTATATATAATTATACCTGCATATACAAGTGTTGCTGGTATAATAAAATTTATATTATTTATACAAAGTACAACTAATAAAATAGCAATTATTATTAGGTATATTTTTGTTTTGGATTCTATTTTTTCAAGTGTTTTTAAGTTATAATTAGACATAAAAAATATCTCTCCTTTTAAATACCATTTTATTGTACTTCAAAAAGTGGATTTTGTCAATATTTTCCACCCCAGACCCACCTATGTAAATCCAATGAAGTTATATAACATAGAATGTAGGCTTTTCCTTGTATTATATCTATTTTATAATATTGTTTTCTTTAACATTTCTAATATTTCTTGACTTTCAACTTTATTTATTGCAAAACACTTCTTGCCTAAATCTTTTATTGATGCTCCTAAATGATATAATTCCTTGTTATCTATTATTATAAACCTATCATGGAATTTATCTGTTTTGGCTACTTTTAAACTTGAATATTCTTTATTGAACTTTTGTACATCTAGATTTTGTATATTGCTTTTGTTTGATGTTAAAATAACAGTTTCTACACCTTTATTCTTTTTTGTAAGCATTTTTAAAACACTATCATCTACATAGTTGTCTATTATTGTTATTTTATTATTTGCCTTTTTTATTATATCAATTATTAAACTATAACTGTCCCAAATTTGTCCTTGAAAAAATATTTTTTGTTTTATATTTTCTTCTTGTTGTAACATATTAAATACTTTATCAAAATTCCTTTCATTTTCTATTTGCTTATATTCTAATGTTGTTAATCTTTCAAAAACTTGTCCATTATTATTTAAAAATTTTCTCATTTCTATAAAGGCATTTATAATATTTATACTTACTTTAATCGCCACATCATTTTTTATTACAGCTGATAGCATTGCTATTCCTTGTTCTGTAAATAGATAGGGTAAATATGTTTTTCCTCTATTCTTATTAAGGTTTCTTGAACTCATCACATTTTGTGATGAGTTCATCCCATTTTTAGCAATAAATTGTGCTTCTAATATTTTAATTTCATTCTCTGTTATTTTAAAACAAAATTCTTCTGGAAATCTTTCTAAATTTCTTTTTACTGCCTGATTTATTATTCTAGTTTCTGTATGATATAACATTGCTACATCGCTATCTAGCATTACTTGCTTTCCTCTTATTGTATAAATTAAATTTTTAATCTCTACTAATTCATTTTCCATTTAAACACTTCCTTGTCAAAAAGTTGTGTTTATTATAAAACTTCTGTTTGTGGTTGTCAAGTATTTGTTTTTGAAATTTCATAAACTCTTTTGGAATTTTTTATATGTCCTGAATTTTCAAAATTACGAATTTTAGGTTTTTTAGATTATTTTTAATATTTCTATTGAATTTATTATTGTTTTGATATATATTATGATTTGATGAATAATATATTTACTAAGGAGGATTTTTGATGCAAGAAAATACTAAAGACATAAAAGAGAAGAAATCTAAAATTAATAAGGAAAAAGTTGAAACAAAGTCACGCAAATCAGGTGCTTCCAAAAAATCTACAAAGGAAACAGCTACAACCAAAAAAGCATCTGCTACAAAAAATGCTAAAACTTCATCAACTAAATCTTCTTCTACTACAAAATCTTCTAAGAGTTCTAAAAAAGTTTCTACCACAGTTAAAAAGAAGACTACAACTAAATCAAAAAAGCCTTCAGAAACAGTAAGTAAAAAAGCAAAAGTAACAAAAAAATCTGTTACTCCTAGAACTTCAAGAAAATCTTCAGTAAAGAAGACAAAAATTAATACATTAGAATATTATGATTTACCATATAGATATAATCAAACTGTTGTTAAAATACTAGCTCAAACCCCTAAAACACTTTTTGTTTATTGGGATATTTCAGATGACGACAGACAAAAATACATTAAAGAGTTTGGAGATAATTTCTTTAATGATACTTTCCCAGTACTTATTGTTCATAACAAAACTATGAATTATTCTTTTGAAATTGAAATTAACGACTTTGCAAACAGTTGGTATTTTAATGTTAACGATTCAAAATGTGATTATGAAATTGAGCTTGGAAGAAGACCAAGAAACGGTTATGTACATATTCCAAATAATTATATGTATGTTACATCTTCAAATGTAATTGAAGCTCCAAATAGTCGTATTTTATTTGAAAAAAATCAAAAAGTTTTGTTCTTTAGAAATGTAAAAAGTGGTCAAGAATATTCAAAAGATATAAATCAATTTAATTTTATGCAATATTTCGGAAGAATTTATAACATTTACGATATATACAAAAAAATATATAAGAATGACGAACTACGTAATATAGAAAAAAATCCAAGTTCAACGTTTTAACAAAGGAGTAATTTAATGGATAAAGAAAAAGGCTATGTAAGTTTTATTTTGCATGCTCATTTACCTTTTATACATCACCCAGAAAGTGAGGATTATCTTGAAGAAGAATGGTTATTTGAAGCAATTTCAGAGACATATATACCATTACTTCTTAATTTTCAAAAATTGGAGGAGGAAAAAGTCGACTTTAGAATTACTATGTCGCTTACTCCCCCTTTATTAAACATGCTTGATAATAAACTTTTACAAAAAAGATATATTAAATATTTAAAAAAACACATTGAACTTTGCACAAAGGAAGTTGAGAGAACTTCTTATGATTCAAGATTAAATGAATTATCTAAATACTACTTAAATAGATATTCAAATGACCTTCATGTTTTTAAAGATATTTATAATTGTAATATAATTAATGGATTTAAACATTTTCAAGACATTGGCGTACTTGAAATTATTACATGTGGAGCAACTCATGGTTACTTCCCTATTTTATATGTTAATGAAAAGACTATTAGAGCACAAATTGCTGTAGGTGTAGAATGTTATAAAAAATATTTTGGACGAGCACCTAGAGGAATTTGGCTTCCTGAATGTGGTTATGTACATGAAGCTGATAAATATCTAAAAGAATTTGGTATTGAATATATAATTACCGAATCTCATGGAATTTTATATGCTGATCCTACTCCAGTTTTTGGAACCTTTGCTCCTATTTGTTCTCCTCAAGGAGTTATTGCTTTTGGTAGGGATATTGAAAGTTCAAAACAAGTTTGGAGTTCTGTTTGTGGCTACCCTGGAGATTTTAACTATCGTGAATTTTATAGAGATATTGGCTATGATGCAGATTATGAATATATAAAACCTTATATTGCTAAAAATGGTGTTAGAGTAAATACTGGTATAAAATATCATAGAATAACCTCAAAAGGAGAATTTAAAGACTACTATAATCTTCAATGGGCAAACGATTCTGCTGAAAGACAAGCAGGACATTTCTTTGATTCTAGAGTTAACCAGATTAATGAATTGTCAGACATAATGCAACCTGCAAAACCTCTTGTTGTATGCCCATATGATGCCGAACTTTATGGGCATTGGTGGTATGAAGGTCCTTATTGGTTATATATTTTGTTTAAAAAAATATATTACGACAAAGGTAACTTTAAGCTTATTACTCCTGGTGAATATATAGATAAATACCCCGAAATGCAAGTATGTTCTCCATGTATTTCTAGCTGGGGAGCAAATGGTTATAGCGAAGTATGGCTTAATGGATCAAATGATTATGCTCATAGGCACCTACATGTTGCTGGTGATAGAATGGTAGAGCTTGCAAATCTATTCCCTAATGAAAAAAATACTTTAAAAAGAAAAGCGTTAAATCAATGTGCACGTGAATTACTTCTTGCGCAAAGTAGTGATTGGTTATTTATAATAACTCATGGAACAATGGTTGATTATGCTAAGAAAAGAATAAAAGACCACATTGGACGTTTTACAAAACTATATGAACAAATTAAATCAGACTCAATTGACGAAGACTTCTTGAAAGATATTTCTAAAAAAGATTGTATCTTTCCTGAAATAGATTATATGATTTATAATTAGTAACTTAAAATCCTTCCATTTCATAATATATGTATATCTAAACAGATTTTAGTAGATAATATTATGTATGGAGGGATTTTTTTGCGTAAAAGCATTTGTATTAAGACAAACAATAAAAAAATATCTGAATATCTACTAAAAGAACTTGAATATTTTGAATTATCTGACACTTTTTATTCTTGTTATAAGTTCAAAATTTATAATAATGTCATTATTCACTATGTTGGAAAACATCCTAATATTTTTTTGAATAAAATATCCACTCTTCTTTCATACCTTATACTAGATTTATATGAGCCAAGTCTTATGAAGAAAATTTTGAATTTAAACTATTTCTATTTTTCTCCTGAAGAGAGACATAAAATTTATGATTTATGTTTAAATAATATTGATTTTTCATCAGCTATTACTAAGATTAATATACTTTCAGATTCATTTTATAAAT
>JAZQOX010000048.1:0-50942 GCA_045628105.1 Clostridia bacterium | reverse complement strand
AACTTTAAAAAGAAACAGTATGTTAAAAGCCTATAACAATTATTTAGCAAACAACTCTGAAATTAATTCAAAAAAATACGAAGATAGTTATGCATTATATCTAGAATCTATTGATAAATACATAATGGATTCACTATACAAAAAGGTAAAATCAAACAATGCAACAAACTTTGAAAAAGATGCTATATCAAAATATTATTTTGTAGTAAGTTTGAAGAACAAAAATTATCTGGAATATAAATATAGAAAACAAGAGTATTTACTAAGAATGGACTATGAAACAGTAAGTGGAATGAAAAACAATAAAACAGTAAATAACTACAAAAAGTTCTATGTAATGAAAATGGATACTTTGTACAAGGGAATTTTGAAAAATTATTCTGTTGAAATAGCTGACAACGTGAAAAATAATACAGCAGATATATATGGAAAAATTTTCAGTACTCTTGAAAAATATATATTAGAAATTTTACCAATTAAAATTGAACAAGGTGACGAAATAGCAAAAGAAGAGTATGAAAAATATTTACATACAACAATAGGAAAGTTAGATGAAAGGGATAAAATAATACAGAAAATTGAATTACTTGGTGTAAGCAGAAAAATATTTATACATAGTTTGCCTCTTGCAGCAACAGAAAAATGTTATGTACAAATCCTAAAACAAATAAGGGAGCTTATAGTAAGTTCAAAAAATGATAAAAAAAGAGAAAAAATATATGAAACATTTTTTGATGCAGTAGAGGACTTTAATGTAAAAATATTATCAACGAAGGTATACTGGGATAATCCAAATGAAAGAGAAGAATATAAAAAGTTCTGGGCAAAACATGAAAAGGTAAAAGAAAATCCAGAGAAAAAACAGATACTATTTTTAAAGGAAGATATAAAAAAATTAAACATAAACAGAAAAAAATATGAAGAAATTATTAACTTACATAAACAAAAGCTTATTAGCTTAGGCGCTTTAAGAAGAATTGGTACAAGTGTAAAAACAGTTAATAATAAAATGAAGTATATTAAGAGGTCTGTATAATGGATATATTAGAATTGAACTACTTAGATGTAGAAGAAAATAAAGAATATGAAAATTTAATCCTTTTAGTTTTGAAGGAATGCTTCAAAACAGAAGGAATAGAAAACAAAAATCTATATGTAAATGTTGTTCTAACTGATTCTAAAAATATAAAAACAATAAACAGAGAACATAGAGGCATCGATAAAGAAACAGATGTATTATCATTTCCAATGTATGAACGCGGAGAAGTAAAAAAACTTAAACTTGAACAGGAAGATATTTTGGGTGATATGGTAATATCTTTAGAAAAAGTTAGAGAAAATGCAGAAGAATATGGACATGGATTTAAACGAGAACTTGCGTATATGGTTGTACATTCTTTTTATCATTTGATGGGATATGATCATATTGAAGATATGGACAAGCAAGAAATGAGACAAAAAGAGGAATTTATATTAAACAAATTAAATATAACAAGATAAATAAACGAAAGGAAAATTAAGATGAAAAAAAATAAAACAATAATAATAATAGCTATATTAATTGTAGTAATAGTTGGAGTAGGAAGTTTGGTTGCACTAAATTTAAAAGGAAAAAGTGATAATAAAGGAGAGCTAACAGTAGGAAAAAATGAAGAAGATGTGGTAATAGAACTTAAAAAATTGCAAATAGTAGATGAAGAATCTAAATCAAGACCTTATGCTGTTATGATAAACAATAACCATGCAGCATGGCCACAATGTGGGATACAAGATGCATATTTAGTATATGAGATAATTGCAGAAGGTGGAATAACAAGAATGATGGCTTTATATAAAGACCAAGAAACTGCAAAAATTGGATCAATAAGAAGTGCTAGACATTATTTTATAGATTATGCTGAAGAAAATGATGCAATATTTGTACATTGGGGAGGAAGCCCACAAGCATATAATAGATTAAATTCTGTAAATCATTTAGATGGAATTACACTAGAAGGTTCAGTATTTTTTAGAGATAAGACCTTAAATAGAGACTATGAACACACAGGATTTACAAGTATGAAAAATGTAAAAGCATATGCAGATAAAATGGGATATACGAGAGATACAAATAAAGACTTATTACTAAATTATAGTGTTAGTGAAATAGATATGGCATCTTTAGATGAAGCAAAAGAAGCTACTTCAATTGATATCAAATATTCATATTATCATACAACAAGTTATGAATATGATGAAGAAAATAAAGTTTATAAAAGAAGCATGAGCAACAAAGCAAATGTTGACTTAGTTACAGGAGAACAATATACAGCCAAGAATATAATTATTTACCAATTATCTAATTCTACAATAAATGATGGAGAAAATAAAGGAAGACAAGATCTTAATAATATAGGAAATGGTACAGGATATTTAGTAACAGGTGGATATGTTGTTCCGATTACTTGGGAAAAAACTTCACATAGTGGACAAACAGTATATAAATATAAAAATGGTGAAGAAATTAAAGTAAATGATGGAAATACATTTATACAAATATGTCCAATGAGTGGGGATATAACAATTAAATAAAGGAGAATGCATAAATAATGTCAGGGTTTAAATCAGGATTTGTATCTATAATAGGTAGAACAAATGTAGGAAAATCTACACTTATAAATAATTTAGTAAAAGAAAAAGTTGCTATAACAGCCAATAAAAGTCAAACAACAAGAACAGCAATAAGAGCAATAGTAAATAGGGAAAATTCGCAAATTATTTTTATAGATACTCCTGGAATACATAAACCTAAAACAAAATTAGGAGATACCATGCTAGAAACAACGTGGTTAACTTTAGGAAATAGTGATATAACACTATTTTTAGTAGATGCACAAGAAAAAAAGATTGGCACGGGAGACAGAATAATATTAGACAAAATAAAAGAGGAAAAAGAAAAAACAATTTTAGTAATAAACAAAATCGATTTAGTTGAAAAAGAAACTTTATTAAAAATAATAGATATGTATCAAAATGAATATGATTTTGAGGCTATTATTCCAGTAAGCAGCTTAAAAAATGAAAATACGGAAACAATTTTAAGTGAAATTGAAAAAACATTACCTGAGGGACCAGCATATTATGATTTAGATGAGTATACCGATCAAACGGAAAGACAAATTGTAGAAGAACTAGTTAGAGAAAAAGCATTAAAACTATTAGATGAAGAAATTCCGCATGGTATATATGTTGAAACACAAAAAATGAATTTAAGAAAAACTTCAAAAAAGGAAGATATATATGATATTGAAGTTACAATATACACAATGAGAGAATCTCATAAAGGAATAATTATTGGAAAAAAAGGTGCAATGCTTAAAAGAATTGGAATGTATTCAAGGGAAGACATGGAAAAGATATTTGGTACAAAAGTAAATTTAAAAATATGGGTAAAAGTTAGAGAAAATTGGCAAGAAAATCCATCTATTGTTAACAAATTTAAATTAAAATAGATGAATAAAAAGAGAATTTTTACAAAAACTATTTTTAAAAGAAAACAGGAGATGAGAGCATGATTACAAAGATTGCGTGGAATACATTTAAAAATACGGGAAATATTGATACTTTCTTAGAATTGAAACAAATACAGAATATAGAAAATAATATAAAGGTGAATGAATATGAAAACAGTCAAAACAAAGGGAATAATAATTGCAGAAAATATGATGTCTGATTTTGACAAAATGCTTACAATTTTGACACCTAATATGGGAAAAATTGAGTGTGTTGCTAAAGGTGCAAGAAGACCAAAAAGTCTTCTTATGGCGGGCACTCAATTTTTATGTTTTGGAGAATATATGCTCTATAAAGGATCAGACAATTATAGCATGAATTCTTGCGAAACAATAGAAATGTTTTATAATATAAGAACAGATTTAGATAAGTTAAAATATGCAGTATATATTACAAAAATAATAAATGATGTCACAACGGAGAATCAAAATAACTATAAGGTATTACAATTATATTTAAATACTTTATATGTAATGTCAAATACAGATAAAGAGTTAGAGTTTATTACTTCAATATTCAGATTAAGATTACTTTCAATAATAGGATACAAACCTGAAATAAATGAATGCAAAACATGTAAAAGCAAAGAAAATATAACTAAATTTAGTATTAAAGATAACGGGTTCAAATGCGAAGCATGCGGTAAACAAGATAAAGGTGCAATAGATATGAATGAAACTACAAAAGATGCCATAAGATATATAATGCTCTCAGATGCAAAAAAAATATATTCATTTCAGGTACCAAAAGAATCAATGGAAGAATTAAAAATAATATCAAAAATTTATTTAACAGAAAAATTAGAAAAAGAATACAAATTTTAAAGACAAGTCTACATAAAACTTTACAAAACTTTAAAAATGTGGTAAAATATCTTATTGAATGGGCGTTAAACCTATTTAATAAAGCGAAAGGAACTCTAGCATGGACAGACGTGAATCAAGAATGGATCGTTTCTTCACCCAAATCGAGTCAAAGGCTCGGTCAGGAGAGACTGAAATTCAGTTTGAAATCTATAAATCCGAACTGGAAAAGTTCCAGAAGAACGGATTTAAGGTGACAGAAATTTCGAGAAGAAAGAAAACTGGGAGAACGGTTTGCCCGACAATGATAAAAGCGATCATTAGTTGGGAAAATGCTTTCCCTCAGGGCTACATGCCGAATGCCAGCCAAAATGCATTCATCTGTGGTAAGACCACAGAGCTTAAAAATGGCGAGAGTATCGCTCAGAGGTTCTGGCTTCTTACTCAAAGTGCTAAACCTCATAAGTAAGGAGTTCTTTGAAGAAAAGACCCGAGCTGCTAATGCAGCTTGGGTCTTTACAAATTATAAAAAGGCAAAATGAAGTATCAGGTAAGAACTTAATATATTGACAAAATAAACAAGTATTGATAAAATACATAAAGAAGGAAAAGATATGAAAGATATAGTAGTTTTAGGAATTGAATCAAGCTGTGATGAAACATCTGCAGCTGTTGTGGTAAATGGAAGAAAAGTTTTATCAAATGTAATTAATTCACAAATTGATATACATACTTTATATGGAGGAGTAGTGCCGGAAATTGCGTCAAGATGTCACACAGAAGTTGTAAGCCAGGTGGTAAAAGAAGCAATTAAACAAGCAGGTATAAGCTTAGAGGATATAGATGTTATTTGCCCAACATACGGACCAGGATTAGTTGGTGCGTTGCTAGTCGGTGTATCATATGCTAAAGGTTTAGCGTATGCAACTAAAAAAGAATTGGTTGGAGTAAACCATATAGAAGGTCATATTGCAGCAAATTACATAACATACCCAGATTTGGAACCACCATTTATTTGTTTAATAATTTCAGGAGGACATACTCACTTAGTAAAAATAAATGATTATACAGATTTTGAAATAATTGGTAGAACAAAGGATGATGCAATAGGAGAAGCATATGATAAAGTTGCAAGAGTAGTGGGACTTGGATACCCAGGTGGACCTAAAATAGATAAACTAGCATATGAAGGAACAGCAAATATTGAATTACCAAAATCAAAAATAGATGGATTAAATTTTAGCTTCAGTGGAATAAAAACAGCGGTGATAAATTTGAATCACAAAAATCCAAATACAAATAAAGCAGATTTATGTGCAAGTTTTGAAAAAGTAACAACAGAAATGTTAATAGAAAATGTAAGAGAAGCAGTAGAAACAACCGGTATTAGAAAAGTTGTATTAGCTGGAGGAGTTTCAGCAAATTCATATATAAGAAAAGAATTTCAGACATTAGGAGAAAAAGAAAACATAAAAATATATTATCCGGAACTAAAATTATGTACTGATAATGCTGCAATGATTGCTGCTGCAGGATATTACAGTTATATTGCTGGTAGAAAGTCAGATTTAAATTTAAATGCTGTGCCAAATTTAAAATTGTAAGGAGGGAAATGCATGTCTATATATACAATTTCAGATTTACACTTATCTTTAGGTATGGATAAGCCAATGGATATATTTGGCGAAAACTGGAAAAAACATGAGGAAAAAATTAAAGAGAATTGGTTAAAAAAGGTAAAAGAAGAAGATTTGGTAATATTACCAGGAGATTTCTCATGGGCAATGTATATAGGAGATGCGATTGAAGATTTTAAATTTTTAAATAGTTTGCCAGGAAAGAAATTGTTATTAAAAGGAAATCATGACTTTTGGTGGGAAACACTTACAAAGAATAGAAGATTTTTAGAAGATCATGAATTTAAAAATATAGATTTTATATATAATAATAGTTATTTATATGAAAATAAGATAATAACGGGAACACGAGGATGGTCTGAATTAGAAGAAAAACCAGAAAAAATTATAAGAAGGGAAAACATTAGATTAGATTTGTCTTTAAAAGATGGTGTAGAAAAATATGGAGATGACAAAGAAATAATTGTATGTATGCATTTTCCACCATTTAATAATTATGAAGAACTAGATTTAAATTTTATAAAAACAATGAAAAAGTATAATGTAAAAAAGTGTATATATGGACATATACATGGAGAGTCTGCACATAAAGAAGCAATTCAAGGAAATATAAATGGAATTCAATTTGTACTTGCAAGTTCAGATTATACAGGATTCGATTTATTAAAAATTAATTAGGAGAGAATATATGAAAATTTTATTAATAGGTGATATTGTAGGATACTCAGGAGTTAAGAAAATTAAAGAAGTTATACCAGAGTATAAAAAAAAGAATAATATTGATTTTATAATAGCAAATGGAGAAAATTCAGCAGATGGAATGGGAATAACAGAAAAAATATTTGAAGATCTAAAAAAGTCACAAATAGATGTAGTTACAATGGGAAATCATACGTGGGGAAAAAAAGAAATTTTTTCTTTCTTAGGAGACGAACAACTTGTAAGACCTGCAAATTATCCGAAGGGAGTTCCTGGAGCGGGATATAGAGTTCGTGAAGTAAATGGTAAAAAAATTGCAGTTATCAACTTAATTGGAAGAGTTGATGTAGGAGTTTTATCAGAAAATCCGTTTTTAAAAGCAGATGAAATTATTAACAAAATAAAAAATGATGTTGATATGATAATTGTTGACTTTCATGCAGAAGCTACAGCTGAAAAAATTGCAATGGGGTATTATTTGGATGGAAGAGTATCATGTGTATTTGGAACACATACACATGTACAAACAGCAGATGAAAAAATATTAGAGAATGGAACTGCATACATTACAGATATTGGAATGACTGGACCAGAGAAATCAGTTATTGGGATGGAGGTTAGCGCATCAATAAAAAGGTTTGTTACAACTTTACCTGAAAGATATAAAGTAAGTGATGACAAAAACATTAGCTTGACAGGTTGTATTTTAGAAGTAAATGACGAAACTTGTCGAATTGAAAAAATATATAGAATAAAAATGTAAAAAAAGAAAAAAATAAGTAAAAATATGCGACCGAAATTTCCAGAAATTTCCAGAAAAATATAGACAAATTCTAAGAAATATAATATAAATAATTCGTAACAAATGAGATAAAAAACAAAGTTACAAAAAATATTTTTTAGGAGGAAAATATGGAGATTTTAAAAATTTCATCAAAATCAAACCCAAATTCAGTAGCAGGAGCAATTGCAGGATTAGTAAAGGAAAGCAGTAAGGCAGAAATGCAAGCGATTGGTGCAGGAGCACTAAACCAAGCAATAAAGGCCGTTGCCATTGCAAGAGGATTTGTGGCACCAGCGGGGGTTGACCTAATTTGTGTACCGGCATTTGCAGAGGTTGAGGTAGAAGGCGAAAGTAGAACAGGAATGAAACTGATAATAGAATCAAGAAAATAAATAAAAAGGTAGGATTTATATCCTACCTTTTATCCATATTAAGAAAATCAAAGGAGAAAAATGAATATAAAATATGTTAAATATATTTTTTTCTGCGTAATTGTTATACTTACAATTATAGGAATATATGTTGTTTATTTTAAAAATATAAATAATAAATTTCAAACATTAAATAATTATAAAGATGTGAAAATTTCAAAAACAATTACGATTGGCATTACGTCATTTGATACTATAAATCCTATTATAACAAAGAATTTCGAAATTCAACAAATAACAAAACTAGTCTACGAACCGCTTGTTAATATAACTTTAGACTTCAATACACAGCCGGGAATTGCAAATGAGTGGTCAAAGATAGATGAATGCACTTATTTAATTAAATTAGATGAAAACAAAAGATGGCATGATGGAGAAAGAGTAACTTTTGAAGATATAGAATTTACACTTGATAAAATAAAAACAGAAGATAGCATTTACAGAGAAAATGTACAAGCTATTGAAAAAATTGAAAAAATTGATGAAAATGTTTTTAAGATATATTTAAATAAAGATGTTGATTTTTTTGAGTATATATTGTGTTTTCCAATCATGCAAAAAAAATCATACGAAAGTAAAGCTCCCAATGGAACAGGTAAATATAAAATAAAAGAAATCTCAAATAACCGTGTAATAATAAAAAAAGATGACCAGGAATTGGAAGTATATTTTTTCAAAAATTCGACGGATTTATATAATCAATTTACTAGAGGAAATATTGACTTATTAATTACGAAAAATATAAATTATGAGGAATATATTGGAAACATCGGGTTTGAAGAAAATATAATACCTGGCAGAGAATTATATTTCATCTCATGCAATAATATAGAAAATGTAGAAGAAAGAAAAAACATAGAAAATTTACTAAATAAACAAAGATTAGTATACAGTTTATATAATAAAAAATATATTATTTCAGAATTCCCACTAGATTATGGGAGCTATTTGAATACTGAAAAAAACCAAGAAAATGAAGTGAAATTGAATACAAACAAAAAATATACTCTTTCAACAGATTTTGCAAACATCAACATAGCAAATGAAATTAAGGCAAACTTAGAGGAAAATGGAATTAAAATTGATATAGTAGAATACAAAACAAATATCACAGATTTAACATTAAATGTAAAAACAGTTTCAATTACTCCTGATATTAGTTCATATTTTGAGGATGAGGAGACAAAAGAAAAGATTTATAAAATATCGAAAATTGAAAACAAAGAGATTTTGAAAAAACAGTATGCAGAAATAATAAATAATTTTTATGATAAAAAACCATTTATAAGCCTGTATTTTGACAGCTATATAATGCTTCATTCTACCAAACTAAAAGGTAAATTTTCAGGAAATTGGTATAATATGTTTTATGATGTTGAAACATGGTACAAGATATTATAATAAAGTGAAAAAAATACTAAAAAGTATTTACAAAGAAGTAATTAATAGATATAATACGTATAGAAATTTATACGTAGCAGGTGTTATAAAATATGGGAGATATAAATGTATACACAGGACCTATGAAATGTGGAAAAACCCAAAGAATATTAGATGAAGCTCAAAGACAACAAATAGCTGGGAAAAATGTTAAAGTTTTTAAACCAATTTTAGATAATAGATTTTCGGATAGTGAAGTTGTTAGTAGAAAAGGATATAAAATTGATGCAATAGGAATAAACAACATTGAAGAAATGAAAAAATATGATGCAGATGTTTATGTAATAGATGAATTTCAATTTTTAAAAGGCGATTTAGCTGAAATTAATCAACTAGCAAAACATGGAAAAAAATTTTTTATTTCAGGTTTAAACTTAACGTCAGAAAGAAAAACTTTTGGAAATATGGGTGATTTATTATGTATGGCTGATAATGTTCAAATGCTTACAGCTGTGTGCGAAGAATGCCATAACGATAATGCAATTTACACATATTTTAAAGGCGAAAACAAAACAGGAGACGTATTGGTTGGAGATGGTTGTTATATGCCTTTATGTAGAAATTGCTACGAAAAATTAATGAACAAAAAACAGTAATGCAAGAGCAACTAACTAAAGTTGCTCTATTATAGCAAGAAAAAAACGTTAGGAGGAAAATATATGCAATACATTAATGATGTACATATATTAATTTATGTTTTAATTTCATTTATAGGGATAATTACAGGACAATTTGTCGACTATATGAATTATGCATTTTTAAATGAAAAAAAGATTTTATCAAAAAACACTTTTATACAATACAAAACAGGATGGAAAATAAATTATCCATTGATTATTGTAAATGCGATTGCAAATGTTGCGTTACTATACAAATTTAAGCTAAGCTTGGATTTAGCAAGATTTATAATATTAACTCCAATGTTAATATCAGCATTTATTGTCGATTATAAAATACAGATTATTCCAAATAGATTAAACCTTACAATGTTTGAAGTTGGAATAGTATTTGCCTTCATATTTGGAATACAAAATTTGGCAGTAGCAAAAGATTTATTTTTCGGAATGATTATAGGTGGGGGAATATTTCTTTTAATTACACTTATTGGTGGACTTATTGCAGGGAAAGAAGCAATGGGGCTTGGAGATGTAAAATTAATGGGAGCATTAGGATTGTACTTTGGAGCTGTAAAAATAGCATTAATATCAGTTCTTGCATTTTTAATAGGTGCAGTTATAAGTGTAATTATAGTATTAGCAAAGAAAAATAGAAAAGATGGATACATTCCATTTGGACCATTTATTGTTTTAGCAACATCAGCAGCAATATTTGTTCCAACAATGACTTTATTTACAGTCTTGATGAAAATATTTAGTTTGGGAATGTTTTAAAAAGTAAAAGGGGGGAATTTTTCATGAATGAAAAAATTAGACTTTTACGAGAGAGGTTAAGAAGTTTAAATATGGAAGGAATGATTGTAACAAATCCTGTAAATATAAAATACTTAACCAATATAGAAAACGAAGGAACACTATTAATAACAAGAAAAGAAAACATATTTTTAACGTATACCATGTTTTTAGAAAGTGTAAAAAATACTTTAACAATTAATGATGAAATCATTGTTTCTGATTATAGAGATGTTAGTAAAGACGAGTTCGAAAATTATTTTCTTTTTTGCGAAAATATTGGTTTTGAAGAAAATTATGTTACATATAAGCAATATCAGTATTTAAAGCAAAAGTACAAAATTAACAACTTAGCTGAAACGGAAAATATAATTGAAAAGTTAAGGGCTGTTAAAGACAAAGAAGAAATAGAAAACATTAGAAAAGCATGTGAATTAACAGATAAATGTTTTTCACATTTATTAGAATTTATTAAAATGGGAATGACAGAAAAAGAAATAGCATTTGAAATAGAAATGTTTTTTAGAAATAATGGAGCAGATGGATTAGCTTTTGATACAATTGTTGCAATTGGGGAACATAGTTCAGAACCTCATTGGGTTCCAGGTGATAGAGAAGTTAAAATGGCGGATCCTATTTTAATTGATATGGGATGTAAATATAATGGATATTGCTCTGATATGACAAGAACAATATTTATGGGGTGCATATTAGAATCAATGAAGCCGGTTTATGATTTGGTTTTGAAAAATCAAGAAAATGCCTTAGAAGACATAAAGGAATATGCAAGTATAAAAACAATTTCGCAATCAGTTGAAAGTAATCTAAAAATGCATAGATTTGATTTAATACATGCACTTGGACATAGTATAGGGCTAGAAACACATGAAATGCCATACATTAGTTCAAAAAATGATACATTTTTAAAAGATAACATGGTAATAGCAATTGAACCTGGAGTATATATACCAAAACAGTATGGTATTAGAATAGAAGATACTGTTTTAGTGGAAAAAAATGGCTGTGAAGTTTTAACAAAATCACCAAAAAACTATATTGTTATTTAAAACCAGAGGTAAAAACTCTAGAAAAGGCTAAATTAAGCGTAAAGTATTTACAAAATGTAAAAATTATTATATAATATTGAGTAATTTTAAGGGAGGAAAAGCAGATGGAAGAAGTATTAGACGAAAATCATTTAATTAAAATAAGAAAAGAAAAATTAGAGGAACTACAAAAACAAGGAAAAGATCCTTTTGGAGTTACTAAATATAATAGAACACATAGAAGTGAAGATATAAGACAAAACTATGCAGAATTAGAGGGTAAAGATGTTTCTATAGCTGGTAGAATTATGGCTAAAAGAATAATGGGGAAAGCTTCATTTTGCCACATTCAAGATGCAACAGGAAAAATTCAAAGCTATGTTAGTATAAATGACCTAGGAGAGGAAAATTACGCAGAATTTAAAACTTATGATATAGGAGATATTATAGGTATTACAGGTTTTGTATGCAAAACAAAAACAGGAGAAATTACAGTTCATGCGAAAGGTATAGTTTTACTTTCAAAATCATTAAGACCATTACCAGAAAAATTTCATGGACTAACAGATATAGAAGAAAGATATAGAAGAAGATATGTAGATTTAATAATGAATGAAGATTCAAAAAGAATTGCATTCTTACGTCCAAAAATTATTAGATGTATACAAAACTTTATGGATGGAGAAGGATTTACAGAAGTTGAAACACCAGTTTTAACAACACTTTTAACAGGAGCATCAGCACGTCCATTTGTTACACACCATAATGCACAAGACTTAGACATGTATTTACGTATAGCACTTGAATTACCATTAAAGAGACTTTTAGTAGGTGGAATGGAAGCTGTATATGAAATAGGTAGAGTATTTAGAAATGAAGGAATGGATTTAAAACACAATCCAGAGTTTACATTAATGGAGGCATATTTAGCATATTCAGACTTAGAAGGAATGATGGACTTAACTGAAAAAATGTTCCAAAAAGTTGCAAAGGATGTTATTGGTAAAATGACATACAACTGGGGAGGAAACGAAATAAGCTTAGAGGGACCATGGAAAAGAATAAGTATGACAGATGCAATAAAAGAACAAACAGGAATTGATTTTAAGAGTATAACAGATGTAAATGAATGTTTAAAATTAGCAGAAGAGCATCATATAGAATTAGGTGAACATGAAAAAACATATGGACATATAATAAATGCATTCTTTGAAAAATATGTTGAAGAAAAATTAATTCAACCAACATTTTTATATGGTCATCCAATTGAAATATCACCATTAACAAAGAAAAATCATGATGACCCAAGATTTGTTGATAGATTTGAATTATTTGTAGGCGGAAAAGAATTTGCAAATGCATATACAGAATTAAATGATCCAATTGACCAATTAGAAAGATTTAAAGATCAACTAAAAGAAAGAGAACTAGGAAATGATGAAGCAAACGATATAGATATGGACTTCATAGAAGCTCTTGAATATGGAATGCCACCAGCAGGAGGAATAGGATACGGAATAGATAGATTATGTATGTTATTCACAGAAAGCGATTCAATAAGAGACGTAATATTATTTCCAACAATGAAACCTTTAAACTAAGATAAAACTGTGATAAGGTAGTAACATTTTAAATAGACGAATTATAATGGAAAAGGAGAATGCTTAATGAAAGATAAACAGGGAAACCTAATTGGTGTCAGTAAATTTATTGCTGAATTAAAAGAACAATGCCAAGAGCATGACAATGGAACAATTTCAGATGATGAGGTAAACGTTTTATTTGATATGCTAGAAGAAGACTTACTATGGCAATTAAGTAAAGATAATGCACAAGTTCAGAGAAATTTAAAAGAAAAGTTACAAGAACTGATATTACATATGCCTGGGGAAATCTTTCAAGAAGATCCAGAAGACCAAATGGATAAAGAACATGTGGACAGATTAAGAAAAATTCATGCGTCATTTCCAAAAAATAGTAAGTTAGCAGCAATGATATCCGAAGAACATCCGAATGCAGGAAATCCGAACTCAGAAGAATATGATGAATTTAGACAGAGTACAGATGAATTTTTACAGGAAATTCCGGAAATGAATATTCATATTTCTGATAATGTAATGGGTAAAAAAATAAATATTGATGGTACAAAGATATGTGTAGACTTAAATCAATTTGGACCTGATTATTCAATTGAGAATGAGATTAATGACTTTTCAAATAGACTACCTGATTTAAAAGAAAAAACAAAATCAAGACCTAATGTTACATGGCGTAATGTTATAGGAGGTGCAACAAAAGAAGGTAGAATAGGGACTGACGTGGTTAATGCAGCGTATAAAGCAATGAATGAGCCTGATAAAAATAAGGTGACGACAAGAAGACAAGAATAAAATAATATAAGAAACAAAGGAGAACATGTAAATGGAAGAGAAATACGCTAGAGCATATACTGAGGTTTTAGAAATAATTAGTCATTTTTCAGATGAAGAATATTCTAAAATACCAGAAGAAAAAATAAGATTTTTTGAAGATAATAAAGATGAAAACTATTATTTTAGAATCGATCCAAGTATTGATTTAGCTGAGCAAAACATATCAAAAGAAGCAAATGCTATTTTAGTAATATTATTCAGAGATTACTATGCAACAGAGGAGCAAAAAGTAAAACTAAAGGAAATATTAGAAATAAATCAAAAAATAGAAGATGAAGCAAAAAGAGAAAAATATAATCCGGATGAAATTTTCAAAAATAAAAGAGCAGATGCAACTGTTAATGAAAATATGCAGATGGTAGAATATAAAGAAAGCTTTTTTACAAAGTTTAAAAACTTTATACTAAAAATATTCAATATTAATAAAAAATAAATTGAAAAGGTGAAGATATGTTTAATATAGACAAAAGAACTTTTTATATGATAATAATTATTATGCTTCTAATAAATGTATTTACAGGGCAAAGAAGCATTGAAAGTATTATTTATGCAATTCCGGGAGTTATAGTTGCGATGACTTTTCATGAATTTGCACATGCAGCAGTTGCAACAAAACTTGGAGATGATACGCCAAGACTTCAAGGAAGGCTAAGTTTAAATCCGGCAAGACATATAGATCCGGGAGGGTTAATATGTTTAATATTATTAGGATTTGGATGGGGAAAGCCAGTTCAAATTAATTCGAGAAATTTTGATGGCAAATATTCGCTTTCAAAAGCAGAAGCGCTTGTTGCAGCAGCTGGGCCAATTATGAATTTTTTATTGGCATTTATATTTTTACTCATATATATTATATTAGATAATACGGTAAAAACGATTACAAGTGGAATTATAATTGCTGAAACAATTATTGAATCCATAATAATTGTAAATTTAGGATTAGGAGTATTTAATTTGATTCCAATTTATCCTCTTGATGGTTCGAAGGTTTTAAACCATTTTCTACCATATAAAGCAAAAGAATGGCTAATGGAAAAACAATTTATACTAACAATTTTAGTATTTTTACTTGTATTTTATACAAATATAATGCAGTTCATTGTTTTAAAAATATTTAATGCAATGCTTATCGGGGCAGATGCAATAATAAATATTTTTATATAAAAGGTTGACAAAATAATGTCAATCTTTTTTTCTATTCAAAGTTTAAAAAAGTATTGACAAAGTGAATGACATTTAATAAAATAATGATGTAAAATTGGAAGAAAACGTAGAATAATTATACGTAAAGAGAACAGGAGAAAACATTGGAAAAGGAAAAATTTATTTCTAAATTAAATATTAGAGATTATAACAACCAATTAGAAAATATTTTGTCACAGAAGAAATTTTCAGAGGATGAAAAAAACATGCTAGTTAGCATGATGTACAAAATTGAAAATGCGTATAATGATTATAGAACAGTAAAAGGAAATGCAAGAACCAAAAGAGAAATACTGGAAGAAATTATTGAAATTATTGAAAAAGATTGCGAAAACATAGATATATACAAAAATGATACAAACATAAGTGAAAAAAAATATATAAATGAAACAGAACTTCTATATGAAATTTATCAAAAAAATAGTAAAATAATGAAATTACCTGAAAAATATGAACTTGTAAAAGATGCTATAGAGGACACACTAAATCAAGGATACAGTATTGCTTCAAGTGAAATTATTAGGGATTTTGATGGATGGTCTTGGAACATTGAAAAATCAAAAATTGTTAATTTCAAAGCAAATATTATTTACCAGGCAGTGGAAATAACTCTAGGAAATGAAATTATAGCTGAATGGAAAACTAATAAGATACAAATTGATGATATACTAAAAATACTAGTTGAAAGATACGGGAATGATATTGCAAATCAATTTGTAAAACTAGTATGCCAAACATCAATATTAAATATTATTTTAAGTAGTTTCGAAAAGAAAAGAAAAATAAAAGAAAAGCAAGAACAATATGTACAAGAACTTTGTAAAATGAATAATAAAAAGGAATACATTGAAGATATTGCAAGTGAAAAAAGAAATGTAGTTAGCAACATAAAGAAAATAGATGATTTAATAAATAATGATAGATTATTAAAACAAGAATTTATTACTAGAAATGAAAAGCTAGAAATGAATGATAGAATTTTTAGTTTAAGCGATTTAGTAGATATATTAGAAGAAGAAAAAAAAGACTTAATGAAGCAACTAAAAAAATTCAATAAGAAAATTGAACCTAAGAATTTCATTAATAACAAAGAAACGGTGGAAAAAAAGATACAAATAATAAGTGAAATTGAACCATTTGATGAAGAAACATTAAAAAACAAATTTCAAGAATTTTTAAAAGTACTTTTGAGAATAGTAGAGATAAGGATTCAAAAAATTGAAGATAAAAATGATATAATGCATTTTATAAATACAATAAGACATTTTAGTATGATGTATGTTGATGAAAATATACAAGTTAAAGATATTGTGGATATTGATAAAATACAAGAACAAATAGTTAATAAGGCAAGCCAAAACAAATGTATAGCTGTGTTAAGTAAGGCACCTAACGAAAATTATACATTAATAAAGAAGGCATTACAAACAAATATTATTGAATTAAATAATATTCAATATATTTTAAAAAATAATGAAAATGAAATTGTACTTGAAATATTTGATGAAAACAATTTAGAAAATAGGATTATTTTACAAGACACAAAAGAATTAAATGTTAAATTTAATAAGAAGATAAAAGTGTTTACATAGAAAGGGTTGAATAAATATGAATATAACATTTTTAGGAGCTACAAAAACAGTAACAGGATCTAACTTTTTACTAGAAGGAGCGGGAAAGAAAATTATAATAGACTGTGGGCTATATCAAGGGTTAGCAAAAGAAGAAAGAGAAAACTATGCAGATTTTCCTTTTGATGTTAATGAAATTGATTATATGCTTTTGACACATGCACATATTGACCATTCTGGAAGAATTCCAAAACTATACGTAGATGGATACAGAGGGCCTGTTATTGCAACAAAAGCTACATGCGATTTATGTAGTATAATGTTACCGGATAGTGGACATATCCAAGAAATGGAAAATGTATGGCAAAACAAAAAAAGAGCAAGAATTGGTAAACCGGAATTACCACCACTATACACTGCACAAGATGCAATAAAATGTTTAGAAATTTTCAAACCAGTGTCTTATGACGAGATAGTTGAATTAGATGAAAATATAAGTGTAAGATTCAATGATGCAGGACATATGTTAGGATCAAGTATAATTGAAGTTTGGGTTAAAGAAAATGGAGAAACAAAAAAAATAGTATTTACAGGAGATTTAGGGAATAATGATATTCCATTACTAGATGCACCTACAATGATAGATAATACAGATTATCTTGTTATGGAATCAACATATGGTGGAAGACTACATAATAGAAATGATGACAAGGCAACAATGTTTTTGAATATTGTTGCAGAAACGCTAGATAAAGGTGGAAATGTAATAATTCCTTCTTTTGCTGTTGGAAGAACACAAGAAATTTTATATGAATTAAATAAGTTAAAGGAAAATACAGATGATAAAGAATTTTTAGAAAAATATGAAAAATTAATGAAAGCCCCTGTATATGTTGATAGTCCACTTGCAATTTCTGCAACAGAAGTTTTTAGAAACAATATGAATTTATTTGATGAAAATGTTAGAGAAGAAATAAAAAATGGAGATAATCCATTAGAATTTCCAGGACTACAGTTTACACAAACAGCAGAAGAATCAAGAGCTTTAAATGATGACCCACATCCACATATTATTATTTCAGCAAGCGGTATGTGCGAAGTAGGAAGAATAAAACATCATTTAAAACATAATTTGTGGAATCCAAATAATACAATTTTGTTTGTTGGATACCAAGCACCAGGAACTTTAGGAGCTAAAATAGTATCAGGTGAAAAAAAGGTTAAAATATTTGGAGAAGAAATTGCTGTAAATGCAAGAATTGAATATATTGAGGGATATTCAGGACATGCTGACCAGGAATGGTTACTAAACTTTGTATATTCTTTTAACACTAAACCAAAACATATATTTTTAGTTCATGGAGAACCTGAAGGACAAAAAATATTAAAAGAAAAAATAATTCAAAATGTTAATATCCCAGTTACTATACCAGATTATGGAGAACAATATGATCTAAAGAACGAAATCAAAGTTACTTCAAAAATGGATATGTATGAAAAATATAAATTCTTAAGATTAGAAGTAATTGATAGATTATCAACTCTAAAAGAAGAATTAGATGAAATGTCTGATATTATAAAAGAGGATATATTTGATGAAGATAAGAAAGATGAAGACATTATGGAAATAAATGCAAGAATAAAAGAATTAGAACAACAAATTGTAAAAATAATATCATAAAAAAATACCAAATAAAACTATATAAAACGAGGTAGAAAACAATGAAAAAATATTTTAATGATGCAGTAATAGGAAATCAAAATATAGTGGCAAGCTATACAAAAAATGGAGAGCTGTTAAGAATTTTTTATCCCAATAGAGATTATAAACAGATTCTTAATTTCTTTAATATTGGATTAAAAATAAATGATTCTAGATTAGTTTATTTACATAGTGATATAAATAACGTTTATGATCAAAAATATGAAGACAAAACGAATATTTTAAAAACAGAAATATTAAATACATATTTTAATCTAAGAGTTATACAAACTGACTATGTTACAATAAATGAAAATATTATTGTAAAAAAATATAAATTTACAAATGAAAACAATATAGATTTAGATTTAAATTTTATAGTGCATTCAGATCTTATATCTTCTTCAAATAATAGGGTAAGTGGAATGTGCAAAGATGATACTTTAATGCAATATAATCATGAATATACACTTTGTACATTTTCAAAAGAGAAAATATTAAGTTCACAAATTAATAACACAATAGCAAATATTAAAGATGGTCAAATTGGTGACAAAGATTATGTTGGAATGTCAAATGATTCAAGTATAAGTTTTGATCTTGGAACATTAAAACCAAATGAAAGCAGAGAATTTGAACTTTACTTATATATTGATGATAACAAAAGCGGAATAGATAATTTGGAAAAAACAGTTGATAGAATTAGAAAAATAGATTTTAGAACAGAATTAGATACAGCAAAAAAATATTGGAAAAAATATGTTAGAGAACATAATGGATTAGAACTTGAACTTGCAGAAACACCGAAAAATGAAAAGATAGAAGAAATCTATGTAAGAACAATTTTATTATATGCGTTACTAACAAATGATGAAACTGGTGGAATTTCAGCTGCAGTGGAAATAGATGAAGAATTAAGTAAATGTGGAGGATATGACTATTGTTGGCCAAGAGATGCTGTATTTATTACAAAAGCAATGGATATTCTAAAAATGAAAAAAGAAGTAGAAAAATTCTATAAGTGTTTTTGTAAAAACACTCAAAGTAGAAATGGAATGTGGGAACAACGTTTCTATACAGATGGAAGGTTAGCACCATGCTGGGGATACCAAATAGATGAAACAGCTTCAGTTGTATATGGGGTTTATAATCATTTTTTAGTAACAAAAGATAAAAAATTTTTAAGAGACAATTTGAAAATGTGTGAAAAAGCTATAACATACTTAAAAAAGTATATAGTAGATATATATGAAGAAAATAATAAATTACATGTAAGCTATGATTTATGGGAAATGCATGAAGGTATAAATTTATATTCAATTGCTAGCATATATGGAGCTTTTGAATCAATGATAAAAATTTATGAAGAACTAAAAGAAGAATTTACAAAAAATAGAGTAAAACAAGAAAACGTAAATAAAGAAAAAGAAAATTTAAGAAATGAATTAGTTAAATTAAAACAATATGTTTTAAATAACTTCTATGACGAAAATAAAAAGACTTTTAATAGAAATTTAGAGGATAAAAATGTTGATATAAGCATTATGGGAGTTACAACGCCATTTAATATGTTTGCTCCAAAAGAAAAAAAGGTTATTAATACTGTAGAAAAAATAAATATGACTTTAAGAACATATACAGGAGGATATAAAAGATTTGAAAATGATCACTATATGAATTGCAAACCATGGGTAATTGCGACATTATGGATGGCATGGTATTACCTAGAAATAGATGAAAATAAAAAGGCGAGAGAATGTTTTGAATTTGTAGTAAAAACAAGTGCAACACATGGATGCCTTGCTGAACAGGTAGATAATGAAACAATGAAGCCCGCATGGGTAATTGGATTAGGATGGTCACATGCAATGTTTATAATTGTACTTAAAAAAATGCTGGAAAAAGGTTTAATTTAAGATTAGGATTTTGAACATACAAATTTTATAGAATTTTAAATGGTGACGTGTTTATTTAGGAAATGTGATACCAATATAGACACGCCACAGCTTTTTTAAGAAAAAATAATAAATTTAACATATAAATATTGACATTTATGTTAAATTGTAGTAAACTAATAAAGTATGAAAGAAGAAGCTATCCACTTCTCACCTTAACTTATAAAGGAAAAGGTTATATGTTTTTGTTTTAATAAAATATATATTGTGGATTACTTGTTCTATGCAACAAGTTTTTTTATATTTTGGGGGTGAACAATATAAAACAAGAATTACCAATTAATGAACAAATTCGTTTTAGAGAAGTTCAAGTAATTGATGAACAAGGACAGAAACTAGGAAAGTTACCAACAAATCAAGCATTAGATTTAGCTAGAGGTAAAAATTTAGATTTAGTTTTAGTTGCAAATAATCCAGATAGTCCAGTTTGTAAAATAATGAACTATGGAAAACATAAATTTGAACAAGCTAAAAGAGAAAAAGAATCTAGAAAAAAACAAAAAGTTATCGAATGCAAGGAAATAAGAGTAACACCAAACATCGAAATACATGACTTTACTTTTAAAGCTAAAAATGCAAGAAAATTTATTGCGGATGGCAATAAAGTAAAAATAACAGTTAGATTTAGAGGAAGAGAAGTTAACTATGTAAAAATGGGTGAAGATGTTTTGAATAAATTCATCGAAGATTTAAAAGATATTACAACTCTGGAAAAGAAACCTTTCTTAGAGGGAAAAAATATGTTTATAATTCTAGCACCTAGTAAATAAAATTTAAGGGGGAAAATTTATGGCAAAGTTAAAAACAAACAAAGCAGCTGCAAAAAGATATTCATATACAGCTACAGGAAAAGTTAAAAGAACAAAATCAAACAGAAGACACTTATTAGCAAACAAAACAACAAGACAAAAGAAATCAGGAAAAATTCAAGATGCTTATGCAGATAAAACATGCGAAGCAGGTATTAAAAGATTGTTACCATATGGCAACTAATTAGAGAAAGGGGAGAAATTTAAATGGCAAGAGTAAAAACAGCAAGAATAACAAGAAAAAAACATAAAAAAGTATTAAAACAAGCAAAAGGATATTTTGGAGCAAAAAGCATTAGATTTAGAAATGCAAAACAAGCAGTTTTAAAATCAATGTCTTATGCATATGTTGGAAGAAAAGATAAAAAAGGCGCATATAGAAGATTATGGATAACAAGAATTAATGCAGCATGTCGTCTAAATGGTACAACATACAGCAAATTAATGGCTGGTCTTAAAAAAGCAAATATAAATATGAATAGAAAAATGTTAGCTGAATTAGCTGTAAACGATGAAAAAGCATTTACAGAATTAGTAAAAGCTGCTAAATAAGAAAAAATAGAAAAGTGAGAATTTTATATTTTCACTTTTTTGTTTTAATAAGGAGAAATATATGAATGATTATATAACTGTAATAGGTGGAGGACTTGCTGGATGTGAGGCAGCATATCAAATAGCTAAAAAAGGAATTAAAGTTAAACTATATGAAATGAAGCCAAAAAAGTTTTCACCAGCACACACTAATTCTAATCTTGCAGAAATTGTATGTAGCAATTCTTTTAAATCTAATAGCATAACAAATGCTTGTGGACTTCTTAAAGAAGAGCTTAGAAGACTAGATTCTTTACTTATTAGAATTGCAGATGAAAATGCAGTGCCAGCAGGACAAGCATTGGCTGTTGATAGAGAAGAGTTTTCAAGAAAAGTAAATGAGCAAATTGAAAATAATCCGAATATTGAAATTATAAGAGAAGAATGCAAAGAGTTTGCAAATATTAATGGAATTGTAATAATTGCAACAGGACCTTTAACATCTGAAAAATTGGCAAAGAAGATAATAGATTTAACAGGACAAGAAAAACTTGCTTTTTATGATGCAGCAGCACCAATAATTGAAAAAGATACAATTAATTTTGACATAGCGTTTTATGGAGATAGATATGGAAAAGAGGGAGATAGTTCATATATAAATCTCCCAATGAATAAGGAAGAATATGAGAAATTCTATGATGAACTTGTAAATGCAGAAATTGTTACACTACATGAGTTTGAAAAAAGGGAAATTTTTGAAGGATGTATGCCAATAGAGGTTATGGCAAAAAGAGGAATAGATACAATAAGATTTGGGCCATTAAAGCCTGTTGGATTCACAGATCCTAGAACAAACACAAGACCATATGCTATTGTACAATTAAGACAGGATAACAAAGAAGGAAACCTTTACAATATGGTAGGATTCCAAACAAATTTGAAATTCGGAGAACAAAAAAGAGTGTTTTCAATGATTCCAGGGCTAGAAAATGCTGAATTCGCAAAATATGGAGTAATGCATAGAAACACATTTATCAATTCACCGGAATTGTTAGATAATACATATAATTTAAAACAAAATCCAAATATATTTTTCGCGGGTCAAATAACAGGAGTAGAGGGATATGTAGAATCAATAGCATCTGGATATGTGGCAGGAATAAATGCATGTAAAATGTTTAGAAATGAAGAAAAGGTTACATATCCAAAGGAAACTGTTATTGGAGCATTAGCAGACTATATTTCAACAGAAAACGAGAACTTTCAACCAATGAATGCTAATTTTGGAATATTACCTTCATTAGAAGAAAAAATTAAAGATAAACAAAAAAGATATGGAAAACTTGCTGAAATTTCTTTAAGCAAAATAGTATAGAACTTTGATGATTTAAAGGAATTAATGGAAAATTATTGAAAAATAAATAAAAAGATGCTACAATAAAGTTAGCGCTAAAATTCGACATAAAATTTAATTTTAGGGGGATAAAAATGAAAGATATTAAAATATTTGCTTGTAATTCAGCAGAGAGTTTTACACAAGAAATATGTGATACTTTAGGATTACCAATGGGAAAAAAAGAATCTTTTAAATTTGCTAATGATAACAATTTTGTTCAATTTAAAGAAACAGTTAGAGATCAAGATGTTTTTATAGTGCAAACTACAATGCCACCAGTAAATGAAAGAATTATGGAATTATTAATAACAATTGAAGCAGCAAAAAGGGCATCAGCTAGAAGAATAACAGCTGTAATACCTTACTTTATGTATTCAAGATCAGATAAAAAAGATCAACCAAGAGTACCGGTTACTGCAAAATTAGTTGCAAAATTACTTGAAACTGCTGGAGCAGACAGAGTAATTACATGTGATTTACACAATTCAGCTATTCAGGCATATTTTGATATTTGTTGCGATAGATTAACAGCAAAACATTTATTAGAGAAATATTTTGAAGCAAAGAACATAGAAAATATGGTTGTTGTAGCAACTGACGCGGGAAGTTCAAAAAAAGCTTATAAATATTCTAAATACTTTAATTGTCCATTAGCATTAATAGACAAAAGAAGAGATGACAACAATGATCATGCAGTTGCTGCAAATATTATAGGAGATATAAAAGGAAAAACAGCATTGATTTTTGATGACGAAGTAAGTACAGCAGGAACATTAGTAGAGGCTGCAAACATTTTAAAAGAAAATGGAGCAGAAGAAATTTATGCAGGAGCAGCACATGGGGTACTAGTAGGACCTGCAATTGAAAGAATAAAAAATTCTCCAATTAAGGAATTGGTTATTACAAATACAATTCCACTAGAACCAGAAAAAGCAATAGATAAAATAAAAACAGTTTCAATAGCACCGTTATTTGCAGAAGCAATTAAGAGAATAAATGAATCACAACCTTTAGGAGATTTATTTGAATATGATAAATAAAAAAAGAGTCGTAGAGGATTAAAAATATATTAAAAAAAGAATTGAAGAGTTAAAATATTCTTCAATTCTTTTTTCAACTCTAATTTACAATAAAAATTAATCACTTTGAGGAATATTTAATATAATACAATCTATGCAAATAATATTTTTCCACTTTTTTCCACTTAATAAATAAAAAAATTTTTATATGATAATATAATTTTGAAAGGAGGAAAATGTAAAAAAATATATTTTATAGGAGGTTATTATGAATAAGAAAATTTTAATTTTATCATTATGTGTAATTTTTATTATTGTAGCTTCAACTATTGTATTAGCTAATTTTAATAACAACACAAGAGAAATTAAAGGAGAATTAAACTTAAACGAAACAACAACTATTGAAGAATCATATGTCAAAATCGAACGAAACAACATTGATGCAGACAAATACATAAAAATTGCTAATAATTATTTGACAAACTTAAAAATAACAGATAAAAGATTTGAAAATACAGATACAAAAATAGAATTTTATCAAGATAATATATTATCAAGAGAGGAGGTTAGTATATCAAATAAAGATATGTTAATAAAACTAGAAAGTGAAACAGGGGCTTTATTAACATATATTAATCAAAAAACAGAATTTGAAAAAAATGAATTTTCAGAAAATGAAGTAAAAGAGAAAACACTTGAAATTTTTAAAAATGTTGCAAATGTTAATGAATTTGAAATGATTTTATTAGAAAAATTTGATGAAGAATTATATTTAGCAAAATTTTGCAAAAAATATGATAACTATATAAATCCAGGTGAAGTAATAAGCATAAGTTTTGCTCCACAAACATCTGAAATTGTAACATTTACAGAAACTTATATGCCATTTGCAAACAACAATGTTGAGATTAGCAATGAGGATGCAAGACAAAATGCAGAACAATATTTGAAAAAGAGTGTAGCGACAGATATGGAGATTACATTAGAAATTGTTATGCCAAATTATGGATTAAATAAAGCCTTATTTGACGGACGAGTTTATAAAAGTGCAAATCAAACTCGTTTAGCCTATATTTGTAGATTTAATAATGAAGCTAAAACAGAAATATATATAGATGCTACAACAGGAGAGGCTATTGGAACATCTAGAATACTTGGAGAATAGAGCTTGTATGGGGTGGTTTAACAACACAGTATATACTAACGCATGTTCTGAATGGTGGGGATATTTTAAAAATGCCGTTACAACAACAAATTTAAGGAATGCTTGTTTGGTAGCTGCAGGGCAATGCAGTAATTCAACACCAATAAGAATATATGGTGATACAAGTTGGTATGGATATGCATGGACATAATAAAATATAGAATAGTAATTAAAAAAATACCTCAGTAATGAGGTATTTTTTTAATAATATGAGCTAAAACGGTAGTTATAATTATTTTAGGAGTGGGCTTACAATCATAAGAAAAACAAAAGTAATTTCTTTAATTAAGGCCTCATTATCGTCAGCAGTTTTCTCATTCAGGAGTTTAGCTATTACATCTGAAAATTTTTCTAAACTTTGAATTTTAGATATAAAATAATCGACATATTGGTTATTTATAATCAATTTCAAATTAGGATGTTTAGGCAATATATAATTAAGCAGGGATTTTGTATAATATATATTATCATCACCAATTACTAAATTAAACATTTTATCACCTCAGTTACAATTATTGTTCGACTAACATATCTGGTGTATCTACCAACAATGAAAAATAAGGTAAATCTTTATCCTGTTCTTTTAAGTACAAAATAAATGTATCAGTGAAGTTAAAATATCGAGGTTCGCTTTCATTTTCACTTATTAACTTACAAATATCAATATAGGCCTCACTGGTCAAATTTCCTCCATAATTAGTTAATTCAAAATCGACTGTTTGGATAGCATATTTTAAATAAGCCTGTTCGCTATTTTTTATTATTTTATTACATAGTTCATCATAATTAATAATTGCATTTACTTTTACGAAAGGAACAGTTAACTCATCTTTATCCCTAAGCATAGAGGTTCTTCCAGTAAATTTATTGGCCTTACGTTGTAATTCTATGTAGCTTTCACTAAAGGAATTTAACGTATTTGTTCTATAAAGAATAACCTCATCTCCTTCTAAAGTTATTATTTTTATAGCAAAATCAGAGGCTGAATTATAAAATAATACAGTTACTTGGTCAAATGTATCATCTAAAGTATCAGAATTAAGACCAAAATATTTATATTTTGTATTTGAATCTCCGAATTTTTTTGAATTCATTTCTGGAAAAGGAATTTTAAATGTGAAAAATTTTTTTAATATTGAATATATTAAATATTCATTTTCACTGGTATTCCAATTAATGTCATTTAAAATTTCACTATTATAATTAAACTTATTTTTTAAATCATTTTGGATTTGTGTTTTAAATTCTGGAGAAATTTTACCTTCTGTAATATAATAAGAACTTTCATTTAACATGTCTTTGGTAAAATTTTGATTATTTAGTTCTTTAACTAAAATAGGAGAATTTCCATCGAATTCTATAGGCTTATTGAACATATTCATAAGTTCATTCCAAGCAAGTTGAAAGGTTCCTACCCAAATATTATGCTCTTGAATATTACTAGTAAAAGATGGAGTTAATTTAGCATTACGATAGTTTTTACATATCATTATAGCGAAAACAGAGGTAATACATAATAGTGGAATTAAAACAAAAGCGGAAAGAATTTTGAAAATTGTAGTGCTATAAGTTATTTTACATGCTTTTTGGTATTTTTCATAAATTTCGTCAATATATTTTTCATTAGTCTTCATATGAAATCCCCTCCTGTTTTAAAAGGTTATATAATTTTAATCTTGCATTATGTAGAAGATTTTTTACTTGTGTTTCGGTTTTTTTCATTATTTTTGATATATCCTTATATGAAAATTTTTCAAAATCAGCTAAATATATAATTACTTGATATTCCGTTTTCATTTTATCAATGGTTAATTTGACTTCTTCTAATTTATATTTTGAAAAAAGTTTTTCTTCCAAAGAGGTATCTGAAATGATAGTATTGTTTAATTCGGTAGTATGTTTTGAACTTTTTAAGTAATTTAATGCTCTACTTTTGGCTATTAAAAATAAAAAAGTTTTTAAAGGATAATTAAAATTATATTTATGTTTATGTAGGAGTATATAGACAAAAACATCTTGAGATATATCTTCCGCAATTTCTATATTTTTTGTATATCTCGAAATAAAATAAATAAGACTATTTTTGTATCTTAAAATTATATTTTCAAAAGATTGATTATTGCCAGCTAAAAATTCCTCATATAGTTTTTTATCCGTTTTTTCCATATTATCACTCCTTTTGTACAGAAAATATCATAATTTACATATATAATACAATTAAAAATTAAAAAAGTTTTAAAAATAAAATAAAAATTTTAAACATTATAGAATAAGAAGAGGAAGAACGAGAAAAAGGTTGAGAATATTGAAAAAAATGTAATTAATATATAAGCGAAAATTTATGAAGTGAAACATTTATAGATTCACTTCATAGTAATTTTAATTTTTTAACATTGAATTTTTTAAATTCCATAGATTTTCTGATAAATCTACATAGTATTTATGAGGGTTATTAATTCTTTTAACTTCATCCCATAAAGTATTTAATTCTTCCTTACAATGAGAAGAAATCTCTGCAATATTTGGAAGTTCATATATCAATTGTCCATTTTTAAAAATTTGTTCTAGTAAAGGTTTACAGATATAATTTGTTAATGTTTTCTTTTTCCAAGGATTTACAGGGTCAAATATTGTATAATTGTTATCAGGAATTTCTTCATTATATAAGGCAATTACATCAGCAATAGCCTTTTTACTTTCTTTTGAATAAAATCTATAAGGCATTTTAAAGCCTGGATTTGTTATTTTTGCGACATTTTCAGATATTTTGATTTTTGGTATTATTTCACCATTTTTTTCTAAAGCTACTAATTTGTAAACTCCACCAAAGACAGGATCACTTTTGGCAGTAATTAAATTTTCACCGACACCAAATGAATCAATTTGTGCACCTTGATTTAAAAGTGATGCAATTAGATTTTCGTCTAAAGAATTACTAACGCATATTTTACAATCTGTAAAACCGTTTTCGTCTAAAATATTACGAACCTTTTTAGAAAGATATGCAAGATCACCACTATCTAATCTTACTCCTTTAGGCCTAAATCCTTTTGGTAATAAAACATCATTAAAAACTTTAATTGCGTTAACAAGACCTGAATTAATTGTGTCATAAGTATCTATTAAAAGAAGGCAATCATTTGGATACATTTCAGCATATGCTTTAAAAGCCTCATATTCAGAATCAAAGCTTTGAACAAAGCTGTGAGCCATAGTACCACTGGCAATTGTACCAAATGTTTGAGCAGTGTATGTACAAGATGTGCCAACACAGCCACCAATTATTGCAGCTCTTGCACCTAACACAGCAGCATCAACAGAATGAGCACGTCTTGCACCAAATTCCATAACGGGGCGTCCTTTAGCTGAAGCAACAATTCGAGTTGATTTAGTTGCAACCAGACATTGATGATTTATAAACATTAAAATAGTAGTTTCTAATAATTGAGCTTCAATAATGGGAGCTTTTACTGTGATAATAGGTTCATTTGGAAAAACGACAGTCCCTTCAGGAACAGCCCAAATATCACCAGTAAATTTAAAGTTTTTTAAATAATTTAAGAAACTATCAGAAAATTTATTTAAACTTTTTAAAAAAGTTATATCCTCATCGTCAAAATGTAAATTTTGAATATAATCTATAACTTGTTCTAAACCGCAGCATATAGCATATCCGCCATTATCTGGTACTTTCCTAAAAAAAACATCAAAATATGCAACAGTATCTTGCATATTATTTTGAAAATATCCATTAGACATTGTAAGCTCATAAAAATCAGTAACTAAACTTAATTTTCTACTATTCATAAAAAAATCCTTTCATAAGTAAAATATTAAAAATATTATAACATTGGTGTCAAGTAATTAAATAAGTTAATAAAAACATGTATAAAGGAGATTAAATGAGAAAAAATAATATTAATCTAAATAATTAAATTCACATTATATTGATTAAGTGAATATTATATGATAATATAAGTGTATAAAAACAAGTAATTAATTTTCCCTGCGTAGTACGAGCGAGTGAATTTTTAGAACCAACAGTTAAGGAAAGGGAGTCGGAAGCTCTTGGTATGGCGTGCATGCTTGCACATATATTGTAGTAAGAAGCCCATGAGTATTGAGGCAGACACCCACCTGTGTAAGAGCAGGTCCTTAAAAATTCTATCAAAACGGCTAAGGTGGGGACTTTTTTGTGTCTTCATAAATAGTAATATATTAAATTAGATAAAACCTATATGAAATATTTTTTCATATAGGTTTTCTTAATGTTCATACCATATTTAAAAAAATAAGAATTTTAAAATGTAGAATAGTGATATCAAAGAAATTGAATTTGAGGTGATTATTTGGTAGAAAATATTTGTAATAGATTAACAACAAGAATTCGCAGTGAGATACCTGAAATTGATGACGAGAGAGCAGAGATAATTAACTATGGATTACAACTATTGATTGGAGAAATACCAAAATTTTTAATCTTATTTTTAATTGCATACTTTTTAGGGGTATTTGAATTATCAATAATTACATTAATTGTTATTATGCCATATAGAATTGTATCAGGAGGAGCTCATTTTAAAACACATATAGGATGTATGATTGCTACAACGTGTTTTTATAGCGGAAATGCAATTTTAAGCAAAACAATTATTTTTACAAAGAACTTTCAAATTTTTGCTACAATTTTTGTTTGGATATTTTCAATATTTATGATAAAAAAATACGCACCTGCAGATACAGAAGATGTACCAATTTTAAGGAAAAGTGAAAGAAAGCTAAAAAAAAATCTTTCTTATATAATAATGACTATTAATTTGGTAATATCAGGTATAATCAAAAATGTTATTCTTTCAAATATTTTACTAATTGGAACTTTTATGCAAACAGTAGCGATAACGAAGTTTATGTATAAAATTGCACATAATAGATATGGCTTTGAGGGAAATGATAAATAAAAATGGCTTTAGTAAATTTTACATATAGATACAAAAGAAAAAAGGGGGGGATAGCAATGATAAAATTGTTAGCTAAATTAGCTGAAAAATATGCTAGAAGTACAAATACAGCTTCTTTTATATTTACAATTTGGCATCAACCAAAAATGCCAGCATCTTTAATAAAAAAAGATTAATTAAAATAAAATGGTCTAGATTTTTCTAGACCATTTTATTTTAACTATATATTTCGAATTGTTGAGTAAAAAAATTATCATTTTTTGTTGTATATAAATCTAAATTATTGTGCTTTTCCAAGTATTTCTTTACTTCCCATAAACCAAGACCGTGAAATTTAGCTGCATCTTGAGGCTGCTTTGTAGTATATCCTTTTTCAAAAATACTGTCAATTTTTATATCCTTATTTATATAAGTGTTTTGAATAATGATTAATACTTTGTTACGATGGTTATCGCTTCTAAATGTAATATTGATAATTTTTTCATCACATATAGAAGCGGCTTCAATTGCGTTATCCAAAAGTATGCCTAGTATACGTGTTAAATCAAAGATTTTTATGTTTAAATTACTTAAATCAGTAAATATTTCAAGATTAAATTTTACAGCAGCACTATCGGCGGTGTAATATTTATCAGCAAGTAAGCTATATAGGGCAGGATTATTTATTAGTTCAGGGTTTAGAACTGATAAATTGTTGTTAATTTGGCACTCTTCTAATAAGCCACTATAATATTCTTTTAATCCATTCATATTATTAGTTGAAATATATCCGCCTATTGATTGAACAATATTATTAAAATCATGTTTAAACCCTCTAATATTATCATATAAAGTTGTTAGTGTTTTATTAAACATTTTCTGCTCTTCTAAAATTTGAGTTGTAGATTCTAATTTGTTTGTTCTAAGCAAGCTGTAAATGCTAATAGAAAAATATAGCAAAACGACGAATAGACTGGTAAATACTAGTTGAAATGGAATTAAATCTATATATGAAAAGAATATATAAAATTCAATGCCTATAGTTAAAGAACCAACAATTAAGTTACATGTTAATAGGGAAGAATTGTAACGTTCTGTAAGTTTATCTGGAAGAGGAACATGTATGTTATAATGAACGAAAAATTTGTATATAAAATATAGGATAGTATATAAAAGAAAAGATATAATTATTTTGTGCAAGGGAATAGTTGCAATGTCTATTGAAGAACATCCGATAAGGGCAGAATATATAATTACCAAAAATGTAGATAAGATTAAAATAATTATATATGTAATTAGCTCTGCTAAAATGGATTTTATAAGACCAGGCTTAAAGATTAATAAAATCAAGAGAGGCATAGCTAAAACATTGAAAAATGTATTCAATGGAGAGATAATAAAGTAATTGTTTACTAAGGCAACAATCGAAAAAATAATAATAAATATTGTATTTTTATTTTTAGTAGAAGGAATTCTTAAAGTGCATAATGCAATAGAAAGATATAGATAGGATTCAATAAAAACACAGGGAATACTAATACAATTCATAACTATTTCGTTTTCATTAATTAAGAGTTCCCAAATAATTCGAAAAAGATTCATTTTTAAAAACCTCCAAAAATTTATTTTTATATTTTGCACCAACTGAACAACTTGAACCTTCAGCAAAGGTTACAATGTTTTTAGAAGAAATAAAACGGTTAACATTATTAATGTTTACAATATATGACTTATGACATCGTATAAAATTATTGGGTAAACGATTTAGAATTTCAGAAAATGACCCATAAATTTCATGTGTCATATTTGAAGAGCAGAAAACTAACTTCATTCCATCTTTTTTTATGTAGTTTATATCATCTTGATTAACAACAATTCTTTCATTAAGTTTAATAAAGCTTGAATGAGAATCAGAAATATCTACAATTAGCCTTAATAGTGTTTCTTCAAGTCTTTCATCAGTTAATGGCTTTATCAAATAATCAAAAGTCTTATATTTGTATGCTAATAGAGCATATTCAAAATGCCCAGTTAAAAAAATAATGTATATGTTTTTGCTTTTTTTGCGCACTTCAGCCGCAATATCACATCCGGAAATAGAAGATTTTAGGTTAATATCTAAGATTAAAACATCTACAGAATGATCTTCAAGATAGTTAAAAAAGTCACAAGAATTTTTTGCCTTAAAAGAGACAACAGCATCAATATCGTGCTTTATAAATAAAGAATTTAAAGTTTTTTCTAATCTATCTAATATTTGAACATTATCATCACATAAAACAAAATGTAGCATAAAGATTCTCCTAGCATAATAAAATCTAATGTAAAACAAACTATTTACTTATGTTCAATATAAGATTTTTCGACATAAAAATATAAGATAAAACAAAATTCTACATATAATATACTGCCTCAAATAATAAAATGTCAATAAAAACAGAATAAAAAAATAAAAATAGAACATATATGTAAATAATTACAAGAAAGGAGAATTTATGAGAAAGATAATAGCGGTAATATTAATTGTTTTATTGTGTGGTGCTTTAGCAATTACTATAATTTCTGAAAAAAATAAAACGGTTCAAACTGAAAGTAATAATAGTTTAAGTAATAATAAAATTGGATGGGGAATAAAAAGAAATAATGATCATAAACAACCAGATTTAGGCAGTACAAATAAAAAATTAATAGATGAAAATGAAGATATTGCAATGGGAAATAGTCAAGAAAAATTTGTTTATCTAACTTTTGATGAAGGGTATGAAGCTGGATATACCGAAAAAATTTTAGATATTCTTAAAGAAAATAATGTTAAAGCAGCATTTTTTATAACAGGACATTATTTAAATAGTGCTGAAAGGCTTGTTGAAAGAATGATAAAAGATGGACACATAGTAGGAAATCATACTGTAAATCATTATAGTATGCCTAGTTTAGAAAATGAAAAATTAAAAGAGGAAATTAAAAAACTGCATATGTCGGTATATGAAAAATTTGGTTATGAAATGAAGTATTTAAGACCTCCAAAAGGAGAGTTTAGCCAGAGAACTTTATACCTAACAAAAACACTTGGATATACAACAGTAATGTGGAGTTTTGCATATGATGATTGGGATGAAAATAAACAAGGCAGGGAGGAATATGCCAAAGAAAAAATAATTTCAAATATACATAATCGGAGCGGTAATTCTACTACATGCAAATTCAAAGGATAATTGCAATATTCTGGATTATATAATTAAAGAAATAAAAAACATGGGATATGAGTTTAAAACGTTAGATGAATTTAAGAGATGAAATGTAAATAAAAATAATAAAAAAATTTATAAAAAATATTGATTATTAAAATTGTTTTATGATAGAATGATACCGTTATAAATTATATTTTATTCGCACTAAAGAAGGTACATTTATTGGGAGGAAAAAATGGAAAAAGAATTAGTCGAAGAGAGATTTAAAGAAATATTTGGAACTGAAGGAAGATTTAAAACATATTTTGCACCAGGAAGAGTTAATTTAATTGGAGAACATACAGATTATAATGGAGGACACGTTTTCCCATGTTCTTTAACTATTGGAACATATGCAACAGTTAGAGAAAGAGAAGATAATATAATAAACTTTTATTCAATTAATTTTGATGAATTAGGAATCATGTCATCATCAATAGATCATTTAGTATATAATGAAAATGAAAAATGGATAAATTATCCAAAGGGAGTAATTTGGGCATTAAAAGATGAGGGATATGAAATAAACCATGGATTTGATATTGTATATTATGGAACAATACCAAATGGAGCCGGATTATCATCATCAGCATCAATAGAAGTACTAACAGCATATATTTTAAAAGATATGTTTAAATTACATATAGATAATGTGAAGATTGCATTAATAGGGCAAAAAGCAGAAAATAAATATGTTGGTGTAAACTGTGGAATAATGGATCAATTTGTTATTGCTAACGGAAAACAGGATAATGCAGTTTTTCTTGATACAGCAACACTTGATTTCAAATATGTACCTATTAAACTTAACAATGCTCGAATTGTAATAATGAATACAAATAAAAAAAGAGGTTTAGGAGATTCAAAATATAATGTTAGAAGAATAGAATGTGAGAAAGCTTTGGAAAAATTACAACAAGGTGGACTAAAAATAAAATCTTTGGGAGAACTTACAGAGGAACAATTTGAAGCAAATAAACATTTAATAACAGATGAAGACGAATGCAAGCGTGCAAAACATGCAGTGTATGAAAATCAAAGAACTTTAAAAGCAGTAGAAGCCTTACAAAATGAAGATGTTGAATTATTTGGAAAACTAATGGTTGAGTCTCATAATTCATTAAGATATGACTATGAAGTTACTGGAACAGAACTAGATACATTAGTTGAAGAGGCTCTAAAACAAGAAGGCGTAATTGGAGCAAGAATGACAGGAGCAGGCTTTGGTGGATGTGCTGTAAGTATAGTAAAGAATAAATATGTTGATAAATTTATTGAAAATGTGAAAAATGGATATAGAGAAAGAATAGGATATAATCCAGATTTTTATGTGGTTTCTGTCGGAGATTGCGTAAGGAGCATATAAATAAAAATGAATATTATTGGAATGGATGTGGGTAGTTCATTAATTAAAATTGTTGAAACCGATGAAAACAAAAATATAAAGCAAACGGCAATAATTAAAAAGATGTCTATAGAACAGGCAGTAAAAAAATTCATAACAGAAAAAAATATAAAAAAAGAAGATATAAAAAAAATTGTTCTAACGGGAGTTGGAACAGATGAAATTAAAAAAAATATTTATGAAATTGAAACTGTTAAAATAAATGAGTTTCAAGCTATTGCAAAAGGGGGATTATATTTAGCAAATAAAACAGAAGCACTAGTTGTTAGCATTGGAACTGGAACAGCTTTTGTAAGAGCAAAAGGCGAAGAATATGAGCATATTGGTGGAACTGGTGTCGGAGGTGGAACATTAATAGGGCTAATCAAACAAATAAAAGATATAGGCTCTTTTGACGATATAGAAAAATTTATTGAAAATGGAAATTTGCAAAATATAGATCTAACCATTCAAGATGTTACAAGTCATGAAATCAAAAATCTACCTAAAGACATTACTTCTTCTAATTTTGGAAAAGCAAATAAAAAGGAAAAAGATGAAGATGTATTTTTAGGAATAATTAATATGATATATGAAACAATTGGAATGATGGCTGTATTTGCCACAAAAGACAAAGAAAACAGGGACATTATTCTTGTTGGAAATTTAACGGTAATACCTTTTATAAGTATTCCATTAAAGAAAATAGAAAGAATGCATAATGTGAATTTTATAATTCCAAAAAATTCTGAATTCGCAAATGCAATAGGAGCTATAGAACTTGCACAATAGAGACAATACAAAAGTAAAAGCATAAAATATACTAAGGAGGTACAAAATGTACATATTTAATAAAATTACGGTAAACCCACAACTACCAAAATCAATAGAAAAATTGGGAGAGATATCTGAAAACTTATGGTGGTCTTGGAACACAGAATTTTTAAGAATTTTTAAGGAAATGGATATTGATTTATGGGAAAGATGTGATAAAAATCCTGTAAGATTTTTAAAAAACATTGACCAAGAAAAACTAGAGAAAGCTGCAGAAGATTCTGAGATACTAAAGCTATATAAAACCAATGTCGAAAATTTTGAAAATTATATGAAAAGTAAAAATACATGGTTTAATAAACAGTATCCAAATAATCAAGAAGATACAATAGCTTATTTCTCAGCTGAATATGGATTAGATGAAACTATTTCAATTTATTCAGGAGGACTAGGTATACTGTCAGGAGATCACTTAAAGTCTGCAAGTGATTTGGGAATTCCATTAGTTGCAATAGGATTGCTATATAAAAATGGATATTTTCATCAAATTATTGACAGAAATGGGCAGCAACAAACTGAATATAAAGCGGTTGAATTACATAACTTACCAATAAAACCTTTAAAGGATAAAAATGGCGAAGATGTTATAATTAACATTCCGATGTTAAATGAAAAATTATATATAAAGATATGGAAAATTTGTGTTGGAAGAGTAAATTTATATTTACTTGATACAGATATAGATGAAAATAAAGCAGAGTTTAGAGGAATTACACTAAGACTATATGGTGGAGATCAGGAAATGAGAATTAGACAAGAAATGGTTTTGGGTATAGGTGGTGTAAAATTACTTAACGAACTAAAAGTAAATCCAACTGTATATCATATGAACGAGGGACATTCATCTTTCTTAGTGTTGGAAGCAATGAAAAATATAATAAAGGAAAAAGAGGTTGCATTTAATATTGCAAGAGATATTGTAACTTCAAAAACCGTATTTACAACACATACTCCTGTTCCTGCAGGAAATGATATTTTCCCAGTTTCACTTGTTGAAAAATATTTTGATGGATACTGGAAAGAATTAGGAATATCAAAGGAAGAATTTCTTGAACTTGGAATGAAACCAAGGGAAACAAACAAAACAATGTTTAACATGGGAATTCTTGCATTAAAAGTTGCTGGAAAGAAAAATGGAGTAAGTAAGCTTCATGGAAAAGTATCAAGGGAATTATTTTCAGAAGTATGGCCAGAAATAGCTCCACAGGAATCTCCAATAACATATGTAACAAATGGTATTCATACATGCTCATGGCTTGTACCAAATTTAAAGGAATTATATAATGAATGCTTAGATCCATATTGGCAGGATAAAATTTATTTAGATGAAACATGGAAAAAAATTGATAAAATTCCAGATGAAAAATTATGGAATGCGCATAAGGCAAGAAAAATTAAATTATTAAAGCTTGTTAGAGATAATGTGACATCTAGATTAAAAAATAATGGAACACATTATGAAAAAATAAAAGATATTGTTGGAGGTTTAAATCCAGATGCACTAACAATTGGATTTGCAAGAAGATTTGCAACATATAAACGTGCTACTTTGATATTCAAAGATTTAGAAAGAATGACACAAATTTTAAATGATAGCTCAAAACCAGTTCAAATTATTTTTGCTGGGAAAGCACATCCGGCAGATAAAGAAGGACAGGATCTAATAAAATATATTCATGAAATTTCTATGATGCCACAATTTAAAGGTAAAATTTTCTTATTAGAAAACTATAACATAAATGTTGCAAGATATTTAGTTTCCGGAGTTGATGTATGGCTTAATAATCCAAGAAGA
The DNA here is from genome assembly GCA_045628105.1 of Clostridia bacterium. GTDB lineage: Bacteria > Bacillota > Clostridia > TANB77 > CAG-508 > UMGS1781. The sequence continues at coordinate 13,139 of JAZQOX010000048.1, read as the reverse complement.
CCAATGGAAGCATCAGGAACAAGTGGTGAAAAAGCTTCAGTAAATGGTGTTGTAAACTTTAGTATATTAGATGGATGGTGGGCTGAAGGCTATAATACAAAAAATGGCTGGGCTATTGGAACAGACACAGAATACTATTCATATGAAGAACAAGACTATGCAGATAGTGAGAGTATCTATAAAATTTTAGAGGATAAGATTATACCGGCATACTATAATAAAGACGAAAATGGAATATCAAAAGATTGGCTAAAATTAATGAAAAATTCTATAATGACAACAGGGGGAAGATATAGTACATCAAGAATGCTAGTTGACTATGCCGAAAAGTTATATATGCCATTATGTGAGTTAACAAATAAATACTATAGTAATATAGAAAATGTTGCTATATATAATACTATAAAGCAAAATTTATATGCAAATTGGAATGATATAAAAATAACACAGAACAATAATTTAGATAATGTTACAATTGATGCTGGTAGAAAGATAAAAGTAACATGTAATGTTGAGCTACCTAATATAAAAGAAGAAAACATTCAAGCTGAATGCTATTATGGAAAAATATTAGAAAATGGTATTGTGGAAGATGTAAGCATAATACCAATGAAATTAACAAATACAAATATTGATGAAAAGATATATGAATATGAGGCAGAAGTTGAACTAAAAACCGGTGGTAATTACGGATATACATTTAGAGTAATGCCAAAACACGAAATGTTATTAGATCCAGCAAATTTAAATCTTGTAAAATGGATAACAAAATAAATAGCAAATACGTTTCCAAAAGGAAACGTATTTTTTAAATGAAAATAAAGTAAATAAGGAAAAATAGCAGGAATAAATTAGTTTTTTGTATTTAGATTATATTGACAGCTATTTCCATAAATGATAAAATCTACGTATATTATAAAATTGAAAGGAAATATGTTTTATGAGAAAAACAAAAATAGTATGTACATTAGGCCCAGCTACAGATAGCGAAGAAATGCTAAAGAAACTTATGCTTGCTGGAATGAATGTAGCAAGAATAAATTTTTCACATGGAAATTATAAAGATCAAGCACCAAGAATAGAGATGTTTAAAAAAGTAAGAAATGAATTAAAGTTACCAATACCCTTACTTCTAGATACACAGGGACCAGAAATAAGAATAGGAAAATTTGCTGAAAACCAAATTTGGCTTGATAACGGACAAGAATTTACATTAATCAACAGTGATGAACTAGGAGACAATACAAAAGTTTCAATTACATACAAGACATTATATCAAGAAATTGAAATAGGAAGAAAGATACTCGTAAATGATGGAACAATTGAATTAGTTGTAAAGGAAATAAGAGATAAAGATATAGTTTGTACAGTTATTCAAGGAGGAAAACTTACAAATAGAAAAAGTATTAATATTCCGGATTTTATTGTTAATTTGCCTGGAATTACAGAAAAAGATATAGATGATATAAAATATGGAATAGAGGCTGGATTTGATTATATTGCAGCATCTTTTGTTAGAAAACCAGAAGATGTTTTAGAAATACGAAAAGTACTAAAGGATAATAATGGGGAACATATTAAAATAATTTCTAAAATAGAAAATAGAGAAGGAATAGATAATTTTGACCAAATTTTAAATGTGTCTGATGGTATTATGGTTGCAAGAGGAGACTTGGGAGTCGAAATTCCAATGGAAGAAGTACCAATTTTTCAAAAGGAATTTATTAAAAAAACATACAGACAAGGTAAGCCTGTTATTACTGCAACACAAATGCTTGAATCTATGATAAATAATCCAAGACCAACAAGAGCAGAAGTAAGTGATGTTGCAAATGCAATATATGATGGAAGTAGTGGAATAATGCTTTCAGGTGAAACAGCATCAGGAAAATTTCCTGTTGAGTGTGTTGAAACAATGAATAGAATAGCTTGTAAAATAGAGAGTTCTATAAAATATTGGAAAAGATTTAAAGCAAGAGAATATAATTTAATTAATACAGATACAGAATTTATTATGAATTATGCTGTATGTACAACTGCTATGAATGTCCAGGCAGCTGCAATTATGGCATATACAAATACAGGTAGTACCGCAAGAATGGTATCAAGCTTTGGACCAGAATGCCCAATTTATGCAATAACGCAAAATGAAGTTATATATCGACAACTTGGACTAGCATGGGGAATAATTCCAAAATTATTTGATGTTCAAACTAATATAGATGTACTATTACATAAAGGATTAGATAAATTACAAGAGGAAGAAATAATAAAAAAAGGAGATAAAGTTGTCGTTGCAGGAGGAACAAGAGTTTTGACAGATATTCCAGAAGGAAATTTATCAAAAAACAATGTAATGGGGGGAGTTGTAGAAATATAAATGTTTTATATTGCTATTATACTTGTAACAGTAGTTATACTTAAATATGCTTTTAATATTAATTTTAAAGAAATAGAAAAAATTGCAGAAGATAAAGAACTAGAACAACTAACTGACAGATTTCCAGAAAATAAACAAATAGCAGAAGAAATGCTTGAAATGGTAGAAAATAAAAATGTTAAAATAGAAGAAGTTAAAAACACAACTACAAGTCTTTATATTGTGTTAACAAATAAAATTTTAATTGCTGATTTGAAAAATAATTATGGAAGAATACAAACAATTGCACATGAATGTTTGCACTCAATTCAAAGTAAAAGACTTTTAATATGTAATTTTATCCTTTCGAATATTTTTATTTTATATTGGTTTATAATAAGTATTTTGACGGTATTACATAAAGCAGGAGATACATCACAACACTTATTCTTGTTATTAATCATGGGAGCTATGAAATCAATAATTAGGGGATATTTAGAATGTGATGCAATGATAAAATCAAGATATTTGGCAGAGAAGTACATTTGTAAAAAAAATGTTTTAGAAACAGATGAAAGTGAGAAATTACTAAAGAAATATGAAAAAATAAATCAAATAGGTGTACCGTACACAATTTTAAGAATATTTGTTGGATCACTAGCAACATTGTTTGTATATGGTGCGTTAACAATAATATAGTAAGTTGGAAGGAAGATAAGTATGAAAAAAATTTTAAAGTATTTTTTGTTTTTATTATTAATAATAGTTGTTGTTAGGGTATATGTATATTTAATTACAAAAACATATCATCCTGAAGAAAAAATATATAACACTACCAATACAGTAAGCAACGAAGTTAAATAAATAATCGAAAGGAAAAAAGATGGAAGACGAAAATTTATTAGTTCCAGATTTACAAGATAACGAAGAAGAAAAAGCTGAATTCTCTTTAAGACCAAAATCTTTAAAAGAATATATAGGACAAACAAAAGTAAAAGAGAACATGAAAATATATATAGAAGCAGCAAAAAAAAGGGGAGAACCACTAGACCATGTTTTGCTATATGGACCTCCGGGACTTGGTAAGACAACTCTTGCCAATATAATTGCAACAGAAATGAATTCAAATATTAGAATTACATCTGGACCAGCAATTGAGAAACCTGGAGATTTGGCTGCTTTACTTACAAATTTAGAACCAAATGATGTTTTATTCATAGACGAAATTCACAGATTGAATAGAAGTGTTGAAGAAATTTTATATCCTGCTTTAGAAGATTACAATTTGGATATAATTATTGGTAAGGGACCAAGTGCAAGATCGATTAGGCTTGACTTGCCAAAGTTTACATTAGTTGCAGCAACAACACGAGCAGGATCTTTAACAACGCCATTAAGAGATAGATTTGGAATTGTTCACAGATTAGAATTATATGATGAACATGATTTAAAAACTATAGTAAGTAGATCAGCTGAAATAATGAATATAAAAATAGATGATGGTGGAGCGATGGAAATTGCTAAAAGATCAAGAGGAACACCAAGAATTGCAAACAGACTCTTAAAAAGAGTACGCGATTATGCAGCAATATTAGGAGATGGAAATATAACAAAAGAAATAGCAGATATATCGCTTCAAAAGCTTGAAATAGATAGCATGGGACTAGACAATATTGATAGAAAAATATTGGAATCTATAATATTAAATTATGCTGGAGGACCAGTAGGAATTGAAACACTTAGTTCAACAATTGGTGAAGAAGTTGAAACAATAGAGGATGTATATGAACCATATTTGATGCAAAAGGGATTTATAGGAAGAACTCCAAGGGGAAGAGTAGCTATGCCAAGAGCATATGAACATTTGGGAATAAATAAGGTAGAATAGGAGATTTATATGAAAAAAATTTCAATAGTTATACCGATGTATTATGAAGAAGCGGTTGTGAATGAATGTTACAACAGAGTAAAAAATGCTGTAGATGAAATAAATAGTTATGAATATGAAATAATTTTTGTAAACGATGGAAGTAAAGATAAAACATTAGAAATGCTAGAAAATATTGCAGCAGAAAATCAAAATGTTAAGGTCATATCGTTTTCAAGAAATTTTGGACATCAGGCTGCAGTTACCGCAGGATTAAAATATGTTTCAGGAGATGTTGTTTTAATAATTGATGCAGACTTACAGGATCCACCAGAATTACTAAAGGAAATGCTTAAACTATGGGAAAATGGAAACGAAGTTATATATGCAAAAAGAAAAACGAGAAAGGGTGAATCACATTTTAAGTTATTTACAGCAAAAATGTTTTACAATATTTTAAATGGATTATCAGATGTTGAAATTCCAAAGGATACTGGAGATTTTAGATTGGTTGATAGAAAAGTTGTGGATGTTATTAATAATATGCCAGAACATAATAAATTTTTGAGAGGAATGTTCAGCTGGGTTGGATATAAGCAAACAGCATTTGAATATGAAAGACAAGAAAGATTTGCAGGAAAAACAAAATATCCATTAAGAAAAATGTTAAAACTAGCTTCAGATGGAATAATTGGGTTTTCAAGCAAACCATTAAAAATGATTGGATATATAGGAATAATGTCAATTGTTTTATCATTTGCAATACTAATTTATGCTCTTGCATCATATTTTTTTGACTTAAATGATTTAACGGCAGGATGGACTTCATTAATGGTTACTATAACATTTTTTACTGGAGTTCAGATGCTTTCACTTTGGATGATAGGAGAATATATTACAAGAATATATGATGAAGCAAAGGGAAGACCACAATATATAATTGATAAAAAAATAAATGTAAAAGAGGAATAAAAAATGAAATTATTAATGCATACATGTTGTGCACCATGTAGTGTATACTGTATAGATACTTTGAGAAGCGAAAATATTGAACCAACATTGTACTGGTACAATCCTAATATACATCCATATACTGAATACAAAGCAAGAAGAGATTGCTTAAAAGAATATGCAAATAGTATAAATGTAAATGCAATATTTGAAGAAGAATACGGATTAGATGAATTTTGCAAAAGTACAATAAATGATTTAGAAAATAGATGTACAAAGTACTGTTACATAACAAGACTTGAAAAAACTGTAAAATATGCAAAAGAAAATGGATACGATACATTTACTACTACATTATTTGTTAGTCCATATCAAAAACATGAAGAAATTAAAAGAATCTGCGAGGAACTTTCTAAAAAATATGAGATTAATTTCTTATACAGAGATTTTAGAACTGGATTTAGAGAAGGACAAGCCAAAGCACGTGAGATTGGACTATATATGCAAAAATATTGCGGATGCATTTTTTCAGAAGAAGAAAGATATCAAAAACAAATATGGAAAGATAAAAACAATAATTAGGGAGAATTATAGTGAGTGTTGATGAAATAATAAATAGTATTGAGGCAATTGGAGAACAATTATATTTCGAAGTAAAAGCATATGATGAAGGAACACAATTAAGTGAGCAAGAAATAAAAGAGAGAAGAAATAAGTGCATTGATAGAGCTGTAGGTCTTTGCAAAGAATATGAGAATGTATTGGATAAACAAAGTATAAGAAAATATTTGATAGCTGGACTAAATAAAGCAGCAAGAGAAAATAATAATGGGAAAGAGTTTATTTTAGAATGATTAGGAAAAAAAATATAAAAATTATTAGTAATAAAATTATTATGTTAATAATATCAGCCGCTATTATGATACCTTCTGTTGTATATCTGAGTGTAAACAAGACGGTTTTAAATTTTACAGAATGGTTTACTTTCTTTTTGCATAAACCAATAAGTTATTTGGAATCAATGGCGGGTGCAATTGTATTTGGTACATTACTAATATTATTAATTGCTTTTTATTTTAGATTAATAAAAAATTCTGAAAAAGAATTTAAAAATGAAAAAAAAGTTTTAGAATTTGTTTTAGTAATTGCAATTATATTTGGACTGATGTTGCCATTTACAACATCAGATATTTTCTATTACATGGGAACAGGGTGGATTGACGCAAAATATCATGAAAATCCTTATTATACTTCTGTACGTGAAGTAAGAATACAAAATCCGAGTGATGAAATATTACAAAGAACTGGATTATGGGAAAAACAGGTAGTAGTATATGGACCATTATGGGCTTTTATATGTAAACTATTATCTGGATTATCATTTGGGAACGTTACACTTTCACTATACATATATAAAATAGTGGCAGTTGGGGTACACATACTAAATACATTGCTAGTGTATAAAATAACAAAAAAGAAAAAATTCATGTTATTATATGGATTAAATCCTTTTATATTATTTGAAATGATTACAAATGTACACAATGATATATATTTAATATTTTTTATACTTTTGGGATTATATTTCTTATTGAAAAAGAAAAATATAATATTAACAATAGTTTTTATGGCATTGGCAACATGTATAAAGTATGTATCTGTATTGCTAATTCCTTTTTTGGTATTATATTATCTTAAAGATAAAAAAATAAGTAAAAAAATTTTATATTGCTTTTTATATGCATTATTATTTATAGGAGTAATGGCATTAGTATACTTTTTATACGCAAAGGATATAAAGATGTTTTTAACAGCTACAATGCAACAGAGCAAGTACAGAGAATCTATATTTGCAATAATGTTAGAAATTTCAAAACAAAAAGGAATAAATATATTAAAATATACCCAATATTTTTTCTATTTTGTATTTCGGAATAATATTTGCAGATGGATTAATATTCATGTTTATATCAAAAAAAATAAAATTGCAGAAGGTAATGAAGAAATGTAATAATACTTTAATGTCATTTTTATTCATGATTATAACGAATTTGTGTCCATGGTATACAATTTGGCTAACTTCAACAGCTTTTTGGCAAAAAGGTAAAGTAATAAAAAATATATTGTATTTACAATTTTCATATGAACTTGTAATATTATTAAATTTTGCGCTATTCAGCGAAAGCTACAAAATAGGCTTAGTTTATTTACCTATTATGATACTTTTGGTTATTACGTTTAATTTGGTAGATAAGTTAAATAAGATAATTCAGAGAAAAAACTTAAAAAAATATAGCTAATAGTTAAAGAACTTACGGAGGTTAATTTTGAAGAAACTAGTTTTAATAGATGGAAATAGTATTTTAAATAGAGCTTTTTATGGGACTATGTCATCAAAGTTAATGATGACTGATGATGGAACATATACAAATGCGGTATATGGATTTCTTGGAATAATGTTTAAAATTATTGATGACATTAAACCGGAATTCATGGTTGTAACATTTGATTTAAAGGCACCTACACATAGACATAAACTATATGATGGATATAAAGCAAATAGAAAAGGAATGCCAAATGAACTTGCATGTCAGATGCCAATAATAAAAGAAGTATTACAGGCAATGAATATAAAAATCATTGAGAAGGAAGGCTACGAAGCGGATGATGTTATTGGAACACTTGCAAAATGGGGACAAGCAGAAGGATTAGATGTAACAATATTAACAGGAGATAGAGATAGTTTCCAATTAATAGATGAACATATAAAGGTTAGAATTCCACATACAGTTCAAGGAAAAACAGAAACTGAAGATTATACAATAGAAAAAGTCTTAGAAAAATATGAAGTATCTCCAAAAAAATTGATAGAAGTTAAAGGACTTGCAGGAGATTCATCAGACAACATACCGGGTGTACCAGGAGTAGGTGAAAAAACTGCAATAAGCTTAATAAAAGAATATGAATCAATAGATGGGCTATATGAAAACACAGATAAACTTAAAGGAAAATTAAAAGAAAAAATAGAACAAAATAAAGAATTGGCATTTCTTTCAAGAACACTTGGAACAATTGATATTAATGCTCCAATTGATAAGAATCTTGATGAAATGATTGTAAGAGAATGGAATACAGAAAAAGTTACAGAAATATTTATGAAATTGAAATTTAATAGATATATTGAAAAGTTTGACCTCAAGAAAGAAAAAAAAAGTGTGAATATTGAATTGAATTTTGAAAATATTTCAGAAGATAGTAGAAAAAAGTTAATAGAAGAAATTTTAAATAAAAAGAAATTTTATTATCATATTATAACAAAAGATAGTAACAATGGAGTAATCAAAAAGCAAATTGAAGGAATTACTATATATTCAGAAGAAGAAAACAAATCATATTTTGAAGAAAATATAGAAAAGTTAAGAGAACTATTTGAAAATAAAGATATCGAAAAAATTGGATACAAACAAAAACAAGATTATATTTTGTTAAAAGAAATGGGAATAGAGGCAAATAATTTTAAATTTGATATTGAAATTGCTGGTTATATATTAAATTCAAATATAAGTAAATATTCAATTGAATACCTAGCAGAAGAGTATTTAAAAATTAGTTTTAATTCATTTTTAGGTGAACAAAATGAAGAACAAGAAGAACAATTAACGTTATTTTCAAATTCTGAAAATACAGAGAATAATCATAGGAAAGATCATGCATATGCATACCTAACATATATGCTTTATCATGAATTAAAGAAAAAGATGAAAGATTCTAATACTCTTGAATTATTTGAAAAAATAGAAATGCCATTAGTGACAGTACTTGCAGATATGCAATATCAGGGAATATATGTAGATAAAGATGAACTATTAAAGTTCGGAAATGAGCTAAAACAGAGAATTCAAGAGTTAACAACTCAAATATATGAACTTGCAGAGGAAGAATTTAATATTAATTCTACAAAACAATTAGGAGAAATATTATTTGAAAAACTAAAATTACCAATGGGTAAAAAGAATAAAACAGGTTATTCAACAGGAGTAGAAGTTTTAGAAAAATTAAAAAATGTTCACCCAATAATTGAGAAACTATTAGAATATAGAAAAATTGGAAAACTAAATTCAACTTATGTTGAAGGATTAATACCATATATAAATAATGAAACAGGCAGGGTTCATTCAAACTTTCATCAAACTGTAACTGCAACAGGAAGAATAAGTTCAACAGATCCAAATGTACAGAATATTCCAACAAGAGATGATTTTGGAAAAAATTTAAGAAAAGTTTTTAAACCAATGCAGGATAAAATATTTATTGATGCGGACTATTCTCAAATTGAATTAAGAGTTTTAGCTCATATATCTGGGGACGAAAATATGATAGAAGCTTTTAAAAAAGATGAAGATATACACAGACAAGTTGCATCTAAGGTTTTCAATATTCCAATTGAAGATGTAACAAAAGAAGAGAGAAGCAGAGCAAAGGCAGTAAACTTTGGAATTGTTTATGGAATTACTGATTTTGGTTTGGGAGAACAGATAGGAATACCTAGAAAAGAAGCAAAACAGTATATAGAACAATATTTAGAAAAATATCAAGGAATAAAAAAATTCATGAATGATATAGTTGATGAAGGAAAAAAGAATGGATATGTAGAAACATTATATCATAGAAGAAGATATATTCCAGAGATGAACTCTAACAACTTTATGGTAAGACAATTTGGAAATAGAGTAGCAATGAATACTCCAATACAGGGAACAGCTGCAGATATTATGAAACTTGCAATGATAAATATTTTTAATAAATTAAAAGAAAACAAGCTTCAATCAAAATTGATCCTTCAAGTACATGATGAGGTGCTTATAGAAACTGTACCAGAGGAAATAGAGCAAGTAAAAGAAATACTAAAAAAAGAAATGGAAAATGTAATTGAACTTAAAGTTCCATTAAAAATTGATATTGAAGAAGGAACAAATATGTATGATGCAAAATAATAAATGAAAACAAAGGAGAGAAACTATTGAAAAAAATCATTATTATGATTATAATGGTAGGGGTTATTCTATTATTAAATAAATCTCAAATTTTACAAAATATTTATCCTAAAAAGTATAGCGACTATGTAGAAAAATATTCAAAAGAGAATAACATTGATCCATTATTAATTTATAGTATAATAAAGGCAGAAAGTAATTTTAACGTTAAAGCAAAATCTAATAGCAATGCAATAGGAATAATGCAAATAATGCTGAAAACGGCACAAGAAACTGCAAACAATCTTAATATGAGTGAAATAACAGAGGAAGATTTATATGATGCAGAAACAAATATAAAAATAGGAATAAGATATTTTAAAAATCTTGTGACAAAGTACGATAATTATATTTTAGCAATTATTGCATATAATGCGGGAATGGGAAATTTAGATTCATGGCTTGAACAAGGAATAATAGATAGAGAAGGAAAAAATATAGAACAAATTCCATTTTTAGAAACAAGAAACTATGCAAATAAAATTTTGCACAATTATAAAATTTATAAAGAAATTTATTAGGAGGGAAAAATGAGTAAGATTTTAGTTACGGGTGGAGCAGGATATATTGGTAGCCACACAGTAGTAGAATTATTGAATGCAAATGAGGAGATAGTAATAGTAGATAATTTTTCAAATAGTTCACCAGAGGTGTTGGACAAAATCAAGCTAATAACTAACAAGAATTTTAAATTTTATAAAGTTGACTTATTAGATGAAGAAAATTTGGAAAAAATTTTTGTAGAAAATGATATAGAATCTGTAATTCATTTTGCAGGTTTAAAAGCAGTAGGAGAATCAGTTCAAAAACCTATAGAATATTATCATAACAATATAACAGGAACTTTAGTATTATTGAAATTAATGAAAAAATATGGATGCAAAAGAATAGTATTTAGTTCATCTGCTACAGTATATGGAAATCCAAAATCGCTACCAATTACAGAGGATTTTCCTCTATCAACAACAAATCCATATGGTAGCACAAAATTGATGATTGAAGAAATATTGCAGGATGTTAATAAAGCAGATCCAGAATTTAGTATAGCAATACTTAGATATTTTAACCCAATAGGAGCGCATTCAAGTGGACTAATTGGAGAAGTTCCAAATGGAATACCAAATAATGTTATGCCATACATAATGGGAGTTGCAAAGGGAAAATATCCAGAATTAACAGTATTTGGAGATGATTATAACACACCAGATGGAACAGGAGTAAGGGATTATATACATGTTGTAGACTTAAGCATTGGACATTTAAAAGCACTAGACAAAATAAGAAAAGAAAAAGGTGTAAAAATATATAACTTAGGAACAGGAAATGGATATTCTGTATTAGAATTAGTTAAAACATTCGAAAAAGTTAATGGTGTGAAAGTTAAATATAAAATAGGTGAAAGAAGACCTGGAGATATACCAGCGTGCTATGCTGATGCAAGTAAAGCAGAAAAAGAACTTGGTTGGAAAGCAGAAAAAGGAATAGAAGATATGTGCAAAGATGGGTGGAACTTTGCAAAAAAATAAATTCCAAATGTCCAATTGGGGACGTATTTAAATTGGGAAAAAAATCCCAATTGGGGACAGGTTTAAAAAAATATTTTAAAATTAGTAAAAAAAAGAAGGGAGCAAAAATGGACAAAGTTCTACTTGGAATGAGCGGAGGAGTAGATAGTAGTGTTGCGGCGATACTACTTCAAGAGCAGGGATATGAAGTTATAGGTTGCACAATGAAACTATGGAAACCATGTGGAAAAAATGATGAAAAATCAGCAGAAGATGCTAAAAAAATATGCGATAAATTAGGAATTAAACATTATGTTTTAGACCTGGCAGACGCTTTTAAAAATAAAGTTGTTGATAATTTTATTTCAGAATATAAAAATGGTAGAACTCCAAATCCATGCATAGAATGCAATAAACATTTAAAATTTGGTTTATTATATGAAGAAGCTAAAAAAAATGGATGCAAATATATAGCAACAGGACATTATGCAAAGGTTGAGTATTCAGAAAAATATAAAAGATATATGTTAAAAAAATCAGATGTTGAAAGCAAAGATCAAACATATTTCTTATATGGTATAAATAAAGAAGTTGTAGAGCATATTTTATTTCCATTACAAAATTTAGAGAGCAAACAAGAAACAAGAAAAATTGCTGAAGAACACGGTTTGGAAATCGCTCATAAAAAGGATAGCCAAGAAATATGCTTTATACCAAATGATGATTATAAAGCATTTCTTAAGGACTATATAAATTTAAATAATGGAAATATAGTTTTAGATAGTGGAAAAATTCTCGGAAATCATGAAGGATTTATAAACTATACAATAGGGCAAAGAAAAGGATTAGGAATATCATACTCAGAACCACTTTATGTTATTAATATTAATAAAGATAAAAATGAAGTTATAGTGGGAAATGAAGAAAAACTGTATAAAAATTATTTATATGCTAATGAATTAAACTGGCATATTTTTGATAAAGTAGAGCATGAATTTGAATGTTTCGCAAAAGTAAGATACAGGTCAAAACCTGCAAAGGCAAGAGTAATTCCAGTTTATGAAGGAAAAGTAAAAATAGAGTTTGATGATCCTCAAAGAGCTATTACACCAGGTCAGTCAGTTGTTTTTTATGATGAGGACATTTTAATAGGTGGCGGAAAAATTTTATAATTCATGTTCTAAAATAAAGTATTATGCTAATATAATGTTCTAGGTGATAAAGATGGTAGTACTTCTCCAACAACCAGAACATATTAAGTGGTGGTATAAAATATTAAATGTTTTTCAAATAAAAGATTTAAAAGAAAATAAAATAATAATTTTACCAGTCACGGAGAAAACAAAAGAAAAGAAGACAAAAAATATTATAAAAAAATTATTCAAAGATTTTAATAACACATTTGAAACTGTTATATTAGATAA
>JAZQOX010000047.1:0-13516 GCA_045628105.1 Clostridia bacterium | reverse complement strand
ATTGTTTTTCATTTGTTTTCCCCCCTTTTTTTTCTAATTATATTATATTAATTATTTTTTTTCAACATTTTTTTATTTTTATAATTATTTAAAATAAAAAATATCAAAATTAATATAGATATATTTTTTATATGGATCATGCTTTTTTGAATCCTTCTCCAAATACCTCTCTTGCATTTGTTATTATAATAAATGCTGATGGATCTATCTCTTTAACAATTGATCTTGCTTTTCTTATTTCATGTCTTGACATTGCGCTCATAAGCATTTTAGTGTTAATATTTGAATAAGTACCCTGTGCTTCTATTGCAGTAGAACCTCTGTCTATCTCTTTATCTATTCTTTCTGCAATCTCACTCCATTTTGGAGAAATTACAAATAATATTTTTGTAAATCCTATTCCTTCAAAGAAAATATCTAATACTTTTCCTAAAACATATATTGCAATTGCGGAATATAGTCCTACTTCAATTTCTTTAAAAAATAGTGTATTTGCTAAAACAATAATTGTATCAAGACCTACTATAAAAGTTCCTGTTTTTATTTGTGGCTTATAAGTTTTAGCAATACTCGCAAATAAATCTGAACCACCAGTTGAAGAATCTGCTTTTAAAACAATTGCAGTTCCAATTCCAACAATTATTGATCCATATAAAAATGCAAGAAATCTATCATCTGTTATAGCATCAAATTGCTCAAAAATATTTAAAAATAAGGATAAGAAAAATGTACCTAATAATGCATTAACCAGAAACTCTTTTCCTAGTCTAAAGTACGCCATTAAAAACAACGGAATATTTAGTAACATAACTAACGTTCCTACAGGAAATCCACAAAGATAATAAATAATTGTTGCAATTCCCGTAAAACCACCTGTTGAAAGTTGATTAGGTAACAAGAAAAAATCAATTCCTATTGCCATTATTACAGTACCAATAATTATTTTTGTTATATTAAGCAATGCACCTTTTATATCTTTTTTTTTCATATTAACTCCTTATTATATGTATTTTTTACTATTTATACTTAATTTATTTATATAATCTTCATACATTTTTTTTGCTGTTTCTGGGCTATCTATTCCTTCTGCATTCTTAATTGGAGCAAAATCTTCTTCTCTTTTCCCCCTCAAAATTGCAATTTCATCAAATAAGCAAAAACTATCAAAAATAAACTTTTCAAACTTGTAACAGTTTTCCTCTGTTGGAACAATTATTTTGCCGTTTTCATCCAAATGTTTTACCTTTTTTAATGCTGCATGATATTTTAGTTCCTTTGAACTTGCCTTTTCGATAGCATCAATGTTATATAGATTGCACATTATATGAGATTCTCCATATAGCATTTCACCATTTTCATCCATAGCCATTCTCATTTTTTTAGGTACTTCAGTATATTCTATCACCTTAACTTTGCCCTTGTTTTTGCATAGCACTCCAACTTTTTCATATGGACTATTTTTTATAATTGTTCTAGTAGCAATTTTAACTTTTTTGCTTATTGCCAATCCTAAAAGTAATGTATCTACATATTTAACAAGTAAATTATCTACAGATCCAATAAAAACCCACTCTATTTTATTTTTTTTCATATGGTCTATTACGCCATTTTTTTTCATAGAATAAAATATTCCACCATTTCCATCTGAAGCAAGTTTTATCTCTCCATTTTCATCAAGCATTATTTTCCCCTGTTTATCTAAAAGAGGTAAATTTCCCTGCATAAAAAATATAATATTTTCTTTATTATATCCAAAAAAATTATTCTCATTAAAAAATTTAACTGTTTCTTCATGATTTTCAGAACTTGTCATAATATAGCATATAAGATTTATTTTATATTTTTTGTTAGCATCTTTTAATTTATCTACTATAACCTCAAATAAAGATTTTTCCTTTGAATTTAAGGTTAGTTTAAAAGTTCCTTTAGGTCCTTTATGTCCAAGCCTTGTTCCCTGTCCACCTGCCATAATTGCAACAGCAAATTGACCATTTTTTATAACATTTT
The DNA here is from genome assembly GCA_045628105.1 of Clostridia bacterium. Classification (GTDB taxonomy): domain Bacteria; phylum Bacillota; class Clostridia; order TANB77; family CAG-508; genus UMGS1781. Next base: position 11,509 of record JAZQOX010000047.1, on the reverse strand, counting down.
CACCCAAAGTAATATATTCATTTAGTGTAGATTTTTCAAGTTTGTCAGGATTAATTGCTTTAACTGGTTGAATATCCTCTAAATTACAGTTATTATCAATTTTATTTATGTGTTCATATAATTCCTCTAGTCGTTCAAAATCAATGTTTAAAATTTGATTTGCAAGCTTTTCATCTTTTACCTGAATATGAGTTTGATCATATTTTTCTAGTATTTTTTTTGCTTCATCTATTTTATCCATTTTGTATTCTCTCCTTTTAGTAATATACCTCAACAAGATACAAACCATGTGCTGGAAGTGTTTTACCAGCTCTTGTTCTGTCTTTTGATTCAATAATTTCCGGAATATCTTCTGGCCTAATTTTCCCGAGTCCTACATCAACAATTGTTCCAGAAATAATTCTAACCATATTATACATAAATCCATTTCCAGTAAGTTCTATAATAATTCTTTCGTTTTCTTTTTTTACATCTGCTGAATATATATTTCTAATTGTACTTTTACCACTTGTTCCACTTGCTTTAAATCCCTTAAAATCGTGTTCACCTTCAAAAAATTTTATAGCTTCTTGCATTTTTGTGATATCAAGTTTTTGTGGAATATGACACTCTAAATCTCTATATATTGCTGTTCCTTGATAAGAGTTATTTATTATATATCTGTATTTTTTCCCTCTACAGCTATATCTAGCATGAAAGTTTTCATCAACTTCTTCTGCACTTTTTATTACTATACTTTTCTTTAATTTTGAATTTATTGCAATCGCAAACTTATCTATTTCTATTTTACTATTTGTTTTAAAATTTGCAACTTGTCCTAAACTATGAACGCCTGCATCTGTTCTGCCGGATGCATTAAGTTCAACTTCTTCACCAGTTATTTCCTTTATTGCCTCTTCAATTTCTCCTTGAATATTTAATTTGGTGGGTTGCTTTTGCCATCCACCAAATTTTTTACCATCATATTCTATTATAAGCTTTATATTTCTCATTTTTCGTTCTTTTTAAAAATACCTTTTCTTTTATTTTCTTCAACCTTAGGAATTAAATTTTTAATCAAAATTTGTTTTAAAGCCTCTTCCTTGACATCTGCAATTAATGTTCCGTTTCTTGCAACTGATATCTTACCAGTTTCTTCGGAAACAACAACTACAACACTGTCAGACTCTTTTGATATTCCAATTGCTGATCTATGTCTTGTTCCTAATTTCTTTGAAATATTCTTATCCCCTGCAAGAGGTAACATACACGCAGCTGCCATAATTTTACCTTCGCTTATTATAACTGCTCCGTCATGTAATGGCGTTTTAGGTTCAAAAATATTTACTAATAACTGTGGTGAAATGTCTGCACCAATTAAAACACCCGTATCTATTATGTCTTTTAATTTAATGTCTTTTTCAAAAACAATCAAAGCTCCAGTTTTTGTTTTTGCAAGTTCTGTTGCTGCAATTACAACTTTATATATATTTTCCTTTTTCTTAGCATAAATATCATGCTCTATTCCAAAAAATTTATTAATTTTATTAGAACCTAATTGTTCTAATGCTCTTCTAAGCTCAGGCTGAAACATTACTATTAACAATATAACACCATATGTCATAATAGTTGTTAAGATAAAATTAAGAATTCTTAATTTTAATATAGATGTCAACATAGTTGCAACAATTAAAAAAATAATTCCTTTTAATAATTGTAAAGCCCTTGTTCCTTTCAAAACTTGTATAAACTTTATTGTGAGCAAAATTACAAGTATAATGTCTATTATAAACATTACAAGTTCATAAGGGCTATTAGCTAAAGCATCTATATATTTGGCGATATCAGTTTCAGTTACTGAAAGTACTCCTAATCCTTTTAGCATTTGTATTCCCCCTATTTATTTTATAAAAATCATATATAATAAAGATGAAGCGACTCCTAGTATCATTAATCCAGCAAGTACGGCTGCAAATATTCTAACAAAAATTTTATTTTTTTTATTCATATGTAGCACTTCCTTTCTTGTTATTTATTCTTTAGTTTTTTTTCATTTTCTATTATCGTCATAATAATTTGTACAGTTTTTTCCAAATCATCATTTTTTAAAACATAATCATAGATTCCAATTTTTGATTCTTCATAATCAAATCTGTTTAATCTAAGCTCAATCTCTTTTATACTTGGTTTTTTTGTTCTATTTTCTAATCTTCTTCTAAGTTCATCCTTTGGAACTCTTAAAAATATTGTTACAATATCAATGTTATCTTTAAATAATTTTACAAGATTTTCTGTTCCATTAACTTCTATATCTTTAACAATAATTTTACCTGATTTAATATTTTCATCCAATATTTTTTTAGATGTTCCATAGTAATGTTCATGGTGAACAGAATATTCATAAAATTCATTTTCTTTTATTTTTTTTTCAAATTCCTCAGTAGATATGAAATTATATATTTCACCATTTACTTCGCCTTCTCTTGGTGTTCTATCTGTGTAAGATGGCATAGATGTAACATTAGGCATTCTTTTAATTAGTTCTTTTTTTATAGTATCCTTTCCTGCACCTGATACTCCTGATAACAATACTAACATACTGGTTTCACCTTACCTTCAGCAATTTCGTTTGCTGCTAAAGTAACAGTTGACTTTTCTTTAACTGTTGTTAAAGGAAGTTCACCTCCTGAAATTTGTCTTGCTCTTTTAGAAACTAGTATTACTAGTTCAAATCTGTTATCTACGATTTCTAATAAATCTGTAACTGTTGGTTTAATAATCATTTTTTTCAAATCCTTTCTTTTTTATTCTTCAAATTCATCTTCTTTTGCAATATCTTTATCTAATCGTGCTGCTATAGTTTCAGGCTGTATAGCCGACAAAATAATATGTCCAGAATCCATGATCAAAACCGCTCTTGTTCTTCTTCCACATGTTGCATCTATTGCCGTTTTTGAATCTTTAGCTTCCTGCACAATTCTTTTTATTGGTGCTGCTTCTGGGCTAACAATTGAAACAATTTTATTAGCGGAAACAACATTTCCAAATCCAATATTTACGAGCTTCATCTTGTCCTCCCTATTCTATATTTTGAATTTGCTCACGTATATTTTCAAGTTCAGTTTTAATATCTACAACATAATTGGTAATTTCAAGATTATTTGCTTTTGAACCTATTGTATTTGTTTCTCTATTCATTTCTTGAATTAAGAAATCTATTTTCTTTCCATTAGCACTATTACTGCTGATTAAATTTAAAAACTGATCAATATGACTTCTTAGTCTTGTTATTTCTTCTTCAACTGAGCATTTGTCAGAATATATTACTATTTCCTGAGCTAATCTTGCTTCATCAACCACATCTGGTTTTAAAAGTTCATTAACTCGCTTTTCTAATTTTACTATATATTCTTTAACAAGTCCAGAAGAAATTGAATTTATTTGATTAATTTTTTCTTTTATTGTTTCAATTCTTGCTTTTAAATCTATGGAAATTTTTTCTCCCTCAATTTCTCTCATTGTAATAAATGAGCTGATTGCCTCATTTAAAGCCTTTGTAAGTTCTTCCTTAATTATTTCTTCATCATTTTCATCAATGCTCATATTTAAAACTTCCGGCATTTTCATTATATCTATAACTTCAATATTGGCATTTATGTTTGTTTCACTTGCTATTTTTTTCATTTCTTCAATGTATTTTGTAGCAAGTTCTCGATTTATTTGTATATTTCTACCTTTATCACTATTATTAGAAAAATTAACAAAAACCTCGACTTTGCCACGAGCAATTGAATTTGAAATATTTTTCTTAATATAATCCTCTAAAAAGCTTAAACTTCTTGGTACTTTGATTGAAATGTCGCTGTATCTATTATTAACAGATTTAATTTCAACATTATATTCTCTTGCATCGTTTATGTATTTACCTCTTCCATATCCTGTCATGCTTCTTAACATTATTCACTCACCTTATTCTTTCTTGGACGGCCTCTTTTTCTTTTAACTTCTGTAGTAACTTGTTCATGTGTAGTACTGTCTACTTTTTTTATAGTATCTTCTGCTTTTTTACTTGTCTTCGTTTCTTTTACTTCTACTTCAGAAGTTTCCTTTTTCTTTCTAGTAGTTTTTTTCTTTTGAATTGGTTCTTTTTCAATATCTTTTGCTGTTTTCTTTGTTGTTCCTGTTTTTGATTTAGTAGATTTTTTCTTTTCAGTTTCGTTATCATTTTTAACTGTTTTTTTCTTGTTTGTTTTCTCCGCTTCCTGTTTTATTTCGTTTTCCGTTTCTGCAATCTTTTTAAGTTCTTCCTCTTTTTTCTGTTTTTTTAGTAATTCTCTTTGTTTTTCATTTTTTTCAATTTCTTTTTTTGCCATTTCATCATGGCTTTCTTTCTTTATTATTTCAGGAATATCACTTACACCTAAAATATATTGTTTTTTTTCAAAATTGCTTATTCTAATAATTTTTGCAATATAGTATAAAGTTGTAATAGTTATTAATATGTATAAGATAATCCTTGATCCCTGATATAATACATATGGAAAGAATAAAGTAGCCACTGAAAGCATTAAAATCTCTATACCACTTAATGCACATTTTTCACTATCTTTTTTATATGCAATCTCCATAAGAGTAATGGCATATATTAGAAAAATTATAGAACATGCCTTTAAAATATTTATTGTATAAAATTTGTCCAAAAATTGCTCAGCAATTATAAAAGAAAAAAATACGATAACAAAAGAAATACATATAGCTGCATTTGAAATAACCCTATATGTTATTTTCTTTATTACTTCGTCGCTTAATTTCCTTTTATTTTTTTCTTCATCTAGGCTTTTTTCAATTATCTTTTTCAATCCTTAATTCATTCCCCTCTTCTTATGTGTCTTCAAATTCATACATTATAATGCCTGTTACAGCAATGCCCACAGTTTCCGTTCTTAAAATTCTTTTTCCAAGTGTAACTCTTACAGCACCTGCTTTAACTAATTCTTCGACTTCATTTGTTGTAATTCCACCTTCTGGTCCAACAATAAGTCCAATGTTTAAATTTTGTTCTTTATCAATATTTTTTAGCGCATCTTTTAATGAATATTTTTCTTCATTTTCATAAGCCAATAATACTATATCATACTTTTCTATTAAATTCAAAAGATTTTTAAAATTTATTACATTTTCCACTTTTGGAATTACATTTCTACCGCATTGTTTTGCTGCAGTCTCTGCAATTTTTTGCCATCTCTCAAGTTTTTTTTCTTCTTGTTTTCTATCTAGTTTTACAATACATCTTTCCATCTGTACAGGTACGAATGTTTTAGCTCCAAGTTCTGTGCATTTTTGAATAATTAGTTCCATTTTTTCAGCTTTTGGCAATCCTTGAAAAATTGTAATATTAACATTTGATTCAGTTTCATTATTTAATATATCTTTTATTTTACAAATGACGTTTTCCTTATTAATCTCCATAATTTGGCACAAAAAATTTTCGGATGTAGAAATATTGCAAATGTTTACTTCGTCTCCGATTTTTTTGCGTAAAACATTTGCAATATGATTAACATCCTCGCCAACTATATTAATAACATCATCTTGAATTTGATTGTTATTTATAAAAAATTTTGGCATAGTTTCCTCCGATTAAGAATATAATTTAATTAATTATTTAGTCATTGCTTGTAATTTTTTTATTTGGTCTGTTGCTTCTCCGCCTCTTTCTTGTTGTGCTTTATTATACTCATCCTGTGTCATAAAGTTCAAATCAATTGCTAAATCTTTTATTCCTTCGTCTGTCATTCCGCTAATATAATCCATTGAAATTTGGATAGCCATTTTTTCTTTTATTTTTTTTAGTTCCGTTTTAATTAATTCAGTTGTAATTCTTTCTTTTAATTCTTCTTGCTTAGCAACTTTCGTCTCATCTGTTGTATTACATGCAAGCTCTGGATACATACTTAAATATTTTTCTCTCATTTTTTTTATTTCATCTTCATATTGAACATCTATACAACTTGTTCTTTCTCTATATTTATAATCATGGCTAAGTGCTATATTAACTTTTGATTTTATTTGATGTTCTATTGCTTCATAACAATGTTCATATACCTTTGCAAGCCTTGTTCCTTGTTTTTTTATGCTGTCTTCAACTTTTGCAACTATATCAAATTTTCCTCTTTTATTTTTCTTGTCAGCTGTATATCTACCTTTAATTGTTGTCTTTGAAGCTATAGTTCTTAAGTCTTCTTCATAATTTTCTATTTCAAGAACTTCAAGTTTTTCTTGTGGTATTTTATTTTTTATTGCTACATCTGATAGTCTGTCATCTAATATTCCAGATTCAAGTATTCTTCTTGAACAATCTTCTACAATTTTTTGTACATTTTTAGGTAATAATTCCTTTTGGTATTTTGTTTTAACATGTGGTACGTAAAAAGTATACCCAAAGTTTTTTGCCTTTTTATATAAATCAGCAGCATACTCAGATAATAGCGGTACAGATATAGGTGTTTCGCCTTTTTCTTGAGCTTTTTTATTTGATTCTAATAAATTCCTTGTATTAGTTATTAGGTCTTCTATAAAAAATTCTTGTATTTTATTTGTAACATCTTTTACAACCATTGTATTAACATATAGCATTTTATTTACATAATCTGTTATTTTACCTAATGCGTTTTTTACTTCTCTTTTATCTACAGTTGGATCGGATAACCTTTCTGCAACATATTGTTCCAAGTGTTTCTGTAATATTTCGTTGATTTTGTTTTCAGCTTTTTCTTTTTCTATTTCGAACAATTCAGCTTGATTATTATTACCTAATTCAATGGCTGTATCCTCTTCATAGAAAGATGATAATATATATGTGTTAATACCATTGTTTTTTATTTCATTTCTTATTTTTTTTGCTATTTCAATCAATTTTTTATTATTTGGATCTTCTATGTCACTTTCTGTTTCTTCTAGGTGCTTTTCTTGTAATCTTTTTATTTCGTCTTTTGCAATTTCAATTGCATCCTTGTCGTCTTTAATTGCTGAACGTGATGTTGCAACAATTCTTCCAAATATTGATAAAAATTGATTATTAAAATTTTTTAATATTCCAAGTCTAAATCCATCTCTAACATCACTGCTTAAATATGCAATAACATCTGCATATTTAGCAAGCATTCCTTCTGGAGTTTGTGAAACAAATTTGTAATCATTTTGTGTATTAGACCTTCTTAGTTTATCTTCAATAGCTTCCCTTATGCTAGAATACTCTTGAGGTAATTTTGTCAAATCTTTTGGATCTGCCTCACCATCATGTGAAATAACTATATCTAAAAAGTAATCAAAATCTCTCTCTAATCTTTCTCTTAATTCAGGTTTATGCTCAATATTAGGTATCATTGCAAGTGCTGTTTCTAAAATATTTTCTCTTCTTATTACTTCAATTCCCTTTGCATTATGATGAAAATATCCACAGTTATATAATTTACCAATTGATGTGAAAATTTCTTCTCCATCATGTGCACTAAAAGGATGTCCAACATCATGCATAAGCATACCCGCATATGCTAAATCTCCGTTTAAATTTAATCCTTCAGCAAGTCTTTTCATTATTAGTGCCGCTGATATTTCGTGTACAAGTCTAAAACATAGATGTGAATCAAATTTATCTGCTAATGCAGCCATTGGTTTATCTGCTGATCTATTCATGCTATTTGACATTAAGATTGCAGATAATAAAATATTCATATATTGTGGGTCATCCCATGAAGTAACAGTTTTTTGCATAAGTTTTATTTCCATATTTTCTCCTCCAAAATTTCATTAATCTATTATTATATATTTTACCATATTTTTCTTGTTTTGTGAAGTCGGTTTTTAAAATAGAGTCCCAATAATGGGACTCTTGTTTTATAATTCACTTACAAATTCTTTTATAATTTCCTTAAATGTAATTTTAACTCTTTCTGCTGTATTTTTTACATCTTCATGTGATAGTTTTTCTTTTAATACTCCTGCTGCCATATTTGTAATACAAGATACTGCTACAGTATTCATATTGCAATGATGTGAAACAACTGCTTCAGGAACTGTTGACATTCCAACAGCATCTGCGCCCATTGTTCTTAATGCTCTAATTTCTGCTGGTGATTCATATGTAGGTCCTTTCATATATGCATAAACACCTTCGTGTGCTGCATTTGTATATTTATTTATAATTTCAAACATTTTTTTACTTAATTTTTTGTTAAAAGTTTCACTCATATCTATGAAACGTTCTCCAAATTCACTAAGATTTTTTCCTCTTAGAACTGATTCTGCAAAGAAACTTAAGTAATCATTAATTACCATAAATTCTCCAGCATTATAGTCTGTGTTTATTCCTCCTGCTGCATTTGTTAAAATCAATGTTTCTATTCCTAATAGTTTAAATACTCTTATAGGAAATGTAGCCTCCTTCAAATCATATCCTTCATAATAATGAAATCTTCCATTCATTGCTATAACTTCTTTTCCTGCCAATTCTCCAATAATTAATTCGCCTGCGTGTCCTGCAACTGTTGATATTGGGAAGTTTGGAATATCTGCATATTTTATAACAATTTTGTTCTGAATCTCCTCACTTAATACTCCTAATCCTGATCCTAAAACTATTGCAACTTTTGGTTCTCTCTCTCCAATTTTTCCTTTGATATAATCTGCGCTTACTACATAATCCTCGTAATTAAACATATAAAACCTCCATTTAATTATTTTCTTCATAAGGCATTCTTATACTGCACTTTTTTAATTATACCATATTTTTTTATAAAGATAAAGGCAAAATCTTAAAAAAGTAAGATTTTGCCTATTATTTACCCAAATATTCCTTTTTTCTTTATTGGTGGTTGTTCGTTCATTGTTTTTGCAAGTTTAGTTAATAATTCTCTTTGTTCTGCCGTTAGTTTTTTTGGTATTTGTACATCAACTATAAATATGTAATCTCCTCTCGATGTGTTATTTACAAATTTAAATCCTTTTCCTCTTATTATAAATTTTGTACCTACTTGTGTTGCTTCTGGAATTTTAAATGATTCTTTACTTCCATCTACCATTGGCACTTCTATGTCTGCTCCCAAAGTGGCCTGTGTAAATGTTATTGGAATCTCGCAAATAACATTGTTTCCTTGTCTTTTAAATACGCTATGATTTCTAACAGATACAACTATGTATAAATCACCTCTTGGTCCGCCTTTTATTCCACTTTCTCCTTCACCTTTTAATACAATTGTTTGACCGTGATCAATACCTGCTGGTATTGTAACTTTTATTTTTACTGTTTTGCGTATTGTTCCTTTACCTCTACATTCTGTACATTTTTCTTCTATTTTTGTTCCTTCTCCATTACATTCTGGACATGTTTTTTGTGTTTGCATTTGTCCAAGTATTGTAGAAACAGTTTGTGTAACTCTACCTGTTCCATTACATGCTTTACATGTAGATGTTTTTGTTCCTGGTTTTGCTTTGCTTCCATGGCATGTCGGACACTCTTCATCTCTTAATATAGTTATCTCTTTGTTTACTCCTAAATATGATTCTTCAAAAGTTATATCAAGATTGTATTTTAAATCTCTACCTTTTCTTGGTCCAGATGTTCTTTGACGACTGCTTGCACCTCTACCACCAAATCCTGCTCCTCCACCGAAAAAGCTTGAGAAAATATCTCCTAAATCACCAAAATCATCAAATCCATTAAATCCTGAAGATGTGTATGAATAATATCCACTACCTGGTCCACCTGTACCACCGCCAAATCCTTGTGGTCCATCATGTCCAAATTGATCATACATTCTTCTTTTTTGTGCATCTGATAGAACTTCATAAGCTTCAGAGACTTCTTTGAATTTTTCTTCAGCCTCTTTTCTATTATCTGGATTTGCATCAGGATGGTATTTTTTTGCCATTTTTCTATATGCCTTTTTTAATTCATCATCACTTACGTTTTTGTCTACGCCTAAAACTTCATAATAATCTCTTTTATTTGACATTTGTAAAATCTCCTTTTTTACTGGTAATGTTTTACTATAAAGCAATAATTCTTTCTGTTCAGTTGTCTCATTCCTTTTCGCAGGAGTTCTACAAAATTTTACGGTTTCCTTTCAATTAATCGACAACTTTTCCGTAAAATTTGTAAGAACTCCTAGCTCAATACATTTCGAACCCCTCACTTACAGAATTTTTTGCTTTATAGTATTTTAATTTTCATAATTATATCTAAAATCTTAAATTTCACATATAATTATAAATTTGAAAAACGAAGCAAAAGCGAGTATAGCTAGGCAAATTGAAACAAAAAAGCGTAGGTGTACATAAGTACATTGAGCATTTTTTGTTTCAATTTAACAACGCTAGACGAAGCTTTTCATTCGTTTTTATTTGTTGCTGTCGTCTTCTACCTTATAGTCTGCATCATAAACATTTCCGTCATTTCCTGTTGTACCTTCTGTGCCTTCTGCACCAGCACCACCTTGTGCGCCACTTGCTTTATAAAGTTGTTCAGATAATTTGTAGAATACTTGTGTTAATTTTTCTGTAGCTTCTTTTATTGTTTCTGTATTGTTTGAATCTAATGCTTTTCTAACATTTTCTATTTCAGCTTCAACTTTAGATTTTTCTTCGCCACTTACTTTATCTCCTAATTCATCTAAAGTTTTTTGGCTGCTATATACTAAACTTTCAGCATTATTTCTAACTTCAACTTCTTCTTTTCTCTTCTTATCTTCAGCTGCATGTGCTTCTGCATCTTTAACAGCTTTGTTTATATCATCTTCAGAAAGATTTGTACTAGCTGTAATTGTAACATTTTGTTCATTTCCAGTAGCCATATCTTTTGCTGAAACGTGAACTATACCATTAGCAACAATATCAAATGTTACTTCAATTTGAGGAATTCCTCTTGGAGCTGCAGGTATACCTGTTAATTGGAATCTTCCTAATGTTTTATTGTAAGCTGCCATTTCTCTTTCACCTTGAAGAACGTGTACTTCAACACTTGTTTGACCATCTGCTGCTGTTGAGAATATTTGAGATTTCTTTGTTGGTATTGTTGTATTTCTTTCAATTAACTTAGTAAATACTCCACCATATGTTTCAATACCTAATGATAATGGTGTTACATCTAATAATACTAAATCTTTAACATCTCCTGAAAGAACACCACCTTGAATTGATGCACCAATTGCAACACATTCATCTGGGTTTATTCCTTTATTTGGTTCTTATCCTGTAATTTTCTTAACTGCTTCTTGAACAGCTGGAACTCTTGTAGAACCACCAACTAATAAAACTTGATCAATTTTATCTGCTGTTAATCCTGCATCTTTTAATGCTTGGTTAACTGGTCCTGTTGTTTGTTCTATTAAGTCTCTAATTAATTCTTCAAATTTAGCTCTTGTTAATGTTACGTCTAAATGTTTTGGTCCTGTACTATCAGCTGTAATAAATGGTAAGTTAATATTTGTTTGTTGTACGCCTGATAATTCTATTTTTGCTTTTTGTGCTGCTT
>JAZQOX010000046.1:0-25363 GCA_045628105.1 Clostridia bacterium | reverse complement strand
GCTATTCGTGATGCAGATAGAATTATAGGGTTATTAGAATCTACACAAATAAAAAATCCTCAATTAATTGTTAATAGATTAAGACCATCAATGGTAAAAAGAGGAGAAATGATGGATGTTGATGATATTATTGATTTATTATCAATAGATTTAATTGGCGTTGTTCCTGATGATGAATATATTATAACTCAAACAAATAAAGGAGAACCAGTTATAAAAAATAAAAAAGCCCCATCAGGTAAGGCATATATAGAAACTGCTAGAAGAATTCTGGGTGATAATATAGATGTAACAATCCCTGGAAGAGAAAAAGGTTTATTTGCAAAGTTAAAAAATATGCTAAAGAAAAATTAAAAACATTTTGAATTTGGAGGAATATACATGTTTGAAAATATAATAAACTTTTTTAAAAAATTTGGAAAAAATCAGGGTAAAGAGACAAGTGGAAGTAAGAATAAAGCAAAAGAAAGATTACACCTGGTTTTAATGCAAGATAGAGCAAATGTTTCGGCTGATTTTTTGGAATTAATGAAGCAAGAAATTATTGAAGTTATAAAAAAGTATATTGAAGTTGAAGAAGGAGAAATAGACGTAAGACTTACAAACGAGGTAAACGAAGATGGGACTTCAGGGGCCCCTTCATTATATGCCAATATTCCTATAGCTAACATAAAATATGAGATGAAAAAAGAGATTGAAAAAGAAAAAACAAATACAGAAAAAATAGAAGAAGAGAAATCTGAAGAAAAAAATGAAGAAAATAAAGAAGATGGAAAAGAAGAAAAAAATGAAGAAACTGTAAAAACTGAAAATTCAGAGGTGGAGAGTAAATAACCCTATTTTGTATAATATTGTGAAAGGAAAAATATGAATAAAAAACAATTAAAAAATACAGAGTGGAGTATTTTAATATGTACAATAATCCTAATTTTGATAGGATTATTTGCACTTTATAGTGCAAGTATAGCATCAAATCTTGAGGCTTTTAAAAAACAAATAATGTGGGTTTTAATAGGTCTACCAATGCTAATAGGCTTGATGTTTATAGATTATAAACTTATTGCAAGGTTCAGTATAGTATTTTATATAATATCAATAGTATTATTAATAGTTGTATTATTAACAAGTGCAATCAATGGTGCAACGAGTTGGTTTAATTTAGGAGCTATGTCAATACAACCAGCCGAATTTGCTAAAATTGCATTTGTTATATTTTTGTCTAATATAATGTCTGGAATGTCAAGGAATGACATAAATAGACCACTTAAATTATTAATGATTCTTGCAATAACTGCAATTCCAGTTCTTTTAATAATATTACAACCTGACTATGGAACTGCTATGGCATATATTTTCGCACTTACTGCTATGCTATATGTTGCAGGATTAAAGAAAAGATATATTATTACAGCAATTTTATTAATTGTTATTGCAGTACCATTATTATATTTTTTTGTATTACCAGCACATGCTAAGGCAAGAATAGATGTTTACTTAAATCCATATCTTGACCCAAGAGGAGCAGGATATAATATAATTCAATCTAAATTAGCAATAGGAGCAGGAAGACTTGTTGGACAAGGCTGGCTAAATGGAACACAAACTCACTTAGGATTTTTATATCCTAAAACCACAGATTTTATTTTTGCTGTAATAGGCGAGGAATTGGGATTTGTTACATGTGTTACTGTGATTGTTTTGTATATTATACTAATAACTAGATCAGTTAATATTGCAAAGACAGCAGGAGATGATTTAGGAGCATATATAGCAGCAGGAATTGTTCGGAATATTCATTTTTCATGTTCTAGAGAACATAGGAATGACAATGGGACTATTACCAATTACAGGTGTTCCACTTCCATTTATTAGCTATGGTGGAAGCAGTATGATTACAGATATGATATGTATAGGATTATTACTTAATATTAGTTCAAGAAAACAAAAATCTATTTTTGATTATTAAGGGAGTATAAATGTATATAAATAAATTAAAAATTGGAACAGTAGAACTAGAAAATAATATATTATTAGCGCCAATGGCAGGAGTTACAGATTTAAGTTATAGAAAAATTTGCAAAAAATATGGAAATCCTGGATTAGTATGTACTGAAATGATAAGCAGTAAAGGATTATACTATAACGATAAAAAAACAGAGCAATTTTTAGAATTAAATGAAGAAAAACATCCAATAGCAATTCAAATATTTGGAAATGATCCTGAAATAATGGCAAAAGCTGCAATAATGGTTGAAAATTATGGAGATATTATTGACATAAATATGGGATGTCCTGCACCAAAAGTTGTAAAAAATGGTGATGGGAGTAAATTACTATTAAACTTAGAACTAGTTGGAAAAATAGTAGAGAATGTTGTAAAGAATACAAATAAACCTGTTTCAGTTAAAATACGTAAAGGATGGGATACTAAAAATGTTGTTGCAGTTGAGGCTGCAAAGATAATAGAAGCGGCTGGTGCAAATTTAATTACAATTCATGGAAGAACAAGAGAACAATATTATTCAGGACAAGTTGATTTAGACATTATAAAAAAAGTTAAAGAAAATGTTAGAATACCTGTTATAGGAAACGGAGATATTAAAGATACTAAAGATGCCATAAAAATGTTTGAATATACCGGTGTTGATGGAATAATGATTGGCAGAGGTACTCTTGGTGAACCATGGAAGATTAAAGATATTATAGATGAACTACAAAATGGAATAAGGCCACAAGAAAAGACTCCACAAGAAAAGTTTAAAATAATAAAAGAACATATAGAGATGGAAATAAAAGAAAAAGGCGAATATGTTGGAGTAAGAGAAATGAGAAAACATATTTGCTGGTATTTGAAAAATCTCAAAGATTCTAGTAAGGTTAGAACAATTGTAAACGAATTAGAAAACAAAGATGAGGTAATATCTACATTAGAGAAATATTTTAATTCTTTATAGACAATGCGCCCAATCTCGTCGGAGTTATATATGTTTTGTTCTTAAGAAAAAATCGAAATGGCTAGCGAGGGTAATCCGTAAGCCGTTGGCTCTTCGATTATTTTCTTTCGAAAAAAATATATAACTCCTGCGTTGGGCTAGATATATTTATTAATATATAAATTACTATGAGGGGAGAAATCAATGGATAAGCAAAAACATATTAGAAATTTTAGTATAATTGCACACATAGACCATGGAAAGTCAACTCTAGCTGATAGATTGATAGAGAAAACTGGAGTTCTTTCTGAAAGAGAAATGGAAAGCCAAGTTCTTGATAATATGGACATTGAAAGGGAAAGAGGAATAACCATAAAAGCACAAGCTGTTAGAATGGAATATAAAGCAAAAGACGGTGAAACATATATATTAAACTTAATAGATACTCCTGGCCATGTAGATTTTAATTATGAGGTTTCAAGAAGCTTGGCAGCATGTGAGGGTGCAATTCTAGTTGTGGATAGTAGCCAAGGAGTTGAAGCACAAACACTTGCAAATGTTTACTTAGCTTTAGATAATAATTTAGATATATTGCCAGTTATTAACAAGGTTGATTTGCCAAGTGCAAGACCAGAAGAAGTAAAAAAGGAGATAGAAGATATTATAGGAATTCCAGCTATGGATGCACCTTGCATTTCAGCAAAATCTGGCTTAAATATAGAAGAAGTTCTTGAAAGAATTGTTACGGACTTTAAACCACCAGTTGGAGATAAAGAAAAACCTGTAAAATGCTTAATATTTGACTCATTATATGACAACTATAAAGGCGCAGTAAGCTATGTTAAAGTAGTTGAAGGAACAGTTAAAGTTGGAGACGAAATTTTATTTATGGCCACAAAGAAAAAATTTGTAGTTACTGAGCTTGGTTATTTAGAACCAGGAAGTTATAAACCAGCTGAAAAATTAGAAGCAGGAGAAGTTCGGATACATTGCTGCAAGCATAAAAACAGTATCAGACCTAAGTGTAGGAGATACAATTACAACAGTAGAAAATCCTGCAGCAGAACCATTACCTGGATATAAAAAAGCAAATTCTATGGTTTATTGCGGAGTATATCCATTAGATGGTGGAGATTATGAAGATTTAAAAATAGCTTTAGAAAAATTAAAATTAAATGATGCAGCATTAAGCTATGAGCCAGAGACTTCGATAGCTTTAGGGTTTGGATTTAGATGTGGATTTTTAGGATTACTTCATTTGGAAATTATACAAGAAAGATTGGAAAGAGAATTTGATTTAAGTTTAATTACAACAGCACCATCTGTTATCTACAAAGTACATAAAAGAGATGGTTCAGTTTTAGAATTATACAATCCAATTGATTTACCACCTATGCAGGATGTAGAATATATAGAAGAACCAATGGTTAAAGCTGAAATAATGCTTCCAAAGGATTATGTGGGTAATGTAATGGAAATGTGTCAAGACAGAAGAGGTGTGTATATAGACATGAAATATTTGGACAGCAATAGGGTTACACTTGAATATGAACTCCCATTAAATGAAATAATTTATGATTTCTTTGATACATTAAAATCAAAAACAAAAGGATATGCCTCAATGGATTATGAATTTAGTGAATATAGAAGATCAAACTTGGTAAAATTAGATATACATATAAACAACGAACAAGTTGATGCATTATCTTTTATCGTACATAATGATACAGCATATACAAGAGGAAGAAAAATGGCAGAGAAATTAAAAACAGTTATTCCAAGACAATTATTTGAAATACCTATACAAGCAATAGTTGGAGGAAAAATAATTGCGAGAGAAACAATCTCAGCAATGAGAAAAGATGTACTTGCTAAATGCTATGGTGGAGACATTACAAGAAAAAAGAAACTATTAGAGAAACAGAAAAAAGGTAAGAAAAAAATGAGACAGATTGGAAATGTTGAAGTACCACAAGAAGCATTCTTATCAGTGCTAAAACTAGACGAGGAATAGAAAGGAAATTTGATATGAATAATAATAGAAAATTTAACAATAAAAGAAATGAAAGAACAAAAAAATTTGAGAACAAAAATTTTGGAAAAAACTTTAAAAAAGATAAGAAAGATTTTGTAAAAAAGGCACCAAGAAAAGAAGAAAAAGTTGAAGTTAATGAAAATGAATTTCAAGATCAAATTGAAGGACGTAATTCTGTTTTAGAACTATTAGAAACAGGAAAGGACATTAACAAAATTTTTGTTGAAAGAGGAGAAAAACACGGTTCTATAAACAAAATTCTTGCAATTGCCAAGGAAAGAAGAATAGTTACAGTTGAAGTGGATAGACAAAAATTGAATCAGATGGCACAAACAGACAATCACCAAGGTGTAATTGCAATAGTTCCACCATTTGATTACTGTGAAGTAGAAGACATTTTAAATGTTGCAAAAGAAAGAAATGAATCACCATTTATATTAATACTAGATGGAATAGAAGATCCACATAACCTAGGTGCAATAATAAGAACAGCAGAAACAGCAGGAGTGCATGGAATAATAATACCAAAAAGAAGAGCATGTGGAGTAAATAGCACTGTATATAAAGTTGCCAGTGGAGCTGTAGAACACATGAAAATAGCAAGAGTTAACAATTTAAATGATGAAATCAAATACCTAAAAGAAAACGATGTATGGATATACGGAACAGCAATAGAAGCAACAAAATATTACTATGAAGAAAACTTAAAAGGAGCAATAGCAATAGTAATAGGCAATGAAGGAGAAGGAATGTCAAGACTTGTAAGAGAAAACTGTGATGTTCTACTAAAAATACCAATGAAAGGGAAAATAACATCATTAAATGCGTCAGTATCAGCAGGAATTGTAATATACGAATCAGTAAAACAACGTGCAAATTAGGGACAGTCCCTAATTTGCACATTTTATGTTCACCAAAAGAAACATAAATTTCCATATAATTTTTATTATTTTTTCTTGACTTGTTTTTTTCGATATTATATACTATAAACAACCATAAAATACAAATGATGTTTGGAGGAAAAAATGTTTAAATTCAGAAAGATCTTTAAGTTTGTATTTGTTCTAACATTCTTGTTTTATATTTTAATTTCACTATGTTTTTCTAACGGAGCTAAAGCAGGTACAAGAACTGAAGATATAAATAATCTAGTTAATTATCCAGAAATATATACGGCTGTTCAAGAACTAAAAACAGCACATCCTAATTGGACTTTTACAATACTTTATACGGGTTTAGATTGGAACTATGTATTACAAAATGAAACAACTTTAAAACATACAAGAAGTTTAGTACACAATAGTTTGACAGTTGGAAATATAAGCGATTGGGTTTGCCCGATTTGTGGAACGACACCACAAGATAATGGAAGCTGGTATTGTGCTTCAAACAAAACAGCATCCTACTACATTGATCCAAGAAACTGGTTAAACGATACATATATATTTGCATTTGAAACTCTTTCTTTTAACGAAAATGTGCATACCATTGAGGGTGTTCAGGCAATAATTAGTGGAACTTTTATGGATAAAAGTTCGATATCATATATAGATACAAGTGGGGCTATACAGACAATAGAAAAATCATATGCACAAATAATTTATGAAGCTGGAAAAAACAACAATGTAAGTCCATATCATCTAGCTGCTCGAATTAGACAAGAACAGGGTAACGGGACAAGTAGTTTGATTTCAGGAAATGTTGCAGGATTTACAGGATATTATAATTATTTTAATATCGGAGCTAGTGGAAATACAACAGCTGAAATTATAACAAATGGTTTGACAAGAGCAATAAATAGTGGATGGTCAACACCAGAGCTTGCAATAAACGGTGGAGCAGAATTTTTAAAAGGTGGATATATAGGCAATTACCAAGATACACTTTATTTACAAAAATATCATGTAGATAGTAGTAGTAAATATTCATTATTTGGACATCAATACCAACAAAACGTATCAGCACCCTATACAGAAAGTTTAGATGTGTATGATGCATACGAAGAATTAGGAATTATAGATAGCAATTTTAATTTTATTATTCCAATTTACGATAATATGCCAGCAGTTGCATCAGAAAAGCCAGGAAGACCAATTTCAATACATTCAGAAGATGTAATTGTTAATACAGAATCAACACCGTTATCAATTAGAAGTGGACCATCAACAAATTATAGTATAAAAGCAAAAGCACCTAGGGGAACTACACTAATAAGAATAGAAAGATCTGAAGAAATTTCAAGTGATGGAAGATATTGGGATAGAGTTATTTATAATACTGGTGCAGAAATTATTATTGGTTATGCTTCAAGAGAATATTTACTAGAAGCAACCACAACAGAAGTATTAAATGATCAAAAAGAGATAGAAATAATGTGCAATTTAAGATCTGGACCAGCAACAACAAATACGAAAGTAATAAAAATTCTACAACCAGGAACAAAAATTACGATTATAGATAAAGTTATATTTCCAGTAGATGGACATACATGGTATAGAGCTAAATTAGAAGATGGAACACAAGGATATGTGTCTGAAGCATACTTAAAAACAGAAGCATCAGAATTATATAAAATAGAGGACAATACAATAAAAGTTTCACCTACTACAAAAATTACAGATATTCCAAATGCAATCTTAACAGGAGAAGTATTTGGAACAGGAGCCAAACTTACAATAGCAGAAAATGAATACACAGTTGTAATGATTGGAGATGTTAATGGAGATGGAACAATCGATTCTGCCGATTTGTTGAAAATAGTAAAACATTTAAAAGAAATAGCATTAATAGAAACCGAAGTTTCAGCAGACATAAACAAAGATGGAGTAATCGATTCGGCTGATTTATTGAAAATTGTAAAATACCTAAAGGGATTGTCTACAATAGAAGTTTAGAATAAGAAAAGGGGATAAAGATGAATAAATTGATAAAAATAACATGTATTATAGCATTAATATTGTTTCTATTTCTTAATACAGATGTAAAAGCAGCAACAGCTAGTATTTCAGCAAGCAAAACAAATGCAGTTGTAGGAGACAATGTTACAATAACTGTTAATATTTACGCAGCTACATGGAATGTAAGTGTGAGCGGTAGCGGAATTGGAGATAAAATAGTAGGATACAATGAAGACGCAGTAAATGAAAATAAAACTAAAACATATACTTTGAATACTTCTGCAGCTGGAACATATACTGTACAAATTTCTGGAGATATAACTGATGCTAACGATACAAAAGCTTATCCAAGTCAATCAGTTACTGTAGTTGTTGCTGAACCAGTTCCAACACCAGTACCAGAACCAAAACCAGAACCAAAACCAACGCCAAAGCCAAGCAATAATACAACAACTAATACAACACCAACAAAATCAAGCAATTCTTTTTTAGCTAAATTACAAATAGAAGAAGGAACAATTTCACCAGAGTTTAACTATAAAACAAATGATTACACAATTGCAGTACCAAATGATATTACAAAATTAACTGTATCAGCAATTGCCGATAGTTCAAAGGCAACTGTTAGCATATCTGGAGATGAAGAACTTCAAGTTGGAGAAAACAAAGTAGAAATTACTGTTAAAGCTGAAGATGGAAGCAAATCAACATATACCGTAATTGCTACAAGAGCTGATGAGGAATTAACATTAAACTCTTTAAGCGTATATTATATTGACGAAAATCATAATAAAAAAGTATTAAATTTAACACCAGAATTTATCTTTAATACAAACGAATATACTGTATTAGACAAAATACCATATACTGTTGAAAATTTAGAAGTAGAAGCTTTAGCTAATAAAGAATTAGCAAATATTGAAATAATAGGGTATAAAGCTTTAAAAACAGGAAACAACGAAATAACAATAAAGGCAACTATAAAAAATGAAGCAGCAGAAATTGTAGAAGAAAAAATATATAAAATCAGTGTAGAAAAGGAAGAAGAACCGGTTCAAGAAATAATTACACCAATAAGTAAAATAAAAAATTGGTTTAACTTTGCTGGAATATCTGGCTGGATTAAAGAAAATTACAATAAAATTATGATGGGAATGCTTATTGTTGCAACGACAGCATTTGTAGGACTAACAATTTATTTTGCAGTTGATTATAAAAAATACCAAGAACTGCTTACTAAACTTGCAGAATATAACAAGGAAAATTTAATGGAAAGAGCAAATGTTGCATTAAAACCTGAGGCCTTAAAACCAGAGAACAATGTTAAAGCTGAACAGGCAACTGAAGCAACAAATATAATGAAAGAGGAAGTAGCAGAAGAAATAATAGATCCAGAAACTGCTGAAATATGTGCAGAAATGGAAGAAGCAAGAGCAAATATAAAAAGAGGAAAAAGATATAAATAAAAAATAAGTGCGAAAGCACTTATTTTTTATTGAGTGATTCAGAATGTATAACATTTCCATCTAAAGTTTTTAAACATACTTCTTTATCATCTATTGTTAAATAAGTTTTTAAAGAACCATTTCTTGGCCTTGATATTGAGCCAGGGTTAGCAAAGATTTTATCATCTTGTTTGTCAATTATTCCATAGTGGGTGTGGCCTGTTAACAGAATATCACCACAGTAATCTGGTAAATGATATTTGTCATATAGATGTCCATGAGTTAAAGTAACAATGACACTATTTAAATTAATACTTCTTATGTCCATTAAACCAAAATGAAACATTGATTCTAAATGTTCATTATCACAATTCCCTCTAACTGCACAAATTTTATCTGAAATTTCATTTAAAACTTCTGCAACTTCAAAATCAGCTGAGCTATTAAAATAGCCTGCAAAGTCCCCTAGAATTAATAATCTATTAGCTTTTTCAAGTCTAAATCTATCTAATGCCTGCTTAAGCTCGGAAAGCCCACCGTGTATATCTGAAATAACCATTACCTTCATAAAATATCCTCCAATATGAAAAACATTATAGCATATAATAAAATTAAACACAAACGTGTAAAAATATGACAAATAAAAATGGAAAAATATGCAAAAAAACATTGACGAAACTATTATATTAGTGCTATAATATATAGCGTTAATGTTTATTTTTGGGAGGTGAAATGAAAAGTGCCAACAATTAATCAATTAGTAAGAAAAGGTAGAAAAACATCAACTACAAAATCAACAGCTCCAGCTTTACAAAAAGGATTTAACTCTAAGTTAAATAGACAAACAAATGCAAGATCACCACAAAAAAGAGGAGTATGTACAGTAGTTAAAACTGTTACACCTAAAAAACCAAACTCAGCTTTAAGAAAAGTTGCAAGGGTTAGACTATCAAATGGATATGAAGTAACATCATATATTCCAGGAATAGGACACAACTTACAAGAACACAGTGTTGTTTTAATAAGAGGTGGAAGGGTAAAGGATATCCCAGGTGTTAGATACCACATTATCAGAGGTACATTAGATACTGCAGGAGTTAAAGATAGAATGCAAGCTAGATCTAAGTACGGAGCAAAACGTCCTAAAAAATAGGATTTAAGCAATTATAGTGTTAATTAAGATTATGTAATAAAATGTTTAAAAACATATTGATATAAATTTTAATAGCACTGACTGAAATAGTATTTCAGAGTAACTTTGATATTTTAATGTAAAATATCTATATTTTAAGAAAAGGAGTGAAGAAAAGTGCCAAGAAGAGGATATATAGCAAAAAGAGAAGTTTTACCAGATCCAATATATAATAGTAAAATAGTTACAAAATTAATAAACAATATTATGTTAGATGGTAAAAAAACAGTTGCTCAAAAAATAGTTTATGATGCATTTGATATTATTAAAGAAAAAGAAAACAAAGACGCATTAGAAGTTTTCGAAACAGCTTTAAATAATATTATGCCTGTCCTTGAGGTTAAAGCAAGAAGAGTAGGTGGAGCTACATACCAAGTTCCAATCGAAATTAGAGCAGAAAGAAGACAAACATTAGGATTAAGATGGCTTGTAATCTATAGTAGAAATAGACATGAAAAAACTATGGCTGAAAAACTAGCAGCTGAAATAATTGATGCAGTTAACCAAACAGGTGGAGCATTCAAGAAGAAAGAAGAAACACATAGAATGGCTGAAGCAAACAAAGCTTTTGCTCATTACAAATGGTAAAATTTAATTTAAAATAGGAGGAAAAATTAATGGCAGGTAGAGCGTTTCCATTAGAAAGAACTAGAAATATAGGAATAATGGCCCATATTGATGCAGGAAAAACTACTACTACTGAAAGAATTCTTTTCTATACAGGTAAAACTCATAAAATAGGTGAGGTTCACGAAGGTGAAGCTACTATGGACTGGATGGTTCAAGAGCAAGAAAGAGGTATTACAATTACTTCTGCTGCTACAACATGTCAATGGTTAAATCATAGAATTAACATCATTGATACTCCAGGTCACGTTGACTTTACTGTAGAAGTTGAAAGATCTTTAAGAGTTCTAGACGGTTCTGTAACAGTATTCTGTGCAAAAGGTGGAGTTCAACCACAATCAGAAACAGTTTGGAGACAAGCTGATAATTACAAAGTACCTAGAATGGCTTATGTAAATAAAATGGATACAACAGGTGCTAACTTCTTAGGATGCGTTGAGCAAATGAGAAGTAGATTAAATGCAAATGCTATTCCAATTCAGTTACCAGTTGGCGCTGAAGACCAATTCAAAGGAATCGTTGACTTAATCAAAATGAAAGCATTTATCCATAAAGACGATTTAGGAAAAGAAATCGAAGAGACAGACATTCCTGAAGATTTAAAAGAATTAGCTGAAAAGTATAGATCAGAAATGATTGAAGCTGCAGCAGAACAAGATGATGAATTAATGATGAAATATTTAGATGGTGGAGAACTATCTGAAGACGAAATCAAAAAAGGTTTAAGAATAGGAACAATAAATAACAAAATAGTTCCTGTTTGCTGTGGTTCATCATACAAAAATAAAGGTGTTCAAGAATTATTAAATGCCATAGTTGCATTTATGCCATCTCCATTAGATGTACCACATATTAAAGGTGTTACATTAGATGGCGAAGAAACAGAAAGAAAAACATCTGATTCAGAACCATTTGCAGCATTAGCATTTAAAATAGCTACTGACCCATTTATTGGTAAATTATGCTTCTTCAGAGTTTACTCTGGTGTTTTAGAAGCAGGTTCTACTGTATTAAATGCAAACAAAGATAAAAAAGAAAGAGTTGGTAGAATAGTTTTAATGCACGCAAATCACAGAGAAGATATCGATAAAGTATATTCAGGTGATATTGCAGCAGCCGTTGGATTAAGAGAAGTAACAACAGGTGATACATTATGCGATATGGATCATCCAGTTATTCTTGAATCAATGGAATTCCCAGAACCAGTTATTGAAATAGCAATTGAGCCAAAAGATAAAGTAGCTCAAGAAAAAATGGGTATAGCATTAGCAAAACTTGCTGAAGAAGACCCAACATTCAAAACATACACAAATCATGAAACAGGACAAACAATAATTGCAGGTATGGGAGAATTACACTTAGACATTATAGTAGATAGATTAAAAAGAGAATTCAAAGTTGAATGTAATGTAGGTAAACCACAAGTTTCTTACAAAGAAACAATTAGAAACAAAGTAAGAGTTGAGGGTAAATTCATTCGTCAATCTGGTGGACGTGGACAATATGGTCACGTATGGCTAGAAATGGAACCATTAGAAGCAGGTTCTGGAATTCAATTTGAAAGCAAAATTGTTGGTGGTGTTGTTCCTAAAGAATACGTTAAACCAACAGAAGAAGGTATAAGAGAAGCAGCTGAAAGCGGAATTTTAGCTGGATACCCAGTTATAGACTTCAAAGCTACTTTAGTTGATGGATCTTACCATGATGTTGACTCTTCAGAAATGGCATTCAAAATTGCTGGTTCTATGGCATTCAAAGAAGGATGTAAACAAGGTAAATCAGTAATACTTGAACCAATTATGAAAGTAGAAATAACAGTTCCTGAAGAATATATGGGAGATGTTATAGGAGATGTAAACTCTAGACGTGGTAGAATGGAAGGTATGGAAGCAAGAAATGGAATGCAAATTATTAGATCATTTATTCCATTAGCAGAAATGTTTGGATATGCTACAGACTTACGTTCAAAAACACAAGGTAGAGGAACATATGCAATGGAACCATCTCATTATGAAGAAGTTCCAAAATCAATACTAGAAACTATAGTTGCAGCTCGTGCAAAGAAAGAAGAATAAATTTATAATAATGTAGGGATCGCCGCTCTCGGCGATCCAATGAAGAAATTATTTATAATTCTATTAAAAATGCAATAAAGGTATTGCAAAAAAAGCAAAATTGTTATAGAATAACAGTTGCTTAAAGAAAATTGTTATTAAATTTTAAAAATATAAAACGAGGTAATTTCACTAATTTTAAGTGAAAAAAACAGTTACTTCGTAAAATAAGGAGGATTTTTAAATGGCAAAGGAAAAATTTGAAAGAACCAAACCACACGTAAACATTGGTACAATTGGTCACGTTGACCACGGTAAAACAACAACAACAGCAGCTATTACAAAATATTTAGGATTATTAAACATGGCTCAATTCGCAGCTTATGACCAAATCGACGGAGCACCAGAAGAAAAAGCAAGAGGAATCACAATCAACACAGCTCACGTTGAATACGAAACAACAAATAGACACTATGCACACGTTGACTGTCCAGGTCACGCAGACTATGTAAAGAACATGATCACAGGTGCTGCACAAATGGATGGTGCTATATTAGTTGTATCTGCAGCTGATGGACCAATGCCTCAAACAAGAGAGCATATATTATTAGCAAGACAAGTTGGTGTTAAATACATAGTTGTTTACTTAAACAAATGTGATATGGTTGATGACCCAGAATTATTAGAATTAGTTGAAATGGAAGTTAGAGACTTATTATCAAGCTACGATTTCCCAGGAGATGAAATCCCAATCGTTAAAGGATCTTCATTAAAAGTTCTAGAAAGTACATCAACAGATCCAAACGCTCCAGAATTCGCTTGCATGAAAGAATTAATGGATGCAGTTGACGCTTATATACCAACACCAGATAGACCAACAGACGGGGATTTCTTAATGCCAGTTGAAGTCGTATTCTCTATCACAGGTAGAGGAACAGTTGGAACAGGTAGAGTAGAAAGAGGTGTTGTAAAAGTTTCTGATGAAGTTGAAATAGTTGGTTTAGCAGCTGAAGCTAAGAAAACAGTTGTTACAGGTGTTGAAATGTTCAGAAAATTATTAGACCAAGCTCAAGCTGGTGATAACATAGGAGTTCTATTAAGAGGAATTCAAAGAAACGAAATTGAAAGAGGTCAAGTTTTAGCAAAACCAGGTACAATACATCCACATACAAAATTCAAAGCTCAAGTTTATGTATTAACTAAAGAAGAAGGTGGAAGACATACACCATTCTTCACAAACTACAGACCACAATTCTATTTCAGAACAACAGACGTTACAGGTGTTATTAACTTACCAGAAGGAACAGAAATGGTAATGCCTGGTGATAATATTGATATGACAATAGAATTAATCACACCAATCGCTATGGAAAAAGGATTAAGATTCGCTATCCGTGAAGGTGGTAGAACAGTTGGTTCTGGTATCGTTTCAGAAATTATGGAATAATTTATTTAAGTAATTAAAATAACAAGGGTTTGAAGTGAACCCTTGTTATTTTTATGTATTTTTCAGAAAAAACTTATTGAACTTAAATATAAAACAGGATATAATATATTTAAAAATAACGAAATAAAAAGGTAATGCGCAGAAAAAATAAAAAAGTTGTAAAAAAACATTGACAAAATTATATAAAACATATAAAATATATAATAATTTAAATAAACCAAGGAGGAAAAAAATGTATAAAAAATCAACATTTAGAAAGGGCGCAAACAATTTCTTGTCACATACGAAGAAAAACAATGGAATAACACTTGTAGCATTAATTATAACAATAATAGTAATACTAATATTAGTGACAGTATCAGTAAGCGCTTTAGTAAATAGTAACATATTGGAAGAGGCAAAAAATGCATCACAGAAAACAACAGCATCAGCACAAGATGAATCAGAATTAGGAAAAAAAATAAATATAAATGAACAAGAATATTCATCAATAGAAGAATATTTAGGAGAATCAAAAAAACCTAAAATTCCAGATATATATGTGACTGCAGGAAAATATAAGAATATTCAAATGCAATTTACCGGACATTTGAATGGGGACTCATATAACGATTTACAGATTAAAAAGTACGGAATCGTATATATGGAATCAACAAAATTAGATGGTAGAGAGTTAGATGTTAATACACCAGGCAGAACTAGTATTATTATAAATACTATAAAGGAAGATGGCACTTTTTCATATAATTTTACAACTACTAATACTATTGAATATACAAGCAGAGCATATTTTACTTATTTAGACGATGATGGGAAGACTGAAGTCTATGTTTATTCAGAACCTATCACAGCAAAAATGAGCTCTTTATAAGATTTGTTAAAACAAAGATAGTTTAAAACAGTATTCTTTAAAGCAGATATAAAAAGATGGTTAATAAAACGATAAAATACACTTCTGAATAGAGGTGTATTTTTATGTGATTTTTTATTCATAAGACTTGATTTTTTGAAAATAAAATAATAAAATAGAAACATGAATTTTTAAAAGGAGAAGTTTATGAAAGTTATATTAGATGCGATGGGTGGAGATAATGCACCAGAAGCAACAATAAAAGGTGCCGTTAAGGCTATTAAAGAAATAGATTCAGAAATTGTATTAGTCGGAAACGAGGAAATAATTAACAAAAAAATAAAAGAATTGTATGGCAAAAATAATGTAAAGGAAATTTCAGAAAAATTATCAGTGCGCCACACAACAGAAGAAATTGTTATGGAAGATATTCCCACACAGGCAATAAAACATAAAAAGGATTCTTCAATGGTAGTAGGTTTTAAAATGCTTAATGAAGGTGAAGGAGATGTATTTGTTTCAGCAGGAAATTCAGGAGCTTTACTTACAGGAGCAACACTTCTTGTTGGAAGAATAAAGGGAGTAGATAGACCGGCAATGGCACCAATACTACCTTCATACAAAAAAGGAGTTATGCTTGTTGATGCAGGCGCAAATACAAATTGTAAACCAATTAATTTACTCCAATTTGCAAAAATGGCAAATGTATATTTGAAGAAAATATATAATGTTGAAAATCCAGCTATTGGTTTGTTAAATATTGGAACAGAAGAAACAAAGGGAAATGATTTAGTAAAAGAAAGCTATTGTTTACTAAAACAAGAAGCAGAGGAACATGGAATTAATTTCGTTGGGAATATAGAAGGTAGAGATGCATTTACAGGCAAAATTGATGCAGTTATTACAGATGGATTTACAGGTAATGTGTTTTTGAAAACTGTTGAGGGAATTGGAAAATTAGTTAAAAGAAGTCTTACAGAAAGTTTGAAAAAAAATATATTTAGCCTAATATGTGCTGCACCCGCACTACCTGCTATTAAAAGATTTAGCAAAACAATGGACTATAAAGAATATGGTGGAGCATTATTTCTTGGAGTAAAAAAACCTGTTGTTAAAGCTCATGGAAGTAGTGATGAAAAATTATTCTATTATACTATAAAACAGGCTGAAAACTTTGCAAAAAGCGGAACTGTAGATATAATTAAGAAAGAATTTGAAAAAAATAATTAAAAAGTATTGACATTTTTATATCGTTATAATATCTTATAGTAGATGAAAGTTATAGCCAAATAAAGGAGGTGTTATTCCCGTGAGCCAAGAAGAAATTTTTGATAAAGTTAAAGAAATTATAGTAGAACAACTAGGAGTTACAGAAAATTCAGTAAATCCTGACGCTTCATTTATAGATGACTTAGGTGCTGATTCTCTTGATATAGTAGAATTAATAATGGCACTTGAGGAAGAATTTGATCTAGAAATACCAGATAGTGATGCTGAAAAAGTAGTTACTGTTGGTGATGTTGTTGATTATATAAAAGAGAATGTGTAAAATGTTTGCAAATTAATCACTCCTATGATATAATTATTTAGTCAGAGGAGTGATTTTTTTATGCCAAAATATGATGTAATAATAGTAGGAATGGGACCAAGTTCAATTTTTTGTGCTTATGAATTAATTCAATTAAAGAAATATAAACATGTATTATTAATTGATCAGGGAAAAAGAGTAGAAGATAGATGTTGCCCAATTGAACAAACTAAAAAATGTATACACTGTAAACCAATGTGTAATATAACAAATGGATTTTCAGGGGCAGGAGCATTTTCAGATGGAAAGTTATCATTATATAATGCTGAAGATGATGAAATACATGTTGGAGGAAATGTACACAAAATAATTGGAGTTCCAGAAACAAAGAAATTAATAGATTATTCAGATAAAATTTATCTAGACTTTGGGGCAGATAAACATCTTGAAGGTACAGAATACAAAGAAGAAATTGCCAAAATAAATGATAGAGCCCAAAAAGAAGGAATTAAATTAATTAATATACCAATTAGACACTTAGGAACAGAAAAAAGCCATGAAGTATATGGAAGATTAGAAAAATACATAGAAGACAATGGCGTTGAAATGATGTTCCAAACAACAGTAACAGATTTAATAATTGAAAACGGAGAAATTAAAGGTGTTAAAATAAAAGAAGCTAAATACATTGAGAATGAAGAATATCCAACTCAAGATGTATTTGCAGATAAAGTTGTTCTTGCAGTTGGTAGAAAAGGTGCAAATTGGTTAGTTGAAATGGCTAATAAACACAACATTAATACAGAAACTGGAATAGTTGATATTGGCGTTAGATATGAATTACCAGATGAAATTATGAAAGACGTTAATAAATATATGTATGAAGCTAAATTTATAGGTAGAGTAGGACCTTTTAGAGATAAGGTTAGAACATTCTGCCAAAACCCAAGCGGATTTGTATCAGCTGAGGTTTATGATAACAACTTAACTTTGGTTAATGGACACTCATACAAAGAAAGAAAGAGTCATAATACAAATTTGGCAATACTTGTATCACATCACTTTACAAGTCCATTCAAGAGACCAATTGAATATGGACGTAATGTTGCTCAAAACCTTAACGATTTAGGTGCAGGAAATATTGTTGTTCAAAGATTAGGAGATATCTATAGAGGAAAGAGAACATGGGATAAAGAACTAGAAAATAATTCAGTAGAAGCAACCCTAAAATCTGCTGTTGCAGGAGACATAACATTTGCATTAGGATATAGAACAATGGTAAGTATACTTGAATTTATAAGAGCTGTAGATAAAGTAGTAGAAGGATTTGGTGCACCAGATAACTTACTATATGCACCAGAAATAAAGTTCTATAGTAATAAAGTAATTGTTGATAAAAACTTTGAAACAAATATAAAAGGACTATATTCAATAGGAGATGGAGGAGGAATGACAAGAGGATTAATGATGGCATCATGTTCCGGTGTTCAAATGGCAAGAAATTTATAAGAGTCGAACAGAAGTAAGTAAACACTGGTGTTAAAAAATTTGAAACTAAAACTTTTAACACCAGTGATTTTTTTGCGCAATTAAAGGGCTAAAAATTTACTTTTTTGTAAAATTATGATACAATAATATAAATATCAATTCGAAAGAAAAATACAAAATTAAACAATACGAAAATTCTTCGAAACAATAAAGGAGGAGATTTTTATGATTGCTTTAGCTTGTAATTGTAGTGGATACAAATTGAAAAATGAAATATTAAAATACTTAGATGAAAAAGAGATAGAATACAAAGACTTTGGAACATTTGATTCGGAAACATTAGATGATCCAGAGGCATTAAAAGAGGCATGCAAATGTATTCAAAATAAAACATGTGAAAAAGGTATTTTCATTTCAGGAAGCGGATTTGGAATGACGATGCTTGCAAATAAATTCAAGGGCATAAGAAGTGTAGATTGTTTTAATGAGGATGGAGCAAAACGTGCTAAAGCTCATTATGATGCAAATGTTCTTGCATTACCTGCAGAGTTTATAAATTTGGATACAGCCATAAAAATAATAAGAGCATGGCTTGCAACCGAAGTATTAGGTGGAAGATATGAAGAACGAATAGATGTAATAGAAGAAATTGAAAAAGAAAATATGAAATAAATGAAACTTTATAATTAATTAACTGCCTTTATTAAATTGTTCTAAAGGCAGTATATATAACAGTTACAGTATATTTTAAATTTTCTCTCTAATGTTCTAAAAAATAAGGAATAAAACTAACATTTAACTTTATAGTTTATGCAAACACTATAAAGAAAAAAGGAGAAAAATGAAACGTTATATATTAGCCAATAAAACAACAATTCCAGAAATTGGTTTTGGGACATCTCTAATTGTAGGACATGAATGTGTTAAAAATATAAAGCAAGCTTTAAAAGCAGGGTATAGACATATAGATACAGCGGCTGCTTACAATAACGAAAAAGAAATTGGAAAAGCAATTAAAGAAAGCAATATATCAAGAGAAGAAATTTTTATAACTAGTAAGGTCTGGAAAGATTCAATGGGATATGAAAATACAATTAAATCATTTGAAAACACATTAGAAAATTTACAATTAGAATATATAGATTTATTTTTAATTCACTGGCCTTGTAATAAAAACAAAAACTTGAATTTTGAAACATGGAAGGCAATGGAATATTTATACGAACAAGGTAAAGTAAAAGCAATAGGAGTTTCTAATTTTCTAAAACACCATTTAGAAGATCTTATAAACAATTGTAAAATATTACCTATGGTAAACCAAATAGAATTTCATCCAGGGGTAACAAGACCAGATACGGTTAAGTTTTGTAAAGAAAACGGAATAATTGTTGAAGCATGGGCACCACTTGGTAAAGGAAAAATGTTAAATAATGATATGTTAATTAAAATAGCGGAAAAATATAATAAATCAGTAGCGCAGATATGTATAAAATGGTGCTTACAAAATGAAATTATACCATTACCAAAATCTTCTGATAAAATGAAAATGAAAGAAAATTTAGATGTATTTGATTTTGAAATTTCAGAAGATGATATGAATTTTATAAGCAATATGGAATTTTTTGCAGGATCAAATATGAACCCAGAAGAATCATAAAATAAGGAAAGATTAATAATCAAATAAAAAACATATACAATTTGTCTTAAAAGTAAGGAGGCTATGCATATGAAACCAAAATTTAGTATTATAATATGTGCATATAATATAGAAAAATATATACAAAAAGCAATAAAGAGTGTACTAAAACAAACATTTGAGGATTATGAAATGGTAATTTTTAATGATGGCTCAAAAGATGGCACATTGAAGAAAATACAAGAATATAGCGACAATAAGAAAGTAAAAATTATCAATAGTGAAGTTAACGTCGGATTAGGCGCAGGTAGAAATAATTGTATGAAACAAGCAGAAGGAGAGTACATCATTTATTTAGATGGTGATGATACTTTGTATGAACCAACAACGCTTGAAAAAATAAATGATGCTTTAAAAAGAAATAGTCCGGATGTATGCTATTTTGGAGTTCAATATGTAGAGTACGAGACAGGAAAAACAAAGATGTATTTACCTAATGAAGAAAATTCATGCAAAAAAGCAAGAATTTTATGTGATATGCATTTTGCTGTATCAAGTAAATGTTGGAAAAGAGAATTCCTACAAAAAAATAATATTGAGTTTATAGAAAAAATGTATTATGAAGATATGGTATATTCAATAAAAGCTGCAATTCTTGCAGAAAAAATAGATTATGCTCAATTTCCAATTTATAACTATGTTAGAAACAGAGAAGGAAGCATAATGTCAACACCTACTTTAAAAAGATGTGCAGATATGTATAAGATGTTATCACATGTAATGGAACTTTATGATATAACACCTGATGAATATAAACCATATTTATTAACATTTATAAAACAGGAAACATTAAGTTTGCCATATAAAAATAAAGTAATTTTACAATCAATGAAAGATAACGCAATGAACCCAGTGTTTCCAAAAAGAAATTACACGTTTGATGAAAACGATGAAGATACTATTATATAAAAGGAGACAATATGTACTTAGTAGTTGGATTAGGAAATCCGGAAAAAGAATACGAAAACACAAGACACAATATGGGATTTAATGTTATAAATGAGATTGAAAAAGACTGTGATATAAAAATTTCACAGTCTAAATTTCGTGGGCTGTATACTGTTGAACAAATAAATGGTGAAAAAGTTATTTTTTTAAAACCACAAACCTTTATGAATGCAAGCGGCGAAAGTATTGTTGAATTTAGAAATTTTTATAAAGTTCCTAATGAAAATATTATAGTTATATATGATGATATAGATTTAAAACCAGGAGTAATAAGAATAAGAAAAAAAGGTGGACCGGGAACACATAATGGTATGAAATCAATAGTTAATTGTCTTCAAACAGAAAACTTTCCAAGGGTAAGAGTTGGAATTGGACAACCTGAGCATAAGGGAGACTTAATAAACTATGTAATAGGGCAGATTAATAAAGATGATAAACCTGAATTAGAAAATGGAGTTAAACAAGCAAAAGAAGCTGTATTAGAAATATTAAGAAGCGGCGTAGATAAGGCTATGAATAAATTCAATGGAAAGGATAGTTAAATGCTAGAATTATTAATAAATAAACAGGAAAATCTTAAAACAATAATGTTAGTTGAAAATGGAATATTAATAGAAAAACACGAAGAACATGAAAATCAAAGAAGACTAGAAGGAAATATTTATGTTGGAAAAGTAACAAATGTGTTAAAAGGAATGGAATCTGCTTTTGTTGATATTGGAGAAGAAAAAAACAGCTTGATAAAAGCACAAGATATTTTACCAAAGATAGATATAACAAAAGAAACTCCAGAAATAAAACCAATAGAACAAATTATTAAAGAAGGTGACAATATTATTGTTCAGATAAAAAAAGATGGAACTCTAACAAAAGGAGCAAAAGTTAGTACGCATATAAATTTATCTGGAAGATTTGTTGTTTTATTACCTAATACAGAGATAATTACTGTTTCTCAAAAAATAGAAAATAAAGAGATTAAAAATAAAATTACAGAGATAGCAAGAAATAACTTAAACAAAAATATGGGAGCTATTTTAAGAACTTCATGTGAAAATGCAACAGAAGAACAAATAGTAAATGACATAAAAGAGCTAGAACAAAAATGGCAAAAAATAGAAGAAATGGCAAAAGATAAAAACAGTATACCAAAACTAATATATGACAATATAGCACTAATTAGAAGAACAACAATAGATATTATTGATAGAGGCCTAGATAGAATCATTGTAAATGATGAAGAAATTTTTAGTAATTTACAAGAATTACTAAAAGATATGAAAAAGATAGAGATCGTATTAAAGAAAGAAGACTTATTTGAAATGTATACATTATCAAATCAAATAGAGAAAATTTCAAACAGAAAAATATGGCTAAAATGTGGAGGATTTATTACAATTGACAGAACTGAAGCATTAACAGCAATAGATGTAAACACTGGTAAATTTACAGGGAAGAAAAATCTAGAAGAAACAATTTTCAGGGTAAACAAAGAAGCAACAGAAGAGATTGTAAAACAACTTAGATTAAGAGATATTGGTGGAATTATAATTGTTGATTACATAGACATGCATATACCTGAAAATAAAAATGCAATAGAGGAATTTATAAAACAAGAATTGAAAAAAGATAGAGCAAAAACACAGGCAGTTGGATTTACAAAACTAAATTTATATGAAATGACACGAAAAAATATGTGCAATAATGATTATTATGAGGAATGATGAAAAATGAAAGTAGGATTTATATCACTTGGATGTTCTAAAAATTTAATAGATACAGAAATGGCAATAGGTTTATTTAAAACACACAAATTTACAATTGTTAATGAGGTTGAGGAAGCGGAAATAATTGTAATTAATACTTGTGGATTTATTGAGAGCGCAAAACAAGAAGCAATAAACACTATGCTAGAAATGGCTGAGTATAAACAAAAAGGTAAATGCAAATACCTTATTGCTATGGGATGCTTAATTGAAAGATATGAAAATGAATTAAAAAAAGCTATTCCAGAGGTAGACTTATTTATTCCAATTAAAAACTATGAAAAAATGTGGGAAGAAATAGAAAATTTAGTGGACATAGATGAAACACAAACATACACAGAGCAACTTGATTATTTAAATAGAGTAATTACAACTGGAAAAACAACAACATATTTAAAAATTGCAGAAGGATGCAGCAATAGATGTACATATTGCGCGATACCATATATAAGAGGGCCATATATTAGTAGACCATTTGAAGAAGTAATAAAGGAAGCAAAAAAACTTGCAGAAGAAGGATATAAGGAAATAATTGTAATAGCTCAAGATACAACAAAATATGGAATAGATTTATATGGAAAACCGAGACTTGCAGAACTTTTAAATGAAATATCTAAAATAGAAGAAATAAAATGGGTAAGATTTTTATATGCATATCCAGAGAGCATAACAGATGAGTTAATAGAAACTGTTAAATCAAATAGCAAAATATGCAAATATTTTGACATTCCAATACAACATATTTCAGATACTGTATTAAAAAGAATGAATAGAAAAAGTACAGGAGAACAAATAGAAACATTAATAAGAAAAATTAAAAAGGAGATTCCCGATGTTGTACTAAGAACTTCATTAATTGTAGGATTTCCTGATGAAAAAGAGGAGGACTTTAGAAAATTATATGAATTTGTAGGGGAAGGAAACTTTGATAAATTAGGAGTTTTTAAATATTCAAAAGAAGACGGAACACCAGCTGCAAAATTATCTAATCAAATACATTATAGAACAAAGGAAAAAAGACATAGAGAAATAATGACTTTGGCACAGATAATTTCAAAAAAGAAATTAGAAGAAAAAATTGGAAAAGAGTATGAGGTTTTAATTGAAAGAAAAACCTTTGATGGGAAATACTATGTTGGAAGAACATATATGGACATACCAGAAGAAGATGGATTAGTGTTTATTCCAAATACAAAACCAGATTTAGAAAATAAATGGGTAACAGCCCAAATAACAGAAGTAAAGAACTATGATTTAATTGCAAAAATATAAATTATAGAATAGGAGAGGTAAAAAAATGAAAGTTCTATTAATTAATCATTTCCCTTTGAAGGGATCAGGAAGCGGATTTTATGTTGCAAACATAGCAAAAAGTTTAACTAAGAAAGGACATGAAGTTTGTATTATCTTTCCAGAAAACACAACAGATATACAAAAAATGCCGAACATAAAAATTCATCCAGTTTATTTTAAGAGAGAAGAAAAAATTAAAGGACAATTAGATTTTAATTTTCCATGTATGGATCCTCATCCAAGAAGTAATGTTTTATTTGAGAATTTAACTGATAAAGAGTTAAGTGATTATGTAGAAGCGTTTAGAAAAGCAATTTCAGAAGAAATTACAAGTTTTAAACCAGACATTATACACACCCAACATATTTGGATTATATCTGGAATAGTAAGTGAGTTTGATGTTCCATATATTATTACATCACATGGAGCAGAATTTATAACTTACAAAAAAACAAATCGTTTTGATGAGTTTGGCAAAAATGCGATGAAAAAGGCTAACAAAGTAATTGCTATATCTGAAGATAATATTAATGATATAAAAGAAAAGTTTTCAGATTTCTCTGATGAAAAAATAGAACGTGTAAAAAATGGATATAATTCAAATGACTTCTTTTGTGAGGACCTTGATAAAGAAAAAGTTTTAACAAGTCTTGGCATAAATAAAAAATATGAAAAGATTGTTTTATTTGTTGGAAGGGTATCAAAACTTAAAGGAATAGATACATTAATAAATGCAGCTAAAATCTACAATAGTGAAAACATTTTAACAATTATAGCTGGTGATGGTGGAGATTTAAAAGAGCTAGAAAACATGAAGAATAGTATGAATTTAGATAATGTTGTTTTTGTTGGAAATAAAGAACAAAGTGAGCTGAGAAAATTGTATAATATTTCAGATGTTTTTGTACTTCCATCAAGAAAAGAAGCTCTACCTTTATCTGCAATTGAAGCACTTGCATGTGGAACTCCAGTAATTATAAGCAATTTATATGGGATGGAGAAAATAATTACAAAAAATGTTGGACTTATATTTGAACTTGATAATGAGCAAATGTTGGCAGAACAAATTAAATCTATTTTAGAAGGAAATATTATATTTGATAAGGAAGAAATTATTAAACATGCTCAAAACAATTATTCGGAAGAAAAATTAATGGATAGCCTTAT
>JAZQOX010000045.1:0-9157 GCA_045628105.1 Clostridia bacterium | reverse complement strand
ACATTTATATTTTTAAATCCAATTTCTCTTGCTAAGTTATATGTTTTTAAGAATTCATTATAATTATGAATTCTTCCTATTTCTTTTAATAGTTTATCGTTTGTACTTTGTAATCCTATGCTTAATCTATTTATTCCAGCATTTTTGTATTCTAATAGTTTCTTTTCGTTTACAGTTCCTGGATTAACTTCTATCGTAATTTCTTCTGCATCATTTTTATTTATTAATTCTAAAATTTCTTGAATATGTTCTTCTTTAATATATGATGGTGTACCTCCACCTATATATATTGTTGTAATTTTATATTGTTCTAATTTTTCACTTATAATTTCCTGTTTTAATGCTTGTATATATTGTTCAATCATTTCATCTTTATTTGCAAAAGATATAAAATCGCAATAAGTGCATTTGTGTTTACAAAATGGAATATGTATATATAATCCTATCTCTTTTTTATTCATTTTTTTAATCCTCTAGCTATTTCTATTATTTTGCTTAATCTATGGCTTACTCCAGATTTTGTTATAGGCTTTTTCAAAAACTTTCCGATTTCTTCATATGAAATATCTGGATTTTTTAATCTTATTTCAGCTATTTCTTTTAATTCATCTGATAATGAATTAAATTTTCTGTGTTGCTTTAATGTTTTTATAGCATCAATTTGACTATTTGATGCTCCTAATATTTTATTTAGATTTGCTGTCTCACAGTTTACTATTCTATTAACATTGTTTCTTGCATCTTTTAAAACTCTAATTTCCTCAAATCTCAATACAGCACTGTTCGCACCTATTAATGCTAAAAAACTTGAAATAGCTTCTCCATCTTTTATATATGTTATATATCCTGTTCCTTTTTTTGTTACTTTTGATGGTATATTAAAGTTTTCAAGAATTTGGCTTAGTTCTGTTGCTTTTTTCTTTGTTTTAAATAACACCTCTAAATGGTATTCTTTATTTGGATTAGTTATGGAACCTGATTTTATAAAAGCTTCTCTAATAGATAATCTGGCAATTTGTTCTTCCTGTTTTAATCCGCTATTTACGTCCCACATTTTTAATCCTAAAAGTTCTTCTCTAATATCTGAAGCAAACGACATAATATTCACCTACTTTTCATTATTTTCTATTATATACCAAAAAAGAAGGATTGTAAATCGCTTATTTGTGTCAATCTCTTAAACAAGTATTGGTTGTATTTGTTCCCCTTGTATTGCTCTCTCTATTGTTTCTTTTACATATACTGAACTGAATAGTAGTGAGTTTGGTTTGGTTATTGGATTATCCTGTCTAAATGGAACAAAAAAAATATTTTTTTGCTTAAATAATTTACCTATGTTTTCTGCCTCTATTGAAAGTCCCTCTCTTGTTGCAATTCCAAGCACTATGTTATTGCCTAATTTAAGATTAACTTTTGCAGCCATTAATACCGGAGTATCCACAATTCCATTTGCAAGTTTTCCTAATGTATTTCCAGAGCAAGGTATAATAGCCATTATATCTGATGGTATTTCATATCCAATTTTCTCGGCTAGTTCAGTCGTATGTACAATTTCGCGTTTTGATATTTCTTCTATTTTACCTATATATTCTTTAATTTTAATGTTATACGCATCAAAAGACATTATAGGTATTATTTCATAACCTGCTTTAATCATCTTCTCTATTTGAGGAATTGTTTTTTCAATTGCATAAAAAGAGCTCGTTATTCCAATTGTAATTCTTTTGTTAGCTAATAACATGTAATCTTCCTCCTATTTTAAGTGCTTATGTATTATTATATGTTTTATGTAGACAGAGGTGTTAGTTTTTATCCCAAATTGGGACAGGTTTATAGTTTTTCAAAATACCACTTTCACCATTGTTTTCAAATGTTTTAACATTCATTTCCCAATTAGGGACGTATTTAAATTGTGATTTTTTTCCCAATTTAAATACGTCCCCAATTGGGAAATAAAAAAAGCTTTCTGTTGTGAAAGCTTTATTTGTATATTCTTTTTATTTCGTTTATTATTTCTTCTGGTACTAGGTTTGTTATTTCTTTGTTGTTTTTTAATTTTTCTCTTATTTCTGTTGAGCTTAAGTCTATTTGTTCTATATTTTTTAATTCTATAAATGAGTTTTTGTATTTTAATAGTGTACTATTTCTTTCTATTATTTTTTGTATATTGTCATTGTTTCTTTTTATTACAAGTATTTTATATGTTTCTAGTAGTTTTTCTACATTATGCCATGTTGGAAGTTCTTTTAGATTGTCTGTTCCAAGTATAAATGCGACTTTTTTATCTGGGTTTTGCTCTTGAATTTTGTTTAATGTTTCTATTGTGTAAAGCTGCTTTTCTGTATCCAGTTCTATTGATGAAACTTCCATTTTTTTATTCGTTTCACATACCTTTTTTAGCATATTGTATCTATCACTATCTGATACTAGTCCATCTTTATTATATTTTGTACTTACTGGCACAAAAATTATTTTATCTATTATTGTGTATTCTTCTAATATTTGTTTTGCTAAATTTACATGTGCATTTGTTGGGGGATTAAATGATCCACCAAATACTGCTATTATATTTTTCTCCATTTGTTTTCCTCCTGTGAAAAACATATTTTTTTGGGTCGCCGAGTGCGGCGACCCCCTACATGTTTTCATCATTCATTATTAATTAACAAATTAATACATTCCTTCCATTCCTTGTGGCATTACGTTATGGTCTCCACAGTGACATTCTTTTTCTTTTTTTTCTGTTACAACGCTTTCTGTTGTTAGGAACATTCCCGCAATACTTGCAGCATTTTGAAGTGCACTTCTTGTAACCTTTGTAGGATCAACTATTCCTGCTTTTTTCATATCTACATATTCTTCCTTACTGCTATCAAATCCTATTCCAATCTCAGATGTTTTTACTTTTTCAAGAATTACTGCACCTTCAAGTCCTGCATTTGTTGCTATTTGTCTTACTGGTTCTTCTAATGCTTTTAATACAATTCTTGCACCAAGTTTTTCGTCTCCATTTAATTTTTCAATTGTTTTTTCTACTGCTGGCATTACATTAACAAGTGCTGTTCCCCCACCAGCAACAATTCCTTCTTCAACTGCGGCTTTTGTTGCAGATAGAGCATCTTCTATTCTTAGTTTCTTTTCTTTCATTTCAACTTCTGTTGCAGCACCAACTTCAATAACAGCAACTCCTCCTGCCATCTTAGCAAGTCTTTCTTGTAGTTTTTCTTTATCATACTCACTCTTTGATTCTGCAATTCCTGCTCTTAATTGTTTTATTCTAGAAGCTATTTCTTCTTTATCCCCTGCTCCATCTACAATAATTGTGTTTTCTTTTTGAATTTTAACTTGTTTTGCCCTTCCCAATTGTTCAATTCTAGTATCTTTTAAATCTAATCCTAAATCTGATGTTATAACTTCTCCTCCAGTTAAAATTGCTATATCGGCAAGCATTTCTTTTCTTCTATCTCCAAATCCTGGTGCCTTAACTGCAGCAACATTTAATACTCCTCTTAATTTGTTTAATACAAGAGTTGATAAAGCTTCCCCTTCAATATCATCTGCAATTATTACTAATTTGCCTGATTGTTGCATTAATGCTTCTAATAAAGGTAAAACTTCTTGAATGTTGCTTATTTTTTTATCTGTTATTAAAATATATGGATTTTCCATTACTGTTTCCATTTTGTCTGTATCTGTTACAAAATATGGAGAAATATATCCTTTATCAAATTGCA
Source organism: Clostridia bacterium (assembly GCA_045628105.1). Lineage (GTDB taxonomy): Bacteria > Bacillota > Clostridia > TANB77 > CAG-508 > UMGS1781. Next base: position 5,423 of record JAZQOX010000045.1, on the reverse strand, counting down.
TTCCCTCGACTACATTTAGCCCTGTTGTTGCTGTTTTAGATTCTTCTATTGTAATAACTCCATCTTTAGAAACTTTCTCCATTGCATCCGCAATTAAGTTTCCAATTTCTTTGTTATTTGCTGATATACTTGCAACCCTTGCAATATCTTCTTTTCCATTAATTTCAGAACTAATTCCTTTTAATGCTTCTACAGCTGAATCAACGGCTTTATCAATTCCTCTTTTTATTGCCATTGGGTCTCCACCTGCTGCAACATTTCTAACTCCTTCTTTTATAAGGCTTTGTGCCAAAACTGTTGCTGTTGTTGTTCCATCTCCTGCAATATCATTTGTTTTTGTTGCAACTTCTTTAACAAGTCTTGCACCAATGTTTTCATATGGATCATCTAGTTCAATTTCTTTTGCTATTGTAACACCATCATTTGTAATTAAAGGTGCTCCAAAGCTTTTATCTAACACTACATTTCTTCCTTTTGGACCTAATGTAACTTTTACTGTATCTGCTAAAATGTTAACTCCATCAAGCATTTTCTTTCTTGCTTCTTCACCAAATTTAATTTCTTTTGACATTAAAAATCATTCCTTTCTAAGTTTTCATATTAATTCCTGTTTTTGGAAGGTGTCCCCAAAAACGTGTTATTCTACAATTGCTAATACATCATCTTGTTTTACTATTATATATTCTTCATTTTCGTATTTTACTTCTGTGCCTGTATATTTGCTTACTATAACTTTATCACCTTTTTTTATATACATTTTTACTTCTTTTCCTGGGATATGGTTTATGCCTGGTCCCACTTCAATTACCTCTGCAATCTGTGGTTTTTCTTTTGCTCCACCTGATAGTATGATTCCGCTTTGGGTTGTTTCTTCATTTTCTATCATTTTAATTAATATTCTGTCTGCTACTGGTTTTATCATTTTCCATTCCTCCTTTTTGAAATTAGCAGTCAATTGCTTTGACTGCTAATAATTTATACCTTTTTTTGTTAAAAGTCAATAGTTTTTCATAAAAATTATTTTTTGTTAACTCCTATTATTCCACCAATCCCTCCTACAAGGCAACTTGCTACAATCATTACAGTAGAATATTTGCTCAAACTAAAATTTTTAGTCACTATACTTGATAATAAATATATAGTTAAAATATATAATACTCCAACCATTGCACCATTTATTATTCCGTTCCTTTTTATTTTTCCTGTTGCTAATTGACTTCCAATTAAAATGCTTAAAACTGTTATAACTATAACAACCGTCGGCAAAGTATTTTCATTTAAATTTGTGTATGTAAGTAATATTGCAAAAATGCAAAGAAATATAAGTGTTGCTATAATTGAAATTGCACTTCCCTTTAAAATATTAATTATAGCATTTGAATTGTTTTCCATTTTTTATCCTCCTTCCAAAATATATGTTTAGTTTTTTTAATTATTCTTAAATACTTTGTTATTACCTTTTTCTGTAACAAAAGTAATAATTTTTATGAATAAATTTTTCTATTTTTTTTAATAATATAATTGAATTCTAAAAATAGGAGGTTAAATTCATGAATAAAAAAAGTTTAATATTAGTATCTGTATTTTTTGTAGTTCTATTCCTTTTATCTGGTTTTGTTTATGCAAACAATGAAATTCAAGATGGCACTTCATCTATCGTAAATGGAGTCGTAAATGGCATAAATACTTTAGGTAGTGATGTACGTAATGGAGTCGGAGCTGCAGAAAATGGTATTGAAGATGCATTAAAAATTGATGACATGGGTAATAATACAACTGATAATAATATGTCAAATGAAGCAAATAATACAAATGCAATAACAGACACTGATTATTCTGCAACACGAACTGCAACAGGTTTAACAGGTGGAACTGCAAATGACAATTATACTCTTTGGATATGGCTTATAGTTGCAATTGCAGCAATTGTTATTATTGGTTTAGTTTGGTATTATGGTGCACAAAATACTACACATAGAGATGAATAATGTTCACTTTTTTAGATAAATATGGTATAATATACTATATTTGTCTAAGAAAAGTACATAATGCTTGTACTTTGGAATAGGAAGGTTAAGTTATGACTAAATTAATAGCAAAAAATCCAACTGCAAAGCATAATTACACAATTATTGATACTTTGGAAACAGGTATTGTTTTATCTGGAACAGAAATAAAATCTATTAGAAATGGAAGGGTGAATTTAAAAGATAGTTATGCAGGAATTAGAAATGGTGAGCTTTTTATCTATAATATGCATATAAGTCCTTATGAATTTGGAAATATTTATAATAAAGATCCATTAAGGGATAGAAAGCTTTTAGTAAATAGAAGAGAAATTAATAAATTAGTAGGTCAAATTAAGCAAAAAGGACTTTCTCTCGTTCCTATGAGTTTGTACTTTAAAGGTAATTTCGTAAAAGTTGAACTTGGAATTGGAAAAGGAAAAAAACTTTATGATAAACGTGAAGATATAGCAAAGCGTGATGCTGAAATAAGAATGAGAAAGCAAATGGCCGAACATGAATAAGCCAATTTTAATATTATAAAGAAAAACCTATACTTTAATTCTAAAAAAGTATAGGCTTTTCTTTTATTCAACTATATACTCTCCATTGTATTTTACAAGCGATGCCATATTTATATTGTCAAAACTCTTTAAATTTTCTATAAGTTTATTTTCTTTATTATCTAGTAAAACTTCTATTATTAATTCCTGTTCATTATTTTTGTATAGCGTATTTGATTTCACTTCATATTTTCTGCTGTTTAATTTAACCTGATCTAATATTTTATTTTCATCTCCACTGTGTCTTACTACCAACATATATCGTGCTAGTTTTTCTTTATATGTTCCAAATACTGCCATTGCAACGCTTATGCATATTGTTCCTATTAAAGCTAATAAATATTGTTTTGATCCTATTACTATTCCTTCTGATATTGCCCAGAAAATATATACTATATCTACTGGTTCTTTTATTGAGCTTCTAAATCTGACTATTGATAATGCTCCTACCATTCCAAGTGATAATACAACATTTGATGTTACTGCTAAAATTATAAATGTTGTTATAACTGTCATCCCTGTTAATGCTACAGCAAACATTTTTGAAAACATTACTCCTTTATATGTTTTCTTGTAAAAATAAAATATGTAAGCTCCAACAACAATTGATACAAGCAATGCAGTTGTCATATCAATAGTTAAATTTGAGTGAAATTGTTCTAAAAAATTCTTTTTAAATATGTCATTAAAACTCATAATATTTACTCCTTATAATTATATTTTTTAATTTGTGTTATAAATTTTGCTCTAGTTATTTTTTTATTTTCTATGTTTGCAATTATGTTTTTTATGTATTCTGGTATATAACTTTCATATTTAACTTCTAGTATATATTTTTTTGAATCTTCTCTATTTATTTCTTCAAAAAATTTAGTACAATCATTTGTTGACTTTATCTCTCTATCTATTGTTACACTTGCCTTTGAAATATCATCTCTATATGCTCTTCTTGTATATTCAATTACAATAACTGGTCTAAACTGTTTTAAAAGTATTCTTAAATACAATTCTGTTTTTAGAGTTTCTTTGTTTTCCATTAGCTTCATGTAATTTCCATTCAGAATATTTTCCACATCGGCCTTTTCAATTTTTTGTTGTATTTTTTCCATATAACCATTTTCGTTACTTTTTCGTTCTAACAATAATGTGCTAGCATCATTGTTATACATTCTTATTCTGTATTTTTTTACTGAATTTATATCTTCTTCTTTATCATTTTCTATTTCATGCAGATGGTTATCAAAATACATTGACCTTATTGTATATTCTCCATCATTATCTCCATGTATATCCTTTTTCATACTCATATCCAGTACATGCTTTATATATTGGTATTCTTGATACGTTATTTCATATTTTATTTCTTTTCGCATTTTGTACCTCTTTATTAATTGGTCTATGCTTTATTTTTTGAGCCAAAAACGTTTGCTATTTTAAAGCTTACAGTTTCTTTTACTGCATCTCTTCCAGCTCCTAAATATTTTCTTGGATCAAATTCTGATGGTTTTTCTCCAAATACTTTTCTTATATTTGCAGTCATTGCTAATCTTAAGTCTGTATCAACATTTATTTTTGATACACCATTTTCTCCAGCTTGTTTTAGTATTTCATTTGGAACACCTTTTGCTCCTGGTATTTCACCACCAAAGTTATTGCACATTTCTACTAATTCTGGTATTACTGTTGATGCACCATGTAATACTATTGGTGTATTTGGTATAAGCTCTTTAACTTTTGCCAATATATCAAATCTTAATTTTGCTTCTCCTTTAAATTTGTATGCTCCATGGCTTGTTCCAATAGCTATTGCTAATGAATCACATCCCGTTCTTTCTACAAATTCTCTAGCTTGTTCTGGATCTGTATACATCGCATCATTTGCTTCTACATTAACATCGTCCTCAATTCCAGCTAGTTTCCCTAGTTCAGCTTCTACAACTACACCTTTTGAGTGTGCATATTCTACAACTTTTTTTGTTAATTCAACATTTTCTTCAAAGCTATATTTAGATCCATCTATCATTACTGATGTAAATCCTGCATCAATGCATTCCTTGCATGTTTCAAAATCTGGTCCATGGTCTAAATGCAAAGCAATTGGAATATTGGTTGTTTCTGTTGCAGCTTCAACCATTTTTATTAAATATGGCATTCTTGCATACTTAATAGCACTTGATGAAACTTGTAATATAACCGGTGAATTATTTTCTTGTGCTGCGTCAACAACCCCTTGTATTATTTCCATATTATTTACATTGAAAGCTCCTATTGCGAAACCTTCTTTCATTGATTTTTCAAACATTTCTTTAGTCGTTACTAATGGCATAAAATTACCTCCCTTAAATTATCTGTCGCTATTATATTTTAAAAAAATATAAAAGTCAAGGGTTGCCTAATAACAGCAACCCTTACTTTTTTTATTTTCCTTCTACAATTGAAATCACAGTTTTATCTTCATTAAATATTTCATTTAAAATTTGCTTTGCATACTCTGGTGTTACTTGTGAGTAATTTTCTAGATATTCAAAGCTGTTAATTCCTTTCATGTAGTCTGCAATAAACATTCTTCCAATCTCTGCAACATCATCATATTCTTTTACATAATTTCCATAAATCATTTTTTTAATTCTCTGGAAGTGATTATTATCTATCTCATTTTTCTTCATTTCTTCTATTTCAGCTTGAAATCTTTTTAGAACTTCTTTTGGATTTTTTGATTGTCCTGTTATTGCAATGTGTGCATATTCTTTTGAGAATTCATATTCTAGGTATGGTTCTGAGGTTATTAGTTCTTCTTCATATAACTCTTTATATAGTTTTGAGCTTTTTCCTATTAACATATTTAATAATATTT
>JAZQOX010000044.1:0-21830 GCA_045628105.1 Clostridia bacterium | reverse complement strand
TATTATAAAAAAAGCAAATTTTGAGTATGAAAAATACTTAAACAAAGAAATATATGGAACAGAATTAACAACAATAATAAACAAAGCAATAAACGAAAACGAAAAAAACGGTATTGCAAAAGATGAAAAAGACTATTACATAGAAAACGAAGAAAACAGCAAAAAAATAGAAATAAAAATGATGGAAACATCATTAACATATCCAATGGAAGAAATATATAATAACGATATTACAATGTTTGTACAAAACTTTAACTTAATAAAATTTAAATGTACAAGCATAGAATACCATAAAAAAACAGGATATATAAAAACAATGGTATTTGAAGAAATACTAGAAGAATAAATAAGTCATTAACCTTTTAAAGCCCAAATAAACAAAAGCTTTAAAAACAAAATAAATAATATAAAATTAGGGAGGTGAAAATTTATGGAAAACGCTTCAAAAGCATTAATTATAGCAGGAGCTATATTAGTTTCTATATTATTAATTAGTATAGGTGTTATAGTAATAAACTCAACAGGTAATTTACAAGATCAAGCAAAAACTTCAGCTGATACAATGGCTGTTCAATCATTTAATGCAAACTTTACACAATATGAAGGAACAAATGTTACAGCTTCAAATGTTAAGAATTTAATGTCTTTAATTCAAGCAAGTAATGCAAGTAACAATTTTTCAACAGCACCAGCAAATACAAATACAGATAAATATGTTTATTTAGATAATTCAACAGGTTGTGTAACATCTGTTAGCGGTGTTCAAATAGGACATACATATACAGTTGAAATAACAGGATATTCAACAAGTGGATATGTAAATAAAATAACAATTAAATAATATTTAGGATAAGCTTTTTGCTTATCCCGAATATAAAGCACATAAAACAATATGTGTTTTATATTCGGGATGAACAACAAAACAATAAATTAGGAGGGAAAATACATTGGAAAATTCAGCAGACGCATTAAAAATGGCATTTGCAGTTTTTGCATTTGTAATAGCATTGGCAATGGCATTTTTCCTAATAGGAAAAGTAAAAGAAAGAGCAGACCAAGTGCTATATTATACAGATAATACAAACTACTATGAATGGCAAGATGGAACTTATGGAAAAGATGGCAGAAAAGTTGGAGTAGAAACTGTAATTTCAGCATTACATAATAAGGACAAAAACGAAACATATATGGTTGTAATATATAAAGCAGATGGAACAGAAGATTTTAACAGTAAAACTGGAAATATTCAAGAAAAAATAAAAGAGTTATTAAGCAATAACAACAAAGAATTCTATGAAACAACAGTAGAATTACATACCGAAGATGGAAGCTATAGTGCGGGAGAAGATGGAATAATATTACCTTTAAAAAAAGGTGATTTAAGAACATATGTAATTTATAGAGAGGTATAAACAAAAGGAGGAAACTATGTCAGACACATTTATAACAGTTATAACAGTAATGGTTTTAGTAGTAATAATGTTTGTTGTACCTTTAATGGGAACAGCAAAGCAAAACGATAGCATGACTCAAACAGCAGTACAATCACTTGTGTCAGACTTTGTTAATACATCTGCAAAGGAAGGCAAAATAACCAGAAACAATTATGAAAATTTCATACAAAAACTTTATTCAACAGGAAATTCATACAACGTAGAACTTGAGGTTAGAGTATTCGACGTAAACCCAATACAGTATAATACAGGAGATGCAATTGGAGAAAATATATATTACTCAGAATTCACAAGCACAATAGTAGATAAAATTAATTCAGATGGTTCATACAACTTAAGCAAAGGATCATATATAAAAGCAAGAGTAGAAAATACAAACGTAACAATGGGAACAATACTAAAAAACTTTATATTTAGTGTAGCAGGAAGAGATACAATAGCAATAGAAGCAAGTGAATCTACACTAGTAAATTTTTAAAAAACATGGATGGGGGTGGAATAATATTATTCTACCCAATTTTAGGATATAAAAGGAGAAATATAGAATGTCAGATACATTAATGATGATAATTGGAATATTTTTAGCAGCAATATTACTATTTGTATACCCGTTAATGTCACTAGCAAGCAAAACAGATGAAGTAGCACAAACAGCAATAGAAGTAGCAGTATCAGACTTTGTAGATACAGTAATAATGCAAGGAAAAATAACAGAATTTGACTACAACAAAATGCTAACAGAATTAAACTCAACAGGAAACTCATTTGATGTACAAATAGAAGTACAAATATTAGATGATAACCTAGAAAGAGTAACAACCTCAGATAACAACAACAAATACTATACAGTATACACAAATACAATATTAGATAAAATATTTAAAGGAGAAGACTATAACCTAAAAAAAGATGACTACATAAAAGTATCAGTAACAAATATGAACTACACATTAGGAACACAATTAAGAAACTTTATGTATAACTTTGTAGGCAGAAATACACACACACTAGGCGTAACAAAATCAGCGGTAGTAATAAACGAAAATGGAACATATAATGTGTTAACAGATTTGACTGAAGCTACACACTAGGTGAAATTTAACAATAGAAAAACATTTAAATTAATAATGCAGTATATTAAACGGAGGAGCAAAACATGAAAATTCAAAATCTTACAATTGTATTTTTAGCAGTAATTATACCAATCATTGCAATCTTTTCATACTATTTACATTTACAACAGGAAACTTTGCAGATGCAAATAGAATACGATACAAAATTAAAAGAAGCAACAAAAGAAGGAATAGACGCATTTGAGGTAAATACAATAGACTGGAAATACTATAATCAAAAAAATGTTAATATTACAAGAACAGATGTACAAAATTCAATAAATACATTCCTAGCAAGTTTAGGAAATAAGCTAAATGTATCTGGAACAGCAAAAGAATACATACAAAATTATGTACCAGCAATAGTATTTACAGGTTATGATGGATACTATATATATTCACAGAATCCAAAAACAACAGTAACAGTAACAGAAAATGATAGTGTTACAATTGAAGATTCATCAACTGAATATGAAAATACATTGCAAAATAAAACAGCATATTCAGAACGTTATAATAATTTTATAATAAATTATACTCTAGATAACAAACTATATGTATATGGTAAAACAACTGAAGATAAATATGTAGAAAAATTTGGAAGACTAATATATATAACAGAAGAGAGTGGTAATGTATTACCAAGAATCGGTGATAATGGGATTAAACAGGGAATTGGAACAGTAAATACACAACTTAATCCAACTATTTCAATAAAACCAGAAACTTTAACTGAACAAATTTTATATAAGAATGAAAATGGTGAATATACATATGACACATTTAAATATATTTATGATATAAATGATGAAAAAAAATATTATGATAGTGAGCAAAATAACTTTTTTACACTTAATGATTTGGAAAGAGAGTATCTTAATAATAATGCAGGATTTGGAACAAGTGACTGTAGATATAAATCAATGTCAGTTCTTTATGGAGATGGTAAAACTACAGAATTTAAAAAAGTATATCAAGTTTTAAATGGAACACAACAGGGAAACTGGTATATAGGACTTGAAACAAACGAAAAAGGCGATAAACTACAGAAATTAAGCGACAATGAAATACAAAACCTAGGATTAAATAGTTATTCAATAGATATAGACTTTTCAGATATTAGTTACTATGTAGAAGGCTATGCATTTACAAACTGGGTAAATGAAAATCTAGGAAATTGTGAGAACATAACAATAAGGGACGAAGAAGTTAAAAATCCATTTAAAATAGGCCAAAACAATAATCCAGATGATGTAAATTCACCATTTGTACAACATAAAAAAGAAGTAATAAAAAATAGTATACAAGATAGTTTAAATGAAGCTATTTCAAATTATAGTAGAAACACCAGCGAAGCAAGTGATGGAGCAGGCTATAGAATACCAGTAATAAAAGAAGCAGATTGGGATCAAGCATTAAGTAATGTATCTATGATAACATTCTTCCAAGGGGTTCCAGTAGGCTTAAAAATGTACAATAACTATGCAGTAGCTACAAGTACAAAAAACAGAGCATTTGTAGACCCAACAGAAATATTCTTTTCAGGAGAGGGAACATTCCATAGAGCATATTGTAAAGAATGTGGAAATATTAGTTACACAGGATACAGAAGTGTAGAATTTTTACAAAAATCATATAACAACAATCAGTATAAGTATTACCAACATATTAATAACACTAATGAAGAAAACAAAACAGTAACAGCATGCTATTACTGTGCAGTAAATAAGGGAAGTTATCAAAAAACAACAGGTAATTCAGATAACTACAAAAGACAAGACATAACATATAACGAAGCCCTAGCAAGAGAAAGATACGAACAAAAAGAAAAACTAAACCCATATGGGGAGATAAAGGTTAACAGTACAAAAGTTGCAGAACTTCCTCAAATGATAGTAGCAATAGATATGTCATCTTCCATGAACAATAAAACAAAAATAACTAATAATGGTGAAGAAAAAGAAGCTTATAAATGGGCTATTGATGATATGGATACTTGGTTAAACGGATTGACTGAGGGTCCTACATATGATATTACATTTATATTTTGGGATAAGACAATAATAGGAGAGTTTACATGGAAAAACAAAAATAGTGGAACAGTTAATGAGTTTTACGATAATAACATTGCTGAATTAAAGGAATCTGGAACATATTATCTAAATGCTTTAGACACGGCATATAAAAAAGTAAATTCTAAAAATAGTGTTATCGTATTTATGTCAGATGGATTGCCTACAGACCTATATAGAAATGCTAATACAATATATGACCAAAATAATGGATCATGTATCATTCAAGAGAACGCTGAAGGAAAATATGATATTTTTCATGTTAACAAAGACGGAATATCAGTAGAAAAAAATGTCGATGATATAACTATAATTCCATTCCCAAATAAAAGAGGAAAAAAAAATGAATATTATAGCATTAATGGCAGACGTTATGATGCATATTTTATAGTAGACAAAGACGGAAACAAGCCGGATGTGCATCAAGGTTCTATACCAGATGCAGATTTTTTTCCATATCAAAATCGTTCAAATAATGAGTCTCAGGAAATTCGAAAAAATTTGATTACCCAATTTCTTGGAGGTAAATTTATTATATCTTCTCCATATAAAATTTACAACCTAAATAGAACCGGTCATTTAGACAACGCAAAATTATATACGGTGTATTATAAAACAGTAAAAAAAGACACAGATGAATCGAATTGTAAAGCGTTATTGCAAGATATGGTTGCGTATGCAGGCGGTATGGGAAAATTTTATAGTTCAGGATTAACTCAAGAAGGAGAAGGAGAAGGAGAGTCACTTTATACGATTTTAAATACAATTGCTACAGAAAATTCTTCACAAGGTAATGTGTCACTATCTGGCGACGGTGCAATACCTGTAGAGAACCTTAATTTTAAATTGAAAATTGAATGGGCTGACACAAGTTGGACGATAGAAAATGTTGATCTAATTATAACTAAAGATAATGGCAAATCGGTAGTTGAAATTTGGAAAATTGCTAAATATTTAATAGACGGTGATTTAATAAGTGATATATTTGAATTAGATGGTGGAACAATAACTATTGAATATAATTAAAACTAATAATTTTCAAAAATATGGTTATCCTAAATTTTAGGGTGACCATATTTTGAATTATATAAAGAAAATATCTATTATATTAATATTTTTATGCATCACACTTGCATATACAACAAACATTACAAGCATACCCAATAAAGTAGTTCTTTTTGAAAACGAAGACCTTAATTTAGGGCAAATGTTTGGAATTACATTAAAAGAGGAAAAGGAAGAAGTTCTTGAAACTTCAAGTTCAAGCAATAGAATTGAAGATAAAACAATAACTTTAAGTTTATTTAATCTATTTAATGTAAAAAAAGTTGATGTTAGCACCATAAGCAAAGTAAGGGTTATTCCATTAGGCAATACTGTTGGAATTAAGCTTTATGCAAATGGAGTTCTAGTTATTCGGAATGACAGAAGTTGATGGAAAAAAACCTTTTGAAAATACAGGAATAAAAGAAGGAGATTTAATAAAAACAGTAGATAATGTTGAGGTAACAACAACAGAAAAACTAATAGAATGTGTAAATAAATCAGATGGAGAAAATATAGAGATAACATACTTAAGAGATGGAACCGAACATGTTGCAACTATCACTCCAGTAAAAACAAAGGATAATTTATATAAAATTGGATTATGGGTAAGAGATGGAGCAGTGGGCATTGGAACAGCAACATTTTACGAACCAACATCTGGTAAAATAGCCACATTAGGACATGGCATAGTAGATAGAGATACAGATAGCCTAATTAGTATAGAAAAAGGAGAACTATATACAGCATCAATCACAAAAATAAAAAAAGGAGAAAAAGGAAATCCCGGAGAAATAAGAGGCATAATGAATACAAACATAATAGGAAATGTATATTCAAACACAAACTTTGGAATTTATGGAAAACTATCAATACTAAATCCACTTTCAATAGATGAAGAAAACAGTATGGAAGTTGCATTAAAAGACGAAATAAAAACAGGAGAAGCAACAATACTACTGGCACTAGAAGATGGAATAAGAAAAGAATACAAAGTAGAAATAAAAAAAATATACAAAAACAACACACAAGACAACAAAAGCATGCTAATAGAAATAAAAGATGAAAACTTAATAGCACAAACAGGAGGAATAATACAAGGAATGAGTGGAGCACCAATAATACAAAACGGAAAATTCATACGGAGCAATAACACACGTCCTAGTAAACAATCCACAACAAGGCTACGCCGTCTTCGGCGAAACAATGGTAAAACAAATATGTTCCAATTAGGGACAGTCCCCAATTGGAACAATGCCCCATTGACATTATTTATTATTAAGAATATAATATAGAAAAAATATAAGGGGTAATGTTTATGAAAGAATATAAATTAGCAATAGTTGGAGCAACTGGATTAGTTGGAAGAACGGCAATTAAGGTGTTAGAAGAAAAAAAATTACCTATTTCTGAATATGCTTTTTTTGCTTCTGAAAAATCTGAGGGTACAATTGTTACTTTATTTGGAAAAGATTATAAAGTTAGAAAGTTAACAGAGAATTCTTTTGATGAGGGCTTTGATTTTGCAGTGTTTTCTGCGGGTGGAGATGTTTCTAAAAAGTTTGCACCAATTGCAGCATCTAAAGGATGTATAGTTGTAGATAACAGTAGTGCTTTTAGAATGGAAAAAGATGTTCCACTTGTGGTTCCAGAGGTAAATCCAGAGGATATAGAGTGGAATAAAGGAATAATTGCAAATCCAAACTGTTCAACAATTCAAGCAGTTGTTGCATTAAAACCATTAGATGAAAAGTATAAAATAAAAAGAGTTGTTTATTCAACATATCAAGCTGTATCTGGGGCTGGTAAAAAAGGCGTTGAGGATTTGGAAAATACAAGTAAGGGACTAGCACCAAAGAAGTTTCCACACAGCATTGCTAACAATTGCTTACCACAGATAGATGTTTTTACAGAGAACGGATACACAAAAGAAGAAATGAAAATGATTAATGAAACAAGAAAAATTTTACATAAAGATGATTTAAGAGTAACAGCAACAACAGTAAGAGTTCCTGTTATAAATTCACATAGTGAATCTATAAATATAGAGTTTGAAAATAGCTTTGATATAAATGATGTAAAAGAAACTTTAAAACATAGTCCAGGAATTATTCTTCAAGATGATCCAGCAAGTAATTTATATCCATTAGCAACAAATGCATCAGGACATGATGAAGTTTATGTTGGAAGAATTAGAAGAGATGAAAGTGTAGAAAATGGAATTAACATTTGGGTTGTTGCAGATAACATAAGAAAAGGTGCAGCTTCAAATGCAATTCAAATTGTAGAAAAAATGATAGAAGATTAGAAAAATAGAATCTAATATTTATAAAAATGCAAGCAAAGTATTGACGAATTGACATATTTTATGGTATTATGAATATAATAATTAAGAACATTTTTGTTTTTAATAAATGTTTTTGTCGCTACCTCTTTGGCGAGTTATAAATGAGAGAGTGAATAAATGTGTTTGTCGCCGCCTCTTTGGCGAGTTACAAATGAGAGAGTGAATAAATTTTAGGGGGCTAACCAGAAATGGGAAGCCTCTATGTTTTTTTAGGAGAAAAAAATATGAAAATAAATGTAGGATGTTTTAATTTTATAAAAGATTCCTTCTTTGAAGTAGTAAATGATAAAGAACTAATGCAAAATAAAGAAAATGGAATTAAAAGACCATGTTATTATTGTTTTAAAAGTAAAGATAATGAAAAAATTATATGGTTTGTGCCAGTCAGTACAAAAGTGGATAAATATCAAAAGATTTACGATAATAAAATTCAAAAGCAGATAAAATTAGGCAAAAAGCCTTCAATTGATACACTAGTTTTTGGAAATGTAGCTAATACGTAAAGCGCATTTTTAATACAAAATATGTTTCCAGTAACAGAAGAATACATTGATAGCGTTTATTTGAAAAATAAAGTTGCCATCAAGCTATCAAATAAATTAGAGAAAGAAATAATTGATAAGGCAACTAAAGTATTAAATTTATACAATCATGGAATGAAAAAAATAATTTTTCCCAATATTGACAAAATATTGGAGCAATTATTATAAAAATGCAAGCAAAGTATTGACTTTACTTGCATTTTTTGGTATAATTTACAAGTTGAAAAATACGCACGCAGAATTTAGTTTAAGATTGTGCTTAAGCTAAACGTTTAAGTGTTCTTAAATGCAAAGAGATTTTGCGGAGGAAAATAACAAGGAGGAATGAAAAATGGCAGTAGTTGCAATGAAACAATTACTTGAAGCAGGTGTACATTTTGGACACCAAACAAAAAGATGGGACCCTAAAATGGCTGAATACATTTATCAAGCTAGAAACGGTATCCATATTATCGATTTACAAAAGACATCTAAAAAAATTGATGAAGCTTATGCATTCGTTAAAGAAGTAGCAGAAGCTGGAAAAGACGTTCTATTTATAGGAACAAAAAAACAAGCACAAGAATGTGTTAAAGAAGCTGCTGAAAAAAGCGGTATGTTCTATGTTGACCAAAGATGGTTAGGAGGAATGCTAACAAACTTTAGAACAATGAGAACAAGAGTTGAAAGACTTAAAAAATTAGAAGCTATGCAAGAAGATGGAACATTTGAAGTTCTACCTAAAAAAGAAGTAGCTGCATTAAAAAATGAAATGGAAAAATTAGAAAAGAACTTAGGTGGAGTTAAAGAAATGACAAGTCTACCAGGAGCAATTTTCGTAGTAGATCCAAAAAATGAAAGAATAGCTATATTAGAAGCTAAAAAATTAGGAATTCCAGTTGTAGGATTAGTTGATACAAACTGCAGCCCAGTTGATTTAGATTACCCAATTCCTGGAAATGACGATGCTATCCGTGCTGTTAAATTAATTACAGACGTTATGGCAAACGCAATTATTGAAGGAAGACAAGGAGAAATCTTAGAAACATCTTCTGAAGCTCAAGAAGCTACAACAGAAGAACCAAGTATGGAAGAAGTAGTAGCTGAAAGCGAAGAATAATATATTTCGAACATAAATGGTGTCGGGGTGGGCCCTGTGCCCGCCCTAATTTAAATTATAATAAAATTTCATAGGAGGTATATATGATTACTGCAAGTTTAGTTAAAGAATTAAGAGAAAAAACAGGCGCAGGAATGATGGACTGTAAAAAAGTTTTAACAGAAACTGATGGAGATATGGAAAAAGCAGCTGAGTTATTAAGAGAAAGAGGAATAACAAAAGCAGCTAAAAAATCAGATAGAATTGCTGCTGAAGGTTTAGTATATTGCTATTTATCAGATGATAAAAAATTAGGAGTTGTACTAGAAGTTAATGCAGAAACAGACTTCGTTGCAAAAAACGAAGAATTCAGAACATTTGTTAAAGAAACAGCAGAACATATTGCTGCAAAAAATCCAGCAGATGTAGAAGAATTATTAGGACAATCTTCTTTAAAAGATAGTAGCAAAACAGTAAAAGATATTTTAACAGATAAAATAGCAACAATTGGAGAAAACATGACAATAAGAAGATTTGCTAGATTTGAATCTCAAGGTTTAGTTGAAACATATACACATGGAGATGGAAAAATTGGTGTTATGGTTGAATTTGCTAATGGAACATCTGAAGTTGCAAAAGATGTTTGTATGCAAGCAGCTGCAGCAAGACCAGATTACTTAAATAGAGAAGAAGTTCCACAAGATGTTGTAAACCATGAAATGGAAATTTTAAAAGCACAAGCTATGAATGAAGGAAAACCAGCTGAAATAGCAGAAAAAATGGTTAAAGGAAGAATTGGAAAATTCTATTCTGAAATTTGTTTAGTAGACCAAGCTTTTGTAAAAAATCCAGATATAACAGTACAAGAGTTACTAAATCAAAACAATGCCGAAATAGTAAGATTTGTTAGATTTGAAAAAGGAGAAGGACTACAAAAAAGAGAAGAAAATTTTGCAGAAGAAGTAGCAAAACAAATAAAATAGTAAATCAATAAATCAAATAAGGCAGGACAACACCTGCCTTATCTTTGGTGTAGGGGCGAGATAAAGATTTTGCCCGTGCACCAAAACGAAAATTTGGGACCGGAAATCGGGGACAGGCACCTTTTTCCAAAATTTAAAATATAAACAATGGATGGATGTCCAAAAAAAGGAGATATAACAATGAATAACGAAAAAATAAGAAATGTAGCAATAATAGCTCACGTTGACCATGGAAAAACAACATTAGTAGATAGCTTATTAAGACAAAGTGGAACATTTAGAACAAATGAACAAGTTTCTGAAAGAGTAATGGACTCAGGAGATTTGGAAAAAGAAAGAGGAATTACAATCCTTGCAAAAAATACATCAGTAATGTATAACGATGTAAAAATTAATATAGTTGATACTCCAGGCCATGCTGATTTTGGTGGAGAAGTAGAGAGAGTTCTAAAAATGGTTGATGGTGTTCTACTTTTAGTAGATGCATTTGAAGGTGCAATGCCACAAACAAGAGAAGTTTTAAAGAAATCATTAGCATTAAACTTAAAACCAATAGTTGTTATCAACAAAATAGATAGACCAGGAGCAAATCCAGCTAAAGTTGTTGATGAAGTTCTAGAATTATTTATAGAATTAAATGCAAACGACGATCAATTAGACTTCCCAGTTATTTATGCATCAGCAAAAAACGGAATTGCAAAAATGGACTTAAATGAAGAATCAGATAATGTTAATTGTATATTTGAAACAATTATAAACACAATTAGTGCTCCAAAATGCGAAATTGATGGAACAGCACAAATGCTTGTATCAAATATTGACTATGATGATTATTTAGGAAGACTTGCAATAGGAAGAATTGAAAGAGGAACAATAAAAAATGGAATGCCAGTTGTAGTTTGCAAAAATGATAAAAATGTTCAGGGAAAAGTTGCAAAATTATTTACATATAAGGGATTAAAGAAAGTTGAAGTTGAAGAAGCTACAGCAGGAGAAATCGTTGAAATATCAGGTATTGCTGATATTAATATAGGAGATACAATTTGTGATATTTCTAACCCAGAAAAAATTCCATTTGTAGATATAGATGAACCTACAGTATCAATGACATTCTCAGTAAACAATGGACCTTTAGCAGGACAAGAAGGAGAATTTGTAACATCAAGACACATTAGAGATAGATTATTCAAAGAACTTGAAAGAAATGTTAGCTTAAGAGTACGTGAAACAGAAACAGCAGATAGTTTTGAAGTATGCGGACGTGGAGAATTACATTTATCAGTTTTAATAGAAACAATGAGAAGAGAAGGATTTGAACTATTAGTATCTAGACCAAAGGTTATTATTAAAGAAATTAATGGCGTTAAATGTGAACCAATGGAAAGATTAGTTGTAAATGTACCAGATGAATCTATAGGAACAGTTATAGAAAAATTAGGTAGAAGAAAAGCTGAAATGGTTAACATGGAACCAGCAGAATTAGGACATACAAAAATTGAATTCAAAATACCAGCAAGAGGAATAATTGGATATAGAACAGAATTCTTAACAGATACTAAAGGAACAGGAACAATGAACAGCATTTTTGATTCATATGAACCATTCAAAGGTGAAGTACAATCACGTACAAGAGGTGTTTTAGTTGCATTTGAACCAGGCACATCAGTAACATACGGTTTATACAATGCACAAGAAAGAGGAGAACTATTTATTGGAGCAGGTGTTGAAGTATATGAAGGAATGATAGTTGGACTAAATGCAAGAAACGAAGATATTTCAATAAATGTTTGTAAAGAAAAACACTTAACAAACACAAGAGCTTCAGGATCAGATGATGCATTAAGATTAGTACCACCACTACAAATGTCACTAGAAAAAGCAATAGAATTTATAGAAGAAGACGAACTTGTAGAAGTAACACCAAAAAATATTAGATTAAGAAAGAAAATTTTGGATACAAAGACTAGAGAAAGATTAGCTGCAAGAGCTAAAAAATCAGAATAGAACATAAAAAATGCAGAAATGATTTTTCTGCATTTATTTATATTTGAACTTGGGGTGGAATTTGGGGACACGTACCTTTTTCCAAAATTAATAATGAATAATGGACGTGTAGGGGCGGACCGCCGTGTCCGCCCTTGTAAAACACAGAAAGGAATCAAAATGAACAGTATAGAAGAAATAAAACAAAAAGCTTTAGAAGATCACATTCCAATTATAATGGACGACACACTAGAAGTTGTAAGCAAAATATTAGAAGAAGCAAAACCAAAAAGAATATTAGAAATTGGAACAGCAGTAGGTTATTCAGCAATTCGTTTTTCAAAATATTTATCAGAAGATGGATACATAGACACAATAGAAAGAGATGAAGAAAGAATAAAAGAAGCAAAACAAAATATAGCTGACTTAAAATTAGAACAAAAAATACACCTATATGAAGGAGATGCATTAGAAATATTACCAACACTTACAGGACCATATGATGTAGCATTTATAGATGCAGCAAAAGGTAAATATCCAATTTTTCTTGCTGAAACTTTACGAATGCTTGGAAAAAATGGTATAATAGTAGCAGATAATGTTTTATACAAAGGGTATGTTATGAGTGATTATAACAAACACAAGCAAAGAACTGCAGTAAGAGGACTTAGAGAATTTTTAAAGTCTCTACAAGAAAACGAAAATTTAACAACTGAAATTCTAGAAGTGGGAGATGGACTAGCAATAAGTAGGAGGAAATAAAATGAGTTTTAAAGATAGTATAAAGGTATCTGAACCCAATAAAATGGAGAGGTATTCATTATATAGTGATTATACAACAATGCAAAAACAGGGATTTATTTACATGATTCAATTAATTGATAAATATATTACTCAATTACAAGAAGAGGGTGAATTAACAAACAATGTTAAAATTAATGCAAGAATAAAATCAGCTGAATCAGCTTTAAGAAATGATGAAATGAAAGCATTAGATGACGTTTTTGGTATAGAAATTCTTGCTGGAAATGAAAATGCATTAAAAAAAATAATTAAAAAATTGGATGAGAACTTTATGTGTACCAAAGAAAAAAAACATGATAAAACAAATGGATATAAAGCGGTTCACAAATCAATGACACTACAAGAAGCAAATGGGACAAACATTCCATTAGTAGAAATTCAATTTAAAACATTTGCCGTAAAAGAAAACAGTACATCTGGAAATGCTACACATATAGAATATAAAAATCAATCAAAAGAAGATATACAAAAAATGTTTGAAGATGGAGAATTTAATGAGCACAATTTACCAATAATGTATAAGGTAGATGAGAACCATAAAATTAGGATATTAGACATGAATGAAACAATAAAAGAATTGTATCCATTCATTAATATGAGCTCAATAAAAGAGAAGGAGATACAAAATAAATGAAAAAACCAGAACTTTTAGCTCCAGCAGGATCTTTTGAAAAAGCAAAAGTAGCTTTTGAGTATGGAGCAGATGCAATTTATTGCGGAACATCAAAATTATCACTAAGATCAAGAGTAGAAATAGATGATAACGAATTAGCAAGAATAATTGAATATGCACATAGTATAAATAAAAAAGTACATGTGCCATTAAATATATATGCAAGAGACTATATGTATGACGATGTAAAGGCACAAGTAGAAATGCTAGATAGAATAAAAGCTGACGCAGTAATTGTTTCAGACGGTGGAATTGTAGAAATGGTAAAAGAAATTGCACCAAATTTACCGATACATATTAGTACACAAGCAAATACAGTAAGCTATCATACAGGTAAATTTTGGTATAATAACGGGGCAAAAAGAATAATACTTGCACGTGAATTAAGCAAAGAAGAAATAAACGAAATAACAAAAAATAGACCAGAAGATTTAGAAGTAGAAATGTTTATTCATGGAGCTATTTGCTATGCATATTCTGGAAGATGCCATTTAAGTGACTTTTTAGCGGGAAGAGGAGCAAACTTAGGAGATTGTGCACAAAGTTGTAGATGGGCATATAACATATATTTAGAGGAAAAAAATAATCCTGGAAACATGATGCCAGTTGAACAAGACGAAAACGGAACATATATCTTATCTTCAAAAGATATGTGTTTAATAAAAGAATTACCAGAAATTATAAACATGAATATAGATAGTTTAAAAATAGAAGGAAGATTAAAAACAGAATATTATTTAGCAACAATTATTAATACATATAGAGCCGCAATTGATGATTATATGGCAGATCCAGAACATTACGACTACACAAAATATTTAAAAGAATTAGAAAAAACAAAAACAAGAGGGTTGACAACATTCTATTTTAATGATAAAAATAATAAAGATTTTCAAGAATATGAAGGTAAACAATATAATCCAAATTATGAATTTGGCGGAAAAGTGAAGGAATATGAAAAAGAAAAGAGTATAATAGAAATAAAGAACAGATTACAAATTGGAGATGAACTAGAATTAATCATACCAGGAAAAATAGAACCATATGGATTCAAAATTGAAAAACTTTATGATGCAGAAACTGATGAAGAAATTGAATTTGTAAATCCAGGCAAAGAAGGTCAATCTGTAAAACTACATATTCCAGTAGAAGCTAAAAATGGATGGATACTACGTAGACATAAATAAAAAACAAAAGGAAAAGCTGAAATGAAAATGGAATAAAACTATTCCAAGAGAGAGGTAAAAATGACAGATAAATTAATAATAGTGGAATCACCTGCCAAGGCGAACACAATAAAAAAATTTTTAGGTGGAAATACTAAAGTTGTAGCATCAATGGGACACATTAGAGATTTACCAAAATCTAAATTAGGTATAGATGAAAAAACACTAGAACCAGATTATATAAACATTAGAGGAAAGGGAGATTTAATAAAATCTTTGAAAAAAGATGCAAAAGATGCAAAAAAAGTGTATCTTGCAACTGACCCTGACCGTGAGGGAGAAGCAATTGCATGGCATTTGGCAAATATTTTAGGAATAGATCCAAATGAAATATGCAGAGTAACATTTAACGAAATTACAAAAGATGCAGTTCAAAAAGCAATTAAAGAACCTAGAAAAATTGATATGGATTTAACAGATGCACAGCAAGCAAGAAGAGTTTTAGACAGAATTGTTGGATATAAAATGAGCCCAGTGCTTTGGAAAAAAGTACAAAAAGGTTTATCTGCAGGAAGAGTTCAATCTGTTGCAGTTAGATTAATAGTAGAAAGAGAAGAAGAAATAGAAAATTTCAAACCAGAAGAATATTGGAACATTTATGCAAAATTACAAGATAAGAACAGCAAGAAAAGCTTCCAAGCAAAATTTTATGGAAAAGATAATAAAAAGATTGATATACATTCAGAAGACGAAGTTAAAAATATTGTAAAAGACATAGAAAATGCAAAATACACAGTTGAAGAAGTAAAAAAAGGAGAAAAGAAAAGAACTCCAGCACCACCATTTACAACAAGTACAATGCAACAAGAAGCATCAAGAAAATTAGGATTTGCAATTAAAAAAACAATGTCTGTTGCACAAGGACTGTATGAGGGTGTTAAAATTCCTGAAAAAGGAACAGTAGGTTTAATAACATACATGAGAACAGACTCAACAAGAATTTCTGAAGAAGCACGTGCAGCAGCAAAAAAATATATAGAATCTGAATATGGTGCAAGCTATTATGAAAATAGATATTATAAAACAAAAGCAGAAGCACAAGATGCTCACGAAGCTATAAGACCAACATATGTTGAACTAAATCCAGAAAAAATAAAAGATAGTTTAACAGCTGATCAATATAAGTTATATAAACTAGTATATAACAGATTTATAGCAAGCCAAATGTCAGCAGCAGTTTATGATACATTAGCTGTAAAAATTTTAGCAGATAACTATAACTTTAGAGCAAATGGTCAAAGCTTAAAATTCAAAGGATTTATAACATTATATGTAGAAACAGCAGATATTGAAGAGAAAGAAGAATTTGAAAAAATACCAGAACTAGTTGAAGGACAAGAACTAAAAAAAGAAGAAATAGAAACAAAACAAAGCTTTACAGAACCACCACCAAGATTCACAGAAGCAAGCCTTGTAAAAACATTAGAAGAACTTGGAATTGGTAGACCAAGTACATATTCTCCAACAATTACAACAATACTCGCAAGAAGATACATAGAAAAATCACAAAAACAACTACAACCAACAGAACTTGGAAAAGTAGTAAACAAACTATTAGTAGAAAACTTCCCAGAAGTATTAGAAATAAAATTTACAGCAGATATGGAAAGCAAATTTGATGAAATAGCAGAAGGAAAAGAAGAATGGAAAAAAGTAATTAGAGAATTTTATGGACCATTCAAAAAAGTTGTAGAAAAGGTAGAAGAAGAACTAGAACATGTTAAATTAGAATATGAAGTATCAGATGTTCCATGTGATAAATGTGGAAGAATGATGGTTATAAAATACGGAAAATACGGAAAATTCCTTGCATGTCCAGGATACCCAGAATGCAAAAACGCAAAACCAATAGTAGTAACAATAGACGATCCATGTCCAAAATGTGGTGGCAAAATACAAGTAAGAAAAACAAAAAGAAACAAAAACTACTACATATGTGAAAACAATCCAGCAACATGTGACTATATCTCATGGAACAAACCAGGAGAAGAAGAAAAGAAAAAGCCAACAAGAAGGAAAAAAACAAGCACTACAAAAACAACCAGAACCAGAAAAACAACAAAAAAGAAAACAAAATAAGAAAGAACTCCAACAGAAATATGTTGGGATTATTAATTATAAAAAAGAAAAAAATGCCCTACATTAACTTGACAATACTACAACTGTTGAAATGCAAATAATACTTGCATTTGTCTACATAATATGATATAATATAATATGTGTTACAAGGGCTTTGGCTCAATATTATTGGAGGAAATGAATCATGAAGAAAAAAACACGGAAAGACATTGATGCAAGTAAACCCATAAGAGAATTGGATATAGCATCTATATTGCTGAAATTAGGATTGGTTTTATGGGAAGGGCTTGTTATAGGAGGAATAATTGTCGCTCAAATAATAAGCTATAACAAGATCATTAGTGAACCAAAAAGCTGTGCTAAAGTTTGGTGGAATGAGGAAGAAATTTATGTACGTGCACTTATGAGTTCAGAATATGAAATTCAGATATTAACAAACAGCGAAAAAACGGAAACGAGAAGCTATTACTTGACGGCCAATGAGGTAATCATAATAAAAGCAGATGAAAATCAACGCTTTACAAACGTTGAAGTTCGCTGCTATGATGATGAATTTTGGGGAATAGTAATGGTTGGCGTAATGATTTTGTTTGTTGGGGCCGGTCTTGGCCGTCTGGGAATATATATTTTTGATTATTTATATTTTGGTTGACGGTCTTGAAGAATTATAGAAGAAATGGATTACAACAAAAAAGACTAAGTAATTTCCAAGGGGATGGTAATTAATTTTACCATCCCTTTTTTTGAAAATTGGGGACAGGCACCATTTTACAATGAAAATTTGGGAAATGAAGCCACCTATGCCAATTAGGGACAGTCCCTAATTGGCACACTTTTTTTATAAACACAAAAAACTATTGCAAAAAAAATAAATATAGTATAAAATAAAGTAACTAACAAAAGAAAAGGGAGGAAAAATAATGAAAGTAAAAGAAAACAAAGGAATAACATTAATAGTATTGATAATAACAATAATAATAATGTTAATTTTGGTAGGTGTAGCAATAAACCTAACAATTGATTCAAACCTATTTGATAACGCCAAAAAAGCAGTTGGCGATACAAATGAAAAAGTAGGACAAACCCAAGCAAGAGTAGACGAACTAATGGGAAATGTAGACGATGCAAAAAAGTTTGCTGAGAATCAAAGTGCAGCAAAAACAGTGTATGCAAAATTATATACAGATGGAACATTAATACTTAGTTCAACCAACTATACAGACTCATCCAGAACAGTAGATGAAGATTATGGAGATATATCAAAAAAAGTGTATCATATGGATTACGATATGTGGGAGATTTCAGGAGAATATCCTGGCTGGATAGAGGTTAGAGATGATGGTAATGCCATTGTTAGTAAAGCAACGAATGTAATAATACATGATAAAATATATCCAACAAATACATCATGCTGGTTTATAGAAATGGATGAAATGACAGAAATAGAAGGATTAGATAATTTAAATACATCAAAAGTAACAGAAATGACATGCATGTTCTACGACTGTTATGCATTAGAAAAAATAAATTTAAAAAACTTTAATACATCAAAAGTAACAGATATGGCAGGTATGTTTGAAGATTGTAACGCTATAGAAGAACTTGATGTAACGAGTTTTGACACATCAAATGTAACAAATATGTATAGTATGTTTTATGATTGTTATTCACTAAAAGAACTTGATTTAACAAATTTTAATACATCAAATGTAACAGATATGGGATGGATGTTTGGTGATTGCCATGCTATAGAAGAATTAGATTTAACGAGTTTTGACACATCTAAAATAGATAATATGCAGGGTATGTTTGGTTATTGCGAAAATTTAAGCTCGATATTAGTAGGTGCAAAGTGGGTTACAGATTCTTCAGAATTTGAAATGTTTGAAGGTTGTTTAACAAATGAATTTACACATGTTGATTAAAAACTTAAAAAAGTTTACAATTGTAACATTGTAAAAAAAAAAGGAGGAAAAATAAATGAAAGTAAAAGAAAACAAAGGAATAACATTAATAGTATTGATAATAACAATAATAATAATGTTAATATTGGTAGGTGTAGCAATAGACTTAACAATAGATTCAAACCTATTTGATAACGCAAAAAAAGCAGTTGGCGATACAAATAATGAGGTAGAAAAAACACAAACAAGAGTAGATGAATTAACAGATATGCTAGATTCAATAAATAATAAAGATAAAGTAAATTACGAAAAAATACTAGCAAAATACGAAAACACAACAGGACCAATAGCAATAGGAACAAGTGGAAAAGAAGTAGACTTAAGTTTATGGAGATATACTTGGGATGATGATACAAATGGATATGGAATGTATTATAAAGTTTCTGCTGGAAGTGGCTCAGATACTTATGGTGGATATGATGGAGATATAGTTGGTGGAAAAATTATTGGAGAAATACCAATGTATATAAAAGACGCAGATGATGATGAATTTTATGAAGTTACGAGTTTGTACCGTACTTTTGAGGGGTTGACTGATCTAACAACGGCCCCAAAAATTCCGGAAACTGTAACAAGCATGAACCAAACTTTTAAGGAATGTACGGAGTTAATAACAGCCCCAGAAATACCTAATAATGTAGAAGATATGACGCGTACTTTTTATGGATGTACAAGTTTAACAACAGCATCAGCAATTCCAAGCAATGTAGAAAGTATGACCAATACTTTTGCTGAATGTGTAAATTTAACAGCAACACCACAAATTTCAAATAGCGTAACTATAATGGATTATACTTTTGATGGATGTGAGAATTTAACTGATATTCAAGCACTTCCTAATAGTTTAACAGATATGGAAGGAGCTTTTAGAGGATGTACAAGTTTAACAACAGTTCCAACAATTCCAGAAAGAGTAACGAATATGAGCTTCACTTTTGCTAGTTGTACGAATTTAACAGTAGCTCCAACAATTCCAGGAGAAGTAACGAATATGAGCTTCACTTTTGCTGGATGTACCAATTTAACAACAGCTCCAACAATTCCAGGAGAAGTAACGGATATGAGCTACACTTTTAGAGGATGTATAAATTTAACAACTGCCTCAGAAATTCCAAACAGCGTATTAGACATGATTGGTACTTTTGAGGAATGTACTCATTTGACCGGTACACTAGTTATAAATGCAGTTCCATCTCAAATTTCCCGTGCATTCTACAATTGTGCTACAGAACCAGGATGCTTACTTGTTTTAAAAGGCACTTCTACTAAATTAAATGATTTTTTAGCAACAGGTAGTTATAAGTCTAATTTAACAACAGGACAATAATTGTTTAAGCCTAAACTTGTAAAAAAGTTTAGGTTTTTGTTTTGTTATTTTCTTATTGAAAATAATTTAAAAATATAATATAATTTAGGCAAATTAGAAGATAGGTGAAAATTGTGAAAAATTTGATAAAATATGTATGTATTTTTTTTATAACACTTGGAATTTTACTTGCATTACTTGTATTTACAGCTAAAATACCTAAAAGTGCAATAAAGGAAAATATAAGTAAATCGTCAAGTTCATTCAATAAACAACGAGAAATATATGAAACTATAAGAAACAGAAAATATACATATACATATCCATATGCAGATGCTATGTGGTTAAATTTAATTTGGTGTACAGATACATCAGAACCTCTTAAATCTGTAATGGAGTCTAAATACTATGTAGAAGATGAAGAAAATATAAGAAATATTAGATATAATTTTGTGTATCTTGTAGAGAGAACTGATGAAGGAAATGCAGAATATTTAAGATATTGGCATGGTCAAATTAGTATTTTAAGGCCTTTGCTAGTATTCTTTAATCTGAGTGAAATATACGTAATAAATAAAATTATATTTTATTTATTATTAAACGTTTTACTGGTTTTGCTTATAAAGAAAAAATGTTTTGCGGTTTTAGGAAGCTTTATTGTTGGACTAGTAATGTGTGCTGTAAAATATATTCCATTATCTATGGAATATTCTATAACCTTTGATATAATGCTAATTACAAGCATAATTGCTATTTTTATAGAAAAAGACAATAAAAAAATGAATATATTGTTTTTTATAACAGGAATAGTAACTATTTTCTTTGATTTTTTAACAACAGAAATAATAACATTAGGAGTTCCTTTGATTATTGTATTGGTTATTAGATATAAGGAACACAGATTAAAATCTTTTAAAGAAGCAATAAAAACTATTTTTGTTGCTTCTGCATTATGGCTAATAGGATATGCCGCAATGTGGGTATGTAAATGGATTTTAGCAGCAATAGTTTTAAAAATTAATGCTATGGATTTCGTAAAAGATCATATATTAGAACGATTAAATGGCACAACAAATAATATTGAAAGTAAATATTTACCATATAAAGCTATAGTTAACAATATAGGTGCTTTATATCCATTTAACATACCAAACAAATTAAAA
>JAZQOX010000043.1:0-5276 GCA_045628105.1 Clostridia bacterium | reverse complement strand
GCCTTTTTAAATATTTCTTTTGACTCCTTTTTCTTTTTCATTGGTTTTCTTTTTCTTGCTTGTATTTCTACTTCTTCCATCTTTTATTTATATCCTCCTAACTTTCTGATTTATTTTAACGTTCTATAAAAAGTTTTATCTTGATTTAATTAACATTTTTATTTTCTTCTCTAGAAAATTAATTGCAACGCACAAAAATAAAGTGAAAATATTGTTTTGTTTTTCACTTTATTCAAAACAAAATATCTCAATCATTTGTTTCAAATATTATTACTTTTTCCGAATCAACTTTTATTAAACATAAATTATAAATCTCAACTTGCCAATATTTGGCTTCACTTTCATTATTATACTACATTTTTTTCAAGAAGTCAATTTTTCATCTTAAACATTTTGTTTTTCTAGCAAAAAAAGCATTTTAGAAAAATTTCTAAAATGCTTTTTTATTATTTCAAATATAATGTTGGATCTACATTTTCTTCATTTTTTAACATTTCAAAATGTAGGTGTGGCTCATCTGCAATTTCAAATGCTGCTGAGTTTCCAACTGTTCCTATGCTTTGTCCTTTTTCTACATTCTCACCTTCACTTACAAATTCTGATGTTAATAAATTTGCATACACAGTTTTAAATCCATCTCTATGTTCTATAATAACGCTTAAGCCATATCTTGGGTCATTTTTTACTTTAGTAACTGTTCCTTCTTCTGCTGCTTTTATAACTGTTGTTCTAGGTGCTTTAATATCAATGCCCTTGTGTACAATCCATTCCTGTAAAGTTTCTGAAAAAACAAGATTATCCATAGCATACTCTTTTAAAATTTCACCTTCCACAGGATACATAAATTCTAATTCTTTAACTGGTTTCTGTATCGTAACTGTCTCTTCACTTTCATCATTGCTATTTTCTATATCATTTTCAGTTTCCTCTTGCTTGATTTCATTTACATCATTTGCAAGTTCTAAAATTGCCTCGTTTATAGATTTACTTATTTCTGTACTTGCCTCTTCAAACATATTATCATTTGGAACCAATTCTGTTATCTTTTGTGCCGCAATTAAACTTTCTCTTGCAGACTCTTTCACCTTATTGTTATACACCACATACACTGTAATACACGAAATAATAAGAACAATAAGTACTCCACCATATAATAATAATAATTTTTTTAAACCACCATTTCTCACTTTATATTTCCCCTTTCAATCTTCTTTAGTTAAATTATTAACCTTATTTATGGTTTTTATTCAAAGTTTTTCTATTTTTACATCAGTAAAATAGTGATTTATTATTTGTTCATAATTATTTCCCATTTTTGCCATTGCATCTGCTCCTGTTTGGCTTAAACCCACTCCGTGTCCATATCCATTTACATTAAAAACTACGTTTTCTCCAATATTTATTGTGAATTTTGTAGATTTTAAACCAAAAATTGTTCTAGCCTCAACTCCTGAAATATTTACATTTCCAATTTTAATTGTTCTTATTCTTTCACTTTCTGTATATTCCAAAATTTGTATAGCATTTTCTTCATTAAAATCTATTTCAAATTCTGGATAAACCGTCATCATTTTCTGAACAAACTCTTCTTTGGTTAGTGTTACAGATGACTCATATTGTGTATATCCTTCTTCTCCAGATGTTGAAACACTTTGTAAATAAGGAAGATCTGAGCCTCCCCAAACATTTGAAGCCTTTTCTGTAATTCCACCACTATTTGAGTGGAAAAAAGCATTTATCGGTTCACCATTATATGTAATTATCTCACCTTTTGTTGCTTCAACTGCAGAGGTTATTTTATTCCAATTTGCTTGTCTATCAGCCTCATTCCATTTTTGAAATCTATCTTCCTTAGATATCCACGCTTGGCAACAGCTAGAGTCATCACATATATCCGCTTCCGAATGCTTACTTCCTTTAAATATTTTATACGCAGTATATGTTCTTGCAACAGTTGCCTGAGCTTTTAATGCTTCTATTTCAAAACTAGCTGGCATTTCAGCTGCAACAACTCCATATAAATATTCATCCATTCCTATCTCTTCAACTTCTCCTGTTTCCTTATGCAATAGTTTTACTGTTCCATATTTTGAATAAGCATATTCTTCTTTTTCTTCTTTAATTTCTTGCTCTTCAACTGTTGTAGTCTGTGTTTTTGGTCTTTTAGTAAATATTATTGGCATTACAAAGCAAAAAATTACAAACATAAATGTTATGCAAATTATTTTCTTCATTTTTTCCCCCTTTTATGCTATTTTTTCTCTCATTGCTAGTAAAATCTTTTTTTCTATTCTTGAAACTTGTACCTGCGTTATTCCTAGTTTTTTTGCAACTTCATTTTGTGTTTTTCCTTTATAGTACCTTAGTATAATTATTTCTTTTTCTCTATCATTAAGTTCGTTAATTAGCTCTTGTACACAAATTTTATTTATTATATTTCCCTCCTCATCTTTGCTATTACTAATTTTAGATGCCTTTGTTTCTCCATCTGTTTCATCATACATTTCTTCATCTATCGATTCTAGTTTTCTAACAGCATCCAGAGCCATTACTATTTCTTCTTTTGATACACTTAATTTTTTTGCAAGTTCTGTTATTTGCATTTCCTCACCTGTTTGGTTTATATATTGCCTTTGAATTTCATTAATTTTTGTAGCAAGCTCTTTTATACTTCTACTTATTTTAATTGGTCCATCATCTCTTATAAATCTTTTTATCTCTCCGAATTATATATGGTACTGCGTATGTTGATATTCTTACATTATAATTAACATCAAATCTTTGGATTGCCTTTATTAGTCCTATACACCCTAGTTGATATAAATCTTCTGAATTGTATCCTCTTCCAGAAAATCTTTTAACAATACTCCAAATTAGGCCATTGTTTGCTTCAACAATTTTGGCAAGTGCATCCTCGGATTTATTTTGTGCTGATAAAATATCTTTTGTATCTACCTCGTACATATTTCCTCCGTTTTATTATTCACCTATTGTCTTTTTCATAGTAATTTTTGTTCCCACTCCAACAACAGATTCTATTTTAAGTTCATCCATAAAGCTTTCCATTATTGTAAATCCCATTCCAGACCTTTCAAGTTCAGGTTTGCTTGTATATAACGGTTCTTTTGCTTTGTCTATATTTTCTATTCCTTTTCCCTTATCAGTTATTACAATTTCAATTGTTTTTTCTATAAGTGTACATTCTATTTGTATTATTCCAACTTTTTCTTCATATCCGTGAATTATGCAGTTTGTTACAGCTTCTGAAACTGCAGTTTTTATATCTGAAATTTCTTCAATACTTGGGTCTAGTTGTGATGCAAAACTTGCAACAGTTATTCTTGCAAAAGCTTCATTACTTGATTTACTTAAAAACTCTAATTTCATTTTATTTTCATACACATTTTCCAATTTCAGTTCCTCCTGTTTCTTCCAATATTGGTATTATTTTTGTTACACCAGACATCTCAAAAACTTTCCTAACACTTGGCTTAACATTAACCATATTCATAGTTCCACCAAACATAGTAACCATCTTATATCTTCCCAGCACCATGCCAATTCCAGCACTATCCATAAAATTAACATTAGAAAAATCCATAATTAATTTTTTAGGTATGTATTTTTGAATTTCAAAATCTGCTCTTGTCCTTATTTTATCTGATGTGTGGTGGTCTATCTCTTCAGTAATTTGCACAAGCAAAAGCTTGTCCTTTTCGTTATATGTAACTTTCACTAAAATCCCTCCTATTATTTATATAACTAATATATTCGTTATTTTAAAAACATTTCCTTCGATGAAAAATAGGAAGTTTTGACGAAAAAAGAACACATTGGGGAATGTCCCCAACATGTTCCTATTTTTTGAATATTTTCAATATAAACCTTTTTATTTTTTCAAATATTGTTTCTTTATATTCTGTAATTGCTGTTTCTTCTGTGTTTTCCTTTGTTTCTTTTGTTTTGAATAATTTTTGTTTTTCATATTGTTCCTGTTTTTTTATTTCTGCTTTTCTTCTATCTTCTGCTTGCATTTTTAGTATTTTTTCTTTTTGCTCTGGTGTTGATAAATAATCTCTAAATAGATTAAATAATATGGCTTTTGTCTCTGGAATCATTGGTTGTTTTTGCAAATTCAGCTCTTCATTTACTTCATATTCATACTCATCATTTTTATTTACCTTTATTGTTTCAATAATTTCCGGAGGAATTTTGTTAAATTCTTCTTCATCTAAATAACTTAAAATCTCATACACTTCTGTATATGCATTTTTATAATTAATCTTCGTCATTTTGCGTAATTCCTCCTTCTTGAGTTTGTTCTTTTAATTTTCTCAAATCTTCTTCCAGTACTGCTTGTGCTTCATCACAAGTAACCGTTGTTGCATCAAAAGTAGCTTTTCCAATATCTTGAGATTTTAATTTTTTCTCTAATGATATTCCCAAATTTTTTAATTCTTCTACTTGCTCTGGTGTTGGGGGGATGCATTTGCCTGTTCCCCTATATGCTAGAGCAATTCTATTTTTAGTGCTTCCTATTTTATCTTGTGGATTTATGCCTTTTTCTATTAATTTTTCTCGCATTACTCCTGATTTTTTTGCTAAGTCTTCTATAGTATCTGTACTAACCAGTTTGCTTGTGTCTACTCCTATATCTTGTAATACTTTTATTGTATCTATAAATTCTTGTACTACATTTTTTTCCTGTTTTTCTAATGATACTCCCAAATTTTTTAGTTCTTCTACTTGCTCTGGTGTTGGGGGGATACTTTTGTCTTTTCCCCTATATGCTAGAGCAATGCTATCTTTAGTATTTCCTATTTTATCTTGTGGATTTAAGCCATTTTCTATTAATTTTTCTCGTATTACTCCTGATTTATTGGCTAAACTTTCTATAGTATCTGCTCGAACAATTTTGCTTGTGTCTACTCCTATATCTTGTAATACTTTTATTGTATCTATGAATTCTTGTGCTACATTTATCCTTTCTAATGATATTCCCATATTTTTTAATTCTTCTACTTGTTCTGGTGTTGGGGGGATACTTTTGTCTTTTCCCCTATATGCCTGAGCAATGCTACTTTTAGTGTATCCTATTTTATCTTGTGGATTTAAGCCTTTTTCTATTAATTTTTCTCGTATTACTCCTGATTTCTTGGCTAATCTTTCTATAGTATCTGTACTAACCATTTGGTTTGTGTCTACTCCTATATCTTGTAATACTTTTATTGTATCTATGAATTCTTGTGCTACATTTATCCTTTCTAATGATATTC
>JAZQOX010000042.1:0-2923 GCA_045628105.1 Clostridia bacterium | reverse complement strand
TCTCGCTTGTTCAATATATCCTTTTTCATATTTAGGATTTATTTCAACTGACTTTTCGAACGATTTTAATGCAGAATTTTCATTGTTTAATTTTACGTAAGTTAATCCAAGATTATATAC
The DNA here is from genome assembly GCA_045628105.1 of Clostridia bacterium. GTDB lineage: Bacteria > Bacillota > Clostridia > TANB77 > CAG-508 > UMGS1781. The sequence continues at coordinate 2,803 of JAZQOX010000042.1, read as the reverse complement.
ACTTGGTTCAAACTTATCGTTAAGTTCAACAGACTTTGTAAATGATTTTGCCGCATCTGCATATTTTCTCTGCAAATACTGAATCTTTCCTAAATCATACCAATAAAGATAATTATTTTTATTACCTTCAATTGCTTTCTGTAATTCTTTTAATGCTAAATCGTAATTTTTCTTTTTTAATGCCTTTTGTGAAAGCATATAATGAGCTTCAGGATTATTTGGATCGTTCTGCAAAATTTGATTTGCAATTTTTTCACCTTCATCAAGAATTACAGTTTTTTCACTGTCAGATTCAGTTGCATCCAAATCTGATAATAATCCTTTTAACTTTTCTATAAGAGCTGCATCTTGTTCCTGTTCTTTTTTAACTCTATTTTCCTCTGCGATTCGCTTTTCATCCTCAGCTTTACGCTTTTGTTCCTCTGCTAATCGTTTTTCTTCTTCTTTCTGTTTCTGTTCATCTGCAATTCGTTTTTCTTCCGCAGCTTTTCGTTTCTTCTCCTCTGCGATCCTTTTTTCTTCCTCAGCTGCCTTACGCTTTTGTTCCTCTGCTAAACGTTTCTCTTCTTCAGCCTTACGTTTCTTCTCCTCTGCAATCTTTTTTTCTTCCTCGGCTGCTTTACGTTTCTGTTCCTCTGCAATACGTTTTTCTTCTGCAGCTAAACGTTTTTTCTCCTCAGCAAGTCGTTTTTCTTCAGCTTTACGTTGTTTTTCATCTGCTTTATTTTTTTCTGCCGCAATCTGTTTCTGTTTTTCCTCAAGTGCACGTTTTTCTTCTGCTAAACGTTTTTGTTCTGCTTCCAATTCACGTTTTTCATTTTCCAACTTTTCCTTTTCAGCTAAACGTTCTTTTTCTTCCTGCAAACGCTGTTCTTCTATTTTGCGCTGTTCTTCAGCTAAACTCTGTTCTTCGGCTAACCGTTTTTCTTCCTCAGCTTTTAATCTATTTGCCTCTGCTAAACGCTTTTCTTCCTTTGATAATTTTTTTTTTTTCTTATTATGGTTCTTTTCATGTTTGAGTTGTTTTTTTAATTGTTTTAATTCTTTTTCACTAAGCTTTCTAATACGTTTTTTATCTTTTGCACTTAAATTATTAAACACATCTGTATATAAAATATTTCCATTTTCATCAAAATAATAATAACCACTTTCTGAATTATATTTATGTCCACTTCCATCTGTAAATGCACTGTAACTTTTGCCACTACAGCCATTACATTTTGCTAGCATTAAAATTATTAAAAGGATGATAATTCCACTGCCTACATAAATTGAGTATTTTTTAATTTTCTGTTTCTGTTCTTCTGAAAATTTCATTAATCTAATTCCCCTTCTAGATCATAATCAATAATATCATCTGCCCCGGAAGTCATATTTGTAGTTTCAGAATTCTGCAAAGAATTTGCAAGATTTTCAAGTAACTTCTGTTTTCTTTCATTTTCAGCACGCATCATTTCTTCCATTAATTTTTCACGTGCAAGTCTTTCTTCATCTTCAATTTTTTGTTTACGTAAACGATCTTCTTCTTCACGTCTTTCTTTTGCTAATCGTTCTTCTTCCTCAAGCTGCTGTTTGCGTAATTTTTCTGCATTTTTAATTTCATTTTCTTTTTCAATTTCGCGTTGTTTTTCTAATTCTTTCTGACGTTTTTGTTCAGCTAACCATCTTTCTCTTTCTTCTTTTGAAGATTTATCCAATTCTTTTAATTCATCCTGATCTTCTTCACTTAAATTCTGCCAATTATCTTCAGTAACCAATTCATCAGGAAGTTTTTGCTTTTCTGCAGCTGATAATTTATCTTCATTTACTTTTTCCCATGGAGTTTTAGGATTTTCCTGATTTTGTTCAGAAACTTTATAATCAACCTGCTCCCATTCTGTCTTTGGTTCTTCTTTTGGAGTTACTGGTGGTTGTTCCTTTTTCTTTTCTTCTGCAATTTTTGCATCTACTTCTTCCCAATCTGGATTTTTTTCTTCTTCAGCAACAACTTTTTCATCATTTATAGAAGCATCATACTCTTCCCATTTAGCTTTATTCTGTTCTGCGAATAAACGTTCCTCTTCTTCACGACGGACAATTTCCTCTTCAAGTGCTTTTATCAGTTTTTCAATTTCAGGACGCTGAGGATCATTTGGACATTTAGCAATATAATCAATATATTCTGTACGTGCATCTTTTAACTGACTTGCCATTAATAATGCATTTGCTCTGTTTAATAAAGCATCATAAAAAGTTGGATTATCTTTTAATACATCTGAATAACATCTAATTGCAGAAGTATAATCTTTTAATGCGTAATAAGAATTTCCCTGATTATATAAAAATGTTTTTGCTAATGTAGGCTGTGCGGCAATACCTCTATTAAAAGCATCAATAGATTTTGCATATTCCCCAAGCTGATAGTATCCCAGCCCTAAGAAGTTATATGTATTTGCAGTAACAAGTCCATTTAGAATTTCATTTTCCAAAACCTGCACTGCTTCTTTAGGTTTATTTTCCTTAAACAAACTTTCGCCCTGAGATTGAGCATATATCCCTGTAAAAAGAAATATTGTTATCAAAGTACATAAAATATTTTTTTTATTACTAAACATAGAAATTTACCTTCGTGTTTGACACTATTAAATAAATACAATAATCTAATTATATTATCGAAAAAATTAAGTTTGACTTAATCTAATAATATTCTTTTGGAGTTTTTTAGCAAATGTTTACAGTTATACTTTTTTGTGTTTTAGGGACCTTAGTTGCTGCCCTTGTTATTGTAATATTAAAAAGTATAATTTCGCCAAAAAGAATTGAA
>JAZQOX010000041.1:0-15482 GCA_045628105.1 Clostridia bacterium | reverse complement strand
TTCCATATTACATCACCTATTCTTTATACTTAAATAGGCAGATATTACAATCTGCCTATTTTATTATGTTAAAACATCTTTTATTTGTTTGTAAATTTCATCTATATCATTTTGATTTAATCCTTTTTTTCTAAAGTATGCTTTTATAGATTTTTCGTTTGTTAGTCCTTGTTTTCTTAAGTTTGCAGCCAAACTTGCTCTTCTTGCCATTTCTCCCTTATCTGTAACTCCTGCATTTCTTAATTTTTCTACAGCTTCTACAACTTTATTTGAATTTGTAATTCCGGCTTCTTTAAATGCTTTATATGTATCTGCATCTACACCACCATTAATTAATTTTGCCATTTCTTTTGGTGCAGAAACATCAGCTTTTGAAAATGCCATGTAATCTCCTGCAGTAATGTTGCTTCTTAAAGCTTCTCTAATTTTGGTTGAATCTGTAATTCCACTTTCCAAATAAGCTTGGGTAACATCTTTTATATTATCTCCATATAAACCTTCTATCGTGCTGTCTTCAACAATCATTCTATATCCATCACTCTTATAGAATTCTTTATCGAATAATCTGTTGTTGTATTCTTCTAATCCTAGAGCTCCTTGTTTGTATGTATCAGATATATGTTTAGAACCATTCATAGCTCTTCCAGTCCAGCTATTTCCATATGAGTATCCTACACCTGTAGTTCCTGCAATTTCTAACATTGCCTTTCCTGTATTATCAAATAAATCTCCATCTGTTATATTAGCTGCTAATGCTGCAGTACCTGTTGCAAGTCCAACTGCTGTGCCTCCCAACGTTCTTCCAAATCTTTTGGCTCGACTCTTTATTACATCTGGTCCATAAATGTATCTCTTTCCAACTGCATCTAATCCCGCAAATATTCCTCCTGTTTTACTGCTTTTTCCACTTGTATTTCCTGATGAAGAAGTACTGCTAGCTGCTGATGCCGCATTATTAGCATATGATGTAGAAGAAGCAGGAGCTGTTTGAGCAGGTACTGAAGCAGATGCTGAAACAGGTGCTGGTGCTACCGGTGCACTTGTTGATGTAGAATCTGCTGTGCTACTTCCTCCATTTGAATTATTAGCAAGTGTAGCTTTTGCTGCTGTTGGTATTCCTGCATTTGTTGCAGTTCTAACACTTGGTTTTTGTTCTTTATCATCTTGAACTGGTTTTGATTTAATTTTGTTTAGCATGCTCATTACCATTGCTCCACCTGCTGCTGCACCTAATGTACTTACTGAAGATGCCTTGTCTAATCCAAACATCTTTCTGAAGAATTTTTCTGCTGGTGTCATAAATGCTAAAACGATAATTGCAAATATTGGGTTTGTTGTTATTATTCCTGATGCTGTGTCTAGGAATAATACATATATTAATAAGTGTACTGGTTGTAATAAGCAATTAAATACATACTCTTTAATCCACATTGAAAATGCTTGTGCTTGTCCATCTTTAACTTTATCAATTGGATATGTTAGCGCTATTAATGGTGCTATCATTGTTAAAAATGCAATATATACAACCCTTTTTACATATTGGAATGTATATGTAAGTGTTAAAATTACAAGAGCAATATACATAACAACATATCCAAAGTATGTAAAATATGCATTGTCGCCTGTTATTCTATTTCTAATACTTGTCATAAATGTATCTTCGCCAATTTCTGTTATTGTACTAACTTTAAATATTTCAATAAGTTTTTGGGTAATTGTTAATATAAAAGCCATAACATAATGTAGTACAAATAGCATACATAAAGCTACTAACCAATTTTTTAACATATTTTTATATTTTGCTTGGTTTTGTGCTGATCCACTGTTTAAAATAATTCTTATACCAATGTATACTAATACAGATAATAATCCAACTAAAGCAAATGTTCTTAATGCCATATACCATTTTGAAACTTGGCTTTGTAAAGCTGCTGCAGTTGATGGTTTTGTAACAGTTGTTACTCCTGCTTTTTCTCTTTTATATAAAGTACCTCCAAAATCCTCTTCATCATCTAATTTTTCATCAATCCAATTAGTAATACCAAAAGTAAATATTGTGTGTATTAAAGAATATTTTTCTTTGTCTATTACAAAGTAATATTCAACTCCATTATCGTTCCAAAATGCATAATATATATCATAATTTCCGCTTATAATTCCTGATAAAGTGCTGCCTTCCTGTTTTTTTAGTTCAACATTATTTGCATTATACTCATCCTTTATTGTTTTCCATGTTTTTTCTGTTTCTAACTTAATATATTGGTATTCCTGCTTCTTAAAAGTTGTTTTCGTCTCATCTTTTGGTGCTATAAAATTTATATCTAAAGCAGGAACCATACCAGAAAATATAATTCCAGGTGAATATCTTATTGAATATCTAAAAACTGTTGAATTTGTAAATAGTTGTATAATATCCCCACTAAAACGATTGTACCAATCTTCGCCTGGTGCAACATCCTTTATTGAATCAGCTAAAATTGCATCTCCAAAGTCTTTATCTCCTATAAAAACTTCTTGCATTGTAGCTAAAATTCTATCTGAAATTCCTAAAACCAATTCTGTAATAGGAGTAAAAAGTTTTCCTCCTGCTTCAGATTCTTCTGAATCATCTGCTCTTACAATATTAGGCATTATAAAATTAGTTAACATTACAAAAATTATCATAATTAAACTAACTTTTTTAATTATATTTTTTAAACTTTTCATATTTATTTTATTTACCTCCAAACAAAATAACTCACTCTATTATAATTATACCATATATTTCCACAAATTTAAAGCTTTTTCACTATTTTTTATGTAAATATATTACTTAAACTAAAATAAAAGAACCCCTCTATTGACATTACGTCTTTAGAGGGGTAGGATTAGCGACCAGGTTTCAACCCAATGGCACCAATTTCCTGCAGCTGTGCTTCAGTGTAGTAGGTTGTTTGAGTTCTATTGTAGACATCAGAGCTCGTTTGAGGCAGCTGATCGTTTACAAAAAGTTCAAACAGAACATCCGAAGCTTTTGCGGATCCAGTTTCAGTACCCTTTTTTACAAGGGAATACCAGAAGTTGTCCCAAATGTAAAGATTGAACTCTTCGCTACCAACAGTATACAGCTTTTCAGCCTTCTCCCAGGTATCGGTAAGTCCACCATGCCAAGCGCCTAACCAAATTTGCTCGCCAATGGCAAGTTTCTGGTTATAAGTGAGAGGCATTTTGGTATCACCAAAAAGTCTGTTAACTTCCTGGTTAAACACCTTAACAGAAATTTCTTCCGCTAAGGTTCTTTCGATATAAATCGAAAGACTGGCAATCTCTTCATTGCCTGCTTTGCCATTAGTAAAGACCTTTGTAGGATCTCCTCCAAGCTTTTCAGTTACATATGCGCTGATATCACTAACAAAAATTTTGTTAATTCCATCATTGCTTACATACCCTGAAACGTGAAAATGTGAGTGCATGTACTTCCAGCAGGCATCCACCTCCTGAATAGTCGGGAGGCCCTTGCTGTCTCCAATAATCTGGAGAAACTCTGCTCCTTCATCAGGATTAGAGCCAGACAAAAGACTAATAATCTCCAACTCGGAAATTTTAGCTTCCTCTGTTTCAACAGAAGTTGTGGTGTCGTGGTCGTGGGTATTTTTCGTGGTCCCGGAGCTATCTGCATTGCAACTGTCAATCAAAATGAATAACAGCATTAGCAAAGCAATTCCCAAAAGTATAGTTCCTGTTTTTAGCAGGAGTTTCTGAAGCTTCCGCTTCCGCATGTGCTTGGTGTAATTCATCTTTTTGTTCTCCTTTTTTTATTATCCCACTGGGATTATATATATAATTTTAACACATTATGAAAACCTGTGTCAAATTCTTCTGTATCAATGCTTACATAAAAAACAACAACCCTAACTCTTACAGAGATTTGGGTTGTTGTTCTCGTGCATCAGAATAGCTTCATGAGAAGCTTGTACACGAGGTAGATGATTCCATAGCTAACCGCGTAGGATACCCACGCAATCAGTATGAAACCAATCCGGCGGATAGTCTTCTTGGCTTTGGATCCCTCTGCCTTCCACCATTTGATGCCGAACAGGAAGAGTTCTGCAACAACGATGGCAAGGGCGAGGATTCCAATCCATCCGCCAAGGATAGCTGTGGTGACTGAAACAGCCAATACCACTGCAGCAATCAGGACAATTGTCCATCCTACCTTTTTCATTAGGATTTCTCCTTTCTATAAATTTCCCAAAGAGGGATTACACTTATATTATACCATGTTATGGTAACTTGGGTCAAATTTTATAGTATTTAGCAATGAATTTCTATATTCTCATATGTGCACTCTATTTGTTTTGTGTTAATAAAATATGCTGTTTCCTGGTCTGTTTCTTCATCGTCATTATCATCGTCAATAAAAATTGAAACTATTGATGTAAAAATTATCCCAAAAATTGCAATAAATAATAATATTCCAAAAGCAACAGCTAAAAAAGCAAAAATGTATTCTACCATCTTTGCAAGTAGTACAGTTACAAATTTCTTCGCTGTCTGTTTTTTTAGTTCTTTATTTAATACCTGTTTTCCCATTTTTAAGGCTTCATTTTCTTGTTTTTCGTCTTCTTCCATATAATTTCCTCCATTATAAAATTAGGCAGATTATAAATCTGCCTATGTTATTATTTTAATAATTCCTTTACATTCTCATAGATTTCATCTATATCATTTGCAGAAATGTTGTATGCTTGCCTTAAAATGTTATTTACTTGCCATCTTGGAGTATCTTTTTTTATTCCTTTTTTTGAAAGATCTGATGCAATTGCAGCTCTGTATGCAATTTGTTCATTGCTTAATCCCTTGTCTTTCAATTTTTGAGCTGAATCTTTTATTTTATTTATATCTTTAATTCCAGCATTTTCAAAAATTTTGTATGTTTCTACACCTACACCTGCTTCATTTAATTTTGCCATATCCTTTACTGATGTAATTCCGGCTTTAGTATAGTCTGCATATGCTTCCCCTGATATATTATTTTTTATTGCCTCTCTCATCACTTTTGGATCAGTTATACCTTCATTTAAGAAACCTTGTGTTGCTTCTTGTACACTCATTCCATTTGCTGCACAAATGCTTTGAACATCTGTATCTCTTGCAATTGTACCAAATGCTTCACTTTTATAAAATGCCCTATCGAATTTTTTGTTTTGATATGCTTCATATTCTTGTGTAGACACTGCACCTTTCCTAAATGTATCTGCAACATTTTTTGCATTATTAATTGTTTTATCTGAAAAGTTTTTTCCTGCTGCATATCCTATTCCTCCGGCTACACCAATTTCAGAAAATGCTTTTCCTGTATTACTAAATAATTCTCCATCTGCAATATTTGCTGCAACAGTTGCACCTCCTGCAATAATTCCAAGAGCTGCTCCACTTGCCGATCTTCTAAGTGTTCTTCCATAACTTCTAAATCTATCAGGTCCATAAATATATTTTTTCCCAACTGCATTTAATCCACTCCATACACCATTTGATTTTGTATTATTAGTTTGTGTATTATTTGTTTGCTCATTACCTGAATAACTATTGTTTAACCTTTGTGTATTATTCTCTACATTATTTGCGTCACTAGCATTATTGATTGAACTATTACCCCCGTTGTTTGATGAAGTGTTTGAAACATTATTTGATCTAGTTGTTTCATTGTTTTGTACATTGTTATTAGAAGTTTCATTATTATTAGAACTTAAGTTATTATTAACACTTACATTATTATTGCCACGCTCTGCAGGTTTAGTTCCTTCAAGTGGTTTAGAATTTTTGTTACTTCCTTGCTCTGAATATTGTTTTCTTGGGTTTGCTGTTCTAACACTCTCATTTTTTTCTTTTCCTTCACCCGAACTACTTCCACCTTTTGATCTTAATTTATTTATCATGCTCATTACAATTGCTCCACCAGCTGCCGCATTTATAGCATTTGAAGGTCCAGATGATTTTAATCCAAACATTTCTTTAATTATTTTTTCAGCAGGCATCATAAATGCTAATGCAAGCAATGCATAAAGAATATTTGATTCTGCAAATGAAAATGCACTACTTATAAATACAGTATATATTAATAAATGAACCGGTTGCAACAGGCAGTTAAAAATATATTCTCTTAACCAAAAACTAAATGCTTGTGCTTTTCCATCTTTTATTTTATCTAATGGATACGTTAAAGCTATCATTGGAGCAATCATTGTTAAGAAAGCTAGATATATTAATCTTTTCATATATTGGAAAGTGAAAACAAACGTAATAAGTACCATTGCAAACCACATTATTGCATATCCACTACTTTCACCAAAAGTCCAATTTTCTCCACTTCCAGTACCATAAAAAGCATTTTGTTCCATCTTAGTTCTTAAGGAATTCATAAGCTTGTCACTTGCCCCTAGTGCATATTTACTATCACTTACATTGTCGCCCATAATACCTATTAGTTTCTCAGATAAAGTCATCATAAATGACATTATATAATGTAAAACAAATAAAATGCATAGTGCAACCAGCCAATCCTTAAGCATGTTTTTATACTTTGCTTGATTTTGTGCAGAACCACTACTTAAAATTATCTTAATACCTATATATAGCAAAACCGATAAAAGTCCAACTAAAGCAATCATTCTTAAGCCATTATACCAAGTTGAAATTATATTTCTTAATTGTCCTGCTGTTCTCGTTTGAATTACTTCTTCATATACAGTTTGTTCTAAAATTCCAGTATAGTCATTACCAATCATCCCATTTTTTTCGATTTTAATTTTCCAATTTTTATCGTTATCTTGATACTCTTTATCATTTATCTCTATATAGGTTCCTTCGTCAGGGACATATTCAAGTAAATTTTTAAAAATAGTATCTCTTATTTCATTAAAACTTATTGAGCCATTGTTGGTTCTATTTCCTTGATACTCAAGACTAATTGAAGCATTCAGCATATTATAATCATCATCATAACTTGCAATACTTCTTATTGCATATGGTCCAGTTTTATCACAAAATTCAAATGTTCGAATTTCTTGATTATCTTTTTTTATATTTGTTTCATACATTTTTCCATCTGCATTATATTTAATAAAATCATCATATGAGATAATTTCTGACTCATCTTTTGGATTAATTCTTTTATTAATTAAATTATTTAAGTCATTGTAATACTGCTTTTTTTCATTATCTTTAGTACAATCATATTCCTTATAAAACAAGCTTTTAAATGTATCCATGTCCGTTCCTTGATTATATCTTGTTTCTTTTGTGATAGTATTATTTCTATAATATTTTTTCGAAATATTTTTAGTGGAATCCAAAAAATTAGCATCTAGCATTGGAATTTCATTAGCAAATATTAATCCAGGAGAATATTTTATATTATATGTTCCTCCATCATTCAAATCCCACACTCCTACCATTGTTTTTTGTAGTATACTTAATCCTAAATCTCCTAGCTTACCTACCAAGTATAATAAAGCACTTAATGCTCTCATTGGAATTTCATTTGGATCAAATTTCGCATACACGTAATGCGGCATAACAAAATTTGTTAGCATTATTACTGTTATTAAAACAATTAATATTTTTTTTACAAAACTATTTTTTAATACATTCATATTCTTTGCCTTCTCCTTGCTTTTATTATACCTTTCATTTTAATTCTTTTGTGCTAGTTTGTTTAAGTTTGTTTCTACAAATTCAAATTCTTTCTTTGTTGGCGTTATTTGTAATATTGCTGTATCGTGTCCTACTTTAAACAATCCTTCACCTACTGTACATGTAATTAAGAAATTTGCTTCTCCATCACTTAATTTAAATACTTCTTTTAAGTATTGTATTTCAGATTTATCCTGTGCTAAGAATAGTTTTGTGTCTGAAGATGTAAGTACTGCTTGTGCTTCTGGTTTTTCATAGAAGTCTTGAAATCTTTGTGATACAATAGCAAGTGATACATTTCTTTTTCTTGCACGTCTTGCCATTTTATTTAAGAAATCTACTGCTTCTGGGAATGGTAATAACATCCATGCCTCATCTACTAAAACTCTTTTCTTTGTTGCTTTACTTTTATCTTCACTATTCTTCTTAACAAATTTTTCCCATATCCATGATAATAATATTTGTTGTGCAAGTGGTCTTGCAAATCTTTCTTCCAATTGTGAAATATCAAGGTTAATAAATGGAACTCCATCTAATAAGTCGAATGTAGATTGTCCATCAAAATATGCCATTTGTCCATTGTACTCTCTTACATATTGTTTCATAACCTTTTTTAAATAACTATAATGGAATGCATAGTTTTGATCTGTATTTTCGTCTGCTTTTCTTAAAAGCATTTTATACCATGAGCCTATTGTTGGCATTGGTTTCTTTTCTCTTTTTCCTCCAAGTCTCGTTGCGGTTGCACTTAAATATAAACTATTTGGATCTGCTGTAATTCCACATCTTGAGTATTCTTCTGCTACAGCTTCAGCTATTATTTGCTTTGTAAGTTCGTTTACTTCCTCGCTTCTAGTACTACCTCTTGCCATTGTAATTAAAGCCTGTGTTACATCCTCAATTTTGTTTTCAATATTTAAAACTGTTCTTTCCCTACCTGTTATTTCATCTTTTATTTTTTCTTCTTCTATATCAAATAAGTTTATTATGGTTGCTGATGTTGGGCTTATAATTACATTTATTCCGCCTAAACTTTCTGCAACAACTCTATACTCTCCTTCAGCATCAAGAGCTAAACTTTCTATTCCCATTAAAACTGCTGAACGTGAGATTAATGTTTTCATTGTAACAGATTTACCTGCACCAGATTTAGCAAATACAACCATATTATAGTTTGCTAAACTTGGATGGAAATTATCAAATAATACTGGTACACCAGTTTGTTTATTCATTCCTAAAGGTATTCCTGTTAAATGTCCTACTTCTGATGTTGTAAATGGAAATACTGTTGCCATAGAATTTCTATCAAATGTGTGTGTTTTCTTTATTGCATCTTTCATAAGTGGCACATTAGACTGAAATGCTTCATCTTGCATTGCCCATGCAGATTTTATTCCTACTAGATTTTTTGAAAGTTCTGTAGCAAGTAATTTTGAATGTGCTTCTAATGATTGTAAATTGTATGAAAATAATGTTGCAACAACTGAAGCTTCAAATAATTTATTAAATCCTGCAGCAATCTCATCTCTTAAACTCTCTGCATCTAAACGTTTTTGTGCCAAAATACTTTCTCTGTTTATATTTCCTCTATCTGCTGCAACTATTCTTTCTGTTTCTAATTGGTTAATAACTCTATTTAACTCATTTTGAGATCTTGCCTCTGGAACAGGGTTTATGTATACAGATGCATTTACATCTCCAAATAAATACAAATCTCTAAATAATTCTGGGAATGTACACATACGAGGTAAGCTTGATACAAAAAAGCTTCTTGCATATCTTGTTGTATTAGAAATAATCTCTAAATGATCAATATTTGATGCATCAATTCCAGATGGTGCAATAAGTTCTTTTATAGTTTTATTTCTTAAAACATTATAATTAAGCTCATTTTCTTGTAAATTATTCTGCATTTGAAATTCTTCTAGTTCTTCTCTTTGTTTTTTGCTCATCTTCATTTCCTCCCTCTTCTGTATTTTCAATTTTTGCAATTGCTGATTTTGCAACATCCTCTCCAACGTATTTTTCGTTTTCTTTTATTAAATCTTCTGCAAGTTGCTTTATTAAGCTTTCTATATGATTTTCTTTTTCTGCAATTTTTTTCTGTTTTTCACTTCTAGCTTCGCCAATTTTTTCTGTTGCCATCTTTAATGCTTTATCCTCAATTTCTTTGTCTAGTGCCTTTATTCTCTTTTCTAAAACGTCTGGTGCTTTTGAATAAAGCTCTGTATAACCAGCATTAATTGCTTCTTTTATTCCGTAAATTTCTGCATCATCTCTGTTATATGCTATGTAAAGTAATTCTACAAGTTCATTTGAGTCTAAAATTTTGCATCTCATCTCACATGCAAGTAATGCTCTTATTAAGCTTTGTGCTCTTGTATAAAGTTCAGAAAATATCATACTATTTGTTTCCTCTGGAGTTAATAAATCTGAGCCTATTTCTGCTTTATGATAAGGAACAACTATGTAATAGTGTTTTCTTAAAACATTTCTGTTTTGACTTGTTTTATAAATATCATCAATTACATCTTGTCCATACTCATATAAGTTTTTAATTCTAATTATATCTCTTCTTAAATTCTCTGCTTTTTCAACATTATAATTTTCTTGAGCTGTAATTTTACTATATTCTTGTTGTTTAAGATCTAATTCTTTTTTTGTTCTCTCTAATTTGTTTCTGTAATTTTTTATACTATCAGAAATATTTACACTTCTTGTTTGAGTATAAATTTGTATTGGATATCTTAATGTGTTTAAGAATTGGACAAATCCTGCTTCTACAGCTGTTTTTTCAACTTCAGACATTAAATCGTAATTTACGCCTTCACATTCAATTACCATCAAATATTTATTTCCGTTATCTTGGATAATCATATTATCTTCTATTTTATCAAATTGCATAAATTTAAATATGGATTTTTTTGTGTATTCTGTTGCAATTTTAGTTGTAGCTCCCGGTGTTACCTTTTTTTCTTCCTTCTCTTTTGCTAATTTGTTTTTATAAGACATGTACCAATATATAAAAGCTAAAATTAATATAAAGAATATAAGCATTACTAAAACAATTGTTAAAACATCCATTAAATTATCCATTGTTTTTTTCCTCCTCTGTTTCTAAGTAAGTATAAATTACTTTTCCTCTTTTTCTAAATTTAAGCCATTTTATAAAAGCTTTGTCTATTTCTTCTCCACCTAATTTTCTTGTAATTTCCATACCATCTGTTTCAGGAATTTTAAAGGTACCAATTGCAAAACCAATAAAAGCAAAAAATGCTGTTATAATTATTCCAACTACTGTTAGATTTAAAAGTTTACTAAAAAGGAAGTAAAAAATTAATCCAAATGCCCCTGTTACACTTGTATATATTAAAGATTTTGTTGTAAATATCATAAGTATTCTTCCGTTCGCCCTTTACATTTCTAGGTATTTCATATGTTTTCATACCCTTCCCCCTTAAACATATTACAAAATATTACTTTAATTATAACAGATTATGTTGTAAATTGTAATAAAAAGTTTAAATGTAATATATATTTAATATTATTGTAATATTATTGTAATATTTTAAGGCAAAAAAATAACTGATCCGAAGATCAGTTATCTATTTAAACTAAATTATTTTGTAATAATATTGAATACTAATTTAGCAATTTGTGGTGCTGCAAATAATACAACTGCACCTACTATGAATGGTATCATTGTTTTTTTGTATTCTGCTTTTTCTTCTAAGCTTCCCATCATATATTTAATACCAAATATTGCTACTATTAAGATAGCTAGTACTGCACCTATCCATTGGATTGCACCAATTATGTTACCAATTTTTTCAGTAACTGATGTATCACCTTTATAATCAATTTTTGATTCAACGCTGTTTATTGCTGTTGTAGCATCTACTGCAGCAAATACTGGTGTTGCAACCATAACCATCATTATAGCCATCATTAGTATTGAAACTATTTTCATAGATTTCTTCATTTTGTTCACTCCTTCCAATTTTTTTAAATTTTATTTTGAACTTTCTTAAATAAATTTAAGAAAAAGTTAAAAACAATTTAATGTATTTTCCTCTCGTTATACCTATTATAACATTATTTTACATATTTTGCAAGTTTTTTATGTTTTTTAAATACAAATTATGCATAATTTGTAAATTTTTCAAATTGATTTTTTCAAAATTTAACGTTTTTACTTAATTTCAAGAATGAAAGCATCTTTATTTACACAATATATGCTGTTACATTTTGTACATACCATTACGCTTTTTTTGTCATTGCGAAAAGCTCCATAATCATTTAGAGAATATAAATTTGGGGTTGTTTTTTTGTCTCTTCTCCGCATTTTTTACATTTATCTTTAAGTGCAGCATTAGCTCCCTCTGAATATATTGTACCATTGTATGATGAGGTTATAACAATTTTATCACATGCTGAACAATAAGTCCATCCTCTATTGGTTAGGCATGCTGATGCAATGCCATCTATATTTCCAGAACACTTTGGACACTTGTATAATTTTTCTCTTCCCATACCTGATGAATCGCCAATGTTTTCTGTTCCTGGAGGAATAGTTCCGGTACCACTTCCTACTGCATCTGGAGTTGGTGATACTTTGTTTCCTATATTTATTGCTATTTTCCAAATTGTAAATGCACTAAATATTACAAATACACCTACTAGATATGGCACTAATGTTTCTTTTATTTTTGCTTTTTCGTCTATGCTTCCCATTATAAATTGTATTCCTATTATCATTCCTACTGCAAATGCTATTACAATTGCTATTGTTAAAAGTGTTTTATATATGAAATTTGATGTTTCTATTAAAGCTTCTTCCTTTATAACATTATCTGTATCCCTTGCTGCTATAAAACTATCTCCCTCTTTTATTATATCGGACATGCTATTAGCAGCATAGGTTTTATTTGGTAAACATACAATTGTAGCAATTAGTATTAGAATTAAAGTAATAAAAATTATTTTATTTTTCATACTTATATCCCCTCCTTAGGTTGGTTATCATTATTTGTTTATTAGATAACAGTTTGGGCAATGATCCTCATTATCAATCAATTCTTTATTGCAAAATCCGCAACATTTTTTTCCTTCATGCCACAATCCATCATCGGCGTCATAATATCCGTCCTGTTTTATCATAGTTGTAGTATTGTCTTCTGAAATCATTCCTTTTTTTTGACATAATTCTATGATTTTTTTATCTACATCATTTAAATAATCTGTATTTATCCTAAAACCAACGTTTCTCTTTATAAATACATTTATTAATTTTTGCTTATTAATATTTATAATCTGATTTGAATTAAATACATCTAAATAATTTTCTATCTTTGCACCACAATCTGGACATTTTTTTTCATCTAAGTATTCATTGATTTCAACTATTGACATATTTGAAAGTTCAATTTCATAATTATTATCATTATTTGTACAATAATAACATCCCGTTTTTTCAATAATTTTTTTAACTATATTATTAATATTCAATACTTTGCATTGTTCACAATAAGCTTCCTTGTCTTCACTATTCCAGGTTCTTAATATATTATCCTTATTCTTTAGTGTTTCTCCGCAAAAGCCACATATTACTTCTTGCTCATCATATATAATATCTGAACCAAATTTAGCATCTACTGTCGGTTTTCCTGTTTTGTCCTTAATTTTTCCAGAACTTACTAACATTTCATATATTATCCTCTCCATTTCAGAAAAACTAACATTGTAATTATGTTTCTCATTGTACTCATACTTCTTATTGCCTATGCTTCCCCATAGTTTTTCGTAAACATGTTTTGAATTATCATCTTTTATTCGACTAATAATTGTTTCTTTATATGTATTTATTAAATTCTTTATTAGATCATTATTGTCACCTTTTGTTAACAAATTTGAACATTCTGGGTTTGGACATTTGTCATCTTTTATCATATCATATAATTGGTTTATATCCATATTTTTGATATTCTCTTCACTAAATATATAATGGCAATAAGCGCAATAATATTCTAAATTTAATCCATCAAATCTTATTCCATATTCATGTACATCTCGAACATTATGATTTTCCTCGTTATTGTCATATTCAATTGTTGCTACAAATTTTACTAATGTTGGTACTAGTACAAGCATTGCGCATCCAACTAAGTATGGTACCATTGTTTTTTTGAATTCTGCTTTTTCTTCTATACTTCCGAACATAAATTTTAATCCTATTATTACTAATGCAACAATTGCTATTATTATACCTGCATATTGAATTACTCCTAATACTGTTCCTGTTCTGGCTATAAACGCTCCTGACTCTAAATCTCCTGTAGGTTCATATTTATCTGGATTCAAGTCTCCTCCTGCTGCAAATGTTACATTTGTTAATATTCCTATTATTAATATTATTAGTGCTAGTAAAACTACGATTTTTTTATTAATTTTTATCATCTCACTAACTCCTCCTATTTTTTTTCTTCATAACTACACTTATTATAACATTTTTTTCTATTTTTTGCAATACGAATTGCCTGTATTTCAAGCCTTTTTATATTTTACAGTTTCATGTAAGGTTTTGTCAATAATTCACTTATAATTATTTTATCTATCTAATTCACCTGTATCGTATCTTGCATTTTGGGGAGGATTACTCTTTGCATTTGAAAAATGCATTCTATACTTTCTTAGTTTTTTAAGTGCTCTATTAGTTTCATTCATTACTTCTTCTTTTGAAGTGCCTAATTCTTTTGCAATTTCGGTATATGTTTTTTCTTCTTCACCACTTAATCCAAATTTTTCTATTATAATCGTCCTTTGGTTTTCTGATAGGCTTGCTTTATTAATTATCCTTTCAATTATTAGTCTATTTATATATTCATTATAATCTTCATTATATCCCAATTGTTTTTTTTCTGAATCCTCATATACACCATCTTCTACATATCCCGAAATTGTTTGTATTGGATTATCTCCATCTTCGAATTCATCTACATCTATATTTTCACCTGTAGTTATAACATCTTCCAAACTTTCAGGATTTGTAAAGTTTTGTTCTTTTTTTAGATTTTCTATATTTTCTTCTGTTGTATACAACATTGATGCAAGTTCAGAATTTGTAGGTTCTCTTCCATAAGTTGCAAGCATTTTATTTGTAAATAGATCAATATCCTGCATTTGATCTTTTTTGATTATATAACTTCTTGTATTTCCACCCTGTTTCCATGCTTCTCTAATAATTCTATTATATATAACTTTTGATGCAAATGTAGAAAATTCAAATCCTGAATTTGGATCATAAAGATCTATTGCATATGTTAATCCTAAATATGCCATCTGGTCTTTGTCTTCTGCTGTTATCCCTGGAATATTTCTAATATCTTTACAATTAGCTATCCATTTAGCCAATCTCATATTTCCTTCATACAGTTTTGTTCGAATCTCTTCATATCTCTTACTCCAATTTCTTTTTTCTTCTTCTGGAATCTCATATAACTCTCTAAATAAACTTCTTGCTTCTTCCTTTTTTAGTACTTCCGGAAGTTGTATTGATTTGTTCTTTAAGCAATGTTCGAAATTAGGAATTTCTCCGTTTATTATTGTATCAATTCCCCTTATTGTTATTTTATTACTATCTAACCATTTATATATAAAATTCCATTCATTATCATTTTTACCTATTTTTAATATCCATGAATGGCATATAGTTCCTTTTGTTATATAATCCTTAATTTTTCTCGTTAATTCTTCTTTTCGTTCATCAGATATTTGATTTTGTGATTCTGTTCTATTATATTCATAATTTT
>JAZQOX010000040.1:0-9224 GCA_045628105.1 Clostridia bacterium | reverse complement strand
TTTCTTTTATTTCAGCATTTTTTATTTTTTCATTTTTTTCCGTTTTATTTTTGTAAAATAACATACTTATACTCATAAATAATATCGGCATACACATTATAGAATACAAACTAAGTATACTCAATGAATAGATATTAATTATAATAGAATCTATTGAAAATAATGCTGGAATTATTTTATGACATAGTATAATTCCAAATATTCCAATAACAAGCATAGCCACAAATAAAGCATATAGCAAAATCTGATACATAACAATATATGCTATATCTTTTATATGCTTTCCTTTCCCTAATTCACCACTTTTTTTACAACATTCTCTAAACGGTAAATCTTCTATGAAATAATAGTTTAACGAATATACCCATTTCAATAATAACAGTTCTAAAAGTATTACTATCACTATAAATATACCAGCCAAAAATGCATTTTCAAAAATAAAATCCGTAATAAATTCTGGAATTCTAAGTGCTGTTATCATTCCTGCACCTGCTCCAGTCCACAAAAATGGTATTAGAGCTATTAATATAATCAAAAGTCTAAAATTTTTAGGCTTAAAAATTTTTAGAGATTTTTTTAAAGATGTAATTATTATATCCTTCATTGCTACTTTTTTATCTTGTCTTGATGATTCTATAAATAAAAGTATTACACCAATCTCAAAAGCAGAGTAAAATCCAACTCCTAATAGTAATAAAAAAATTAGCACTATTGTTATTGGATTTATTAAAAATTTCACTAAATTTTGTGTTGTCAAATAGCTAAATCCTGTTATCTTCATTATTAATTTAAATAGTTCTAAAAATATTGGAGATACTATTGATATTGTTAATATTTTAAATACTATTTCAAATCCTATTATTTTTTTAAATGTTTTTTTTAGTATGTTCTTCAAAATTAATTCATCCTCTCTTTTTGTATAAGTAATTATTTTGACTGTAAAAAAGAGGATTCCTAAATCCCCTTTTTCAAAATAATCATATTATTTATGAACAAAAGTTGTGTTCGCATGTCAGTTTGTTAGTTTAAAATTTATATTGATTTTTATCTGCCCTGTCATCAAATTTTCTATCATAATCACTATTTCCATAAAACCAATCTGTTTGTTGCGTTTTCTTTTTTCTTCCTTTTCCATTGTCTAACCCTATTGCCATAATTGCCAAAAATGGTATTATTACTGCAATTGCTGAAATCATTGCATTTATATATACTGTACTGTCTACTATTCCTCCATTTAGTATCAAGTCAAGATTTTTATATGCATCTACTCCAAAATATGCACCTTGTGTTATCAAATATAGTATAGCTGCAAACATCTTTTTTTTTGCAATTAAAAGAATCCATATAAATGTTACAAATAAAAGAATTATTTCTAAAGTTATATTCATTGGTACAATCATAAATTCGATTTCCGCAGAATATAGTATTGTTACTCCAACTCTAAAAATCCAAAATATTATTGCAAGTACTGTTATAAAATTTCCAAACATATTAATTCCTCCAAATTCTACATCTATTTTAAGCATTATTTATTTAATTGTCAATAAAAATTACATCTCTTTTTAATAGTTCTTTTTCTATTATTCCTAATCCTAAAAATTTTGTTCCCTGATATATTTTATATACCCCATCTTCGTTTTTATTTGTTATTTTTACTCCATTTAAAAAGTGTTTAATTTTTTGTTCTTCTAGCTTAATTTCTGGATAATTTGAAAATGCTTTTTCAATTGATATTATTTTTGAGCTTATATATTCAATTTCCTTCTCTTTTATTTCTTCTATTCTTATTGAATCGTTTAGTAAAAATTGATCAACTTGTGTTCGACATAAATTTTGCATTGTTCCAATTGTTTCTAATTTTTTACTAATGTCTTCACACAAGCTTCTAATATATGTTCCTTTTGAACATGTTACTTTAAATTTAATTTCGTCTAATTTAAAATCTATTAATTCTATATCATAAATTTCTATGTCTCGAGGTTCTAATTCTATTTTCTCGTTATTTCTTGCATATTCATATGCCTTTTTACCATTTATTTTTATTGAAGAATAAATAGGTGGAATTTGTTTTTGTTTTCCTTTAAATGAATTTAAAACCGTTTCAATTTTTTCTTTATTCAATTCTGGAACGGAATCTTTTTTTTCAATTATTTCTCCTTCCATATCTCCTGTTGTAGTTTTTATTCCTAGTTTTATTTCTGCTATGTATTCTTTATCATGTTCAATTAAATATTTTGAAATTTTGGTAGCTTGTCCTATTAAAACAGGAAGGACACCAGTAGCATTTGGATCAAGTGTTCCTGTGTGTCCTATCTGTCTTATATTTAGTTTTTTTCTGAGAACATTTACTACATCATGAGAAGTATAACCTTTAGGTTTATTTATTATTAAAATCCCATTCATGAAAATTGCTCCTTTAAATTATTTTAAAATATTATAACTAGCATAACTAGCAAAATATATTAATTTTTACTAGTTTTAAAACTATTTTAAGTTCTTTTTACATTCAGATATTATTATTTCTTTTGCCTTTTCAAATGGCATGTTTATTGTTCCTCCAGCTGCTCTCATATGTCCTCCACCATTAAACATCAAACAAATATCTGAAACATTTGCATAATCATTTGATCTTAGTGAAACTTTGAAACTATCTTTTTCAGTTTCTCTTAAAAATATCGAAATTTCAACTCCTTCTATATCTCTACCTATTTCCACTATTCCATCATGATCTTCTGAACCTGTTTTTTCTTCATCTTCCTTAGTTATATATGTGAAAGCAATTTTTCCATTTTCATGTAATTCAACTCTTTCAGTTGCAAGCTTTCTTAATTCAAATTTTGAAAGTGAAACTGATTGCATAACTTTTTTAAATATTTCTGGTATGTTAACGCCTTTTCTCATAAGCTCTGCTGCAAATTCAAATGTCTCAGGCTTTACATTTTGATATTTAAATCCACCAGTATCTGTAATAATACCTGTTAATAAACATGTACCTATGTCTTTTGTAAGTTCTACTCCCAAATTTTCAAGTACTGTTATTAAAATTTGACTACACGCTGGTGCTGTTGGATTTACAAAATTGTAGTCTGCAAACATTGTATTTGCTTCGTGATGATCTATTGAGATTTTACTGTTTGCATCTTCAAAATAATTTACAAATCCATTAAGTCTTTTTATATCACCACAATCTAGTGCAATTGCTAAATCATAATTTTCATTTCTTCCCTCTGATTTAATTTCATTACTACATGGTAAAAAACTATATGTTTTTGAATACTTTGGTATTACTACATCTACATCTTTTCCAAGTTGTTTTAATGCAATATACATAGCTAAACTGCTACCTATTGCATCTCCATCAGGAACTTCATGTGTTAATATTACAATGCTTTTACTATCTAATATCTCTTCTTTTATATTATCTAAAGTCATTATTCCTCCTTTGATTTTATGTCTTTCATAACATCTTCTAATATTCTATCTATTTTTTCTCCATACACTAAACTTTCATCAAGTTCAAATACAAGTTCAGGAGTTACCCTTAGATTGACTTCTTCAGCCAATCTACTTCTAATAAATCCTGATGCCGCTTTTAATCCTGCTAGTGTTTGTTTAATGTTTTTTGAATTAATAATACTTACACTTACTCTAGCATATCTTAAATCAGTTGATGTTTTTACCTTTGTAACACTTACTAATCCAGTAACATTTGAATTTTTAACTTCCTGATTAATTATATTACTTAATTCTCTTTTTAATTCTTCATTGACTCTTGCCATACGGTTTGAACCGCCATTATTTCTTTGCATTTTTCCTCCTTTGGAACCTTTTATTTAACTTGTTCCATAATAAATGCTTCTATTATATCGCCTTCTTGAATATCATTATAGTTTTCAAGTTGAACACCGCATTCATATCCTGCAGCAACTTCTTTTGCATCATCTTTCATTCTCTTTAATGATATCAATTTTCCCTCATGTATAACTATGTTATTTCTTAATACCCTTACTCCTGCATTTCTTGCAACTTTACCAGTTGTTACATAGCATCCTGCAATTGTACCAACATTTGAAATTTTGAATGTTTGTCTTACTTCTGCGTTTCCTATTACAGTTTCCTTATATACAGGGTCTAACATACCTTTCATTGCTGCTTCAACATCTTCAATTGCATTGTAAATTACAGAGTATATCTTAATTTCTACTTTATCTTTTTCTGCCATATCTTTTGCAATTGGTTCAGGTCTTACATTAAATGCAATTATTATTGCATTTGAAACTTTTGCAAGTGTAACATCTGATTCTGTAACAGCACCTACATTAGCATGTATTACTTTTACTTTAACTTCGTCATTAGATAATTTTTCTAATGATTGTTTTACAGCTTCAACAGATCCTTGTACGTCTGCTTTAACAATTATATTCAATTGTTTTAAGTTTCCTTTAGCTATTTGATTGAATAAATCATCTAGAGTTACTCTATTTGTTGCGCCTAAAGCTTTATCTCTTGCCTGACGTTTTCTCTTTTCCATTAAGTGCTTAGCAGTTTTTTCATCTTTAACTTCATAGAATGTTTCTCCAGCTTCTGGAACTTCTGTAAATCCTGTTATTTCAACTGGTGTTGATGGTCCAGCTTTCTTTAATTTTTTACCATTTTCATCTGTCATTGATCTTATTCTACCTATTGTTGATCCAACTAATATTGTATCTCCAATATCTAATGTACCACGTTGTACAAGCATTGTAGCAACTGGTCCTTTTGCTTTATCAAGTTTTGCTTCTATAACTGCACCTTTTGCTTGTTTATTTGGATTTGCTTTTAATTCTTTCCTATCAGCTACTTATTAAACCATTTCAAGTAATGTATCTATATTTTGTTTTTTCTTAGCTGAAATAGGTACGAAAATTGTATCTCCACCCCATTCTTCTGGAACAAGTTCATATTCCATAAGTTCTTGTTTTACTCTATCAATATTTGCACCTTCAACATCTATTTTGTTAATTGCAACTATGATTGGTATTCCAGCAGCTTTTGCATGGTTAATAGCTTCAACTGTTTGAGGCATTACACCATCGTTTGCAGCAACTACAAGAATTGCTATATCTGTTATTTGAGCACCTCTTGCACGCATTGCAGTAAATGCTTCATGTCCTGGAGTATCTAAGAATGTTATTTCTCTATCATTTATTTTAACTTTATATGCACCTATTGCTTGTGTAATTCCTCCAGCTTCTCCTTCTATTACATTTGTTGATCTAACAGCATCTAGTAAAGAAGTTTTTCCATGGTCTACGTGTCCCATTACAACTATTACTGGTGGTCTTGGTTTTAAATCTTTTTCATCATCTTCGCTATCATCAAATAGTATATCTTCATCTGTTACAACATCTTTCTTTATAGCTGTTACTCCAAATTCCTCTGCTATTAAGTATGCTGTATCAAAGTCTATTTCATTATTTATTGTTGCCATTATTCCAAATCCAAATAGTTTCTTTATAATTTCACTACTTGTTTTCTTAAGTTCGCTACTTAAATCTTTAACTGAAATTGTTTCAGGAATTGTAATTTCTGTTAATTGGAATATTTTTTGCTTATTTCTTTCTTCTTCATTTACATTTTTCTTTTTATTTTTCTTTCCTCTTGCTGTTGTTAAATCATAATAATCTAACATTGATCCTTCTGTAAACATGTTAGAAAGTCCACTTTCCTGTTTTAAATCTTTAAGTTTATGTGAGCTAATTTCTTCATTAAAACTATTTCTTCTATTTTTATTTTTCTTAGCTCCTCTATTATCATCATATTTATTATTATTTTTTTGTTTATCTATTGCTTTATTAGCATATTCTCTAACATTCTCTTTTTCTCCCATATCAACTGACATGATGTTTTTAATATTTTTTTCTATTCCTCTTTCATCTAATGTTCTATTTTGTCTGTTAAATCCACCATTGTTTCTGTTGTTGTTATATGGTCTATTTCCTTGTCTGTCTCTGTTAAAGTTGTTATTATCTCTATTATATCCATTTTCTCTGTTATAATTATTATTTTCTCTATTGTATCCGTTTTCTCTATTATAATTATTATTTCTATTGTTAAAGTCTCTGTTTGGTCTAAATCCATTATTGTTATTATTATTGTAGTTATTATTGTAACCATTGTTTCTATTATATTGTCTATTTTCCTGGTTATTATTGTTATATTGTCTTCTTTGATTGTTATAATTATTGTTATTATTGTAATTGTTGTTATAATTTCTGTTATCTCTATTATAATTTCTATTTTGATTATCTCTATTGAATGGTCTATTTTGTTCCGTTCTTTCAAAATTATTGTTTACTTTTTCTTGCTTAACTTCTTCTTTTACTTCTTTAACTTCTTTTTCCACTTTTACTTCTTCCACTTGAACTGGTTTTGTTTCTACAACAGGTTGTTCTTTTACTTCTACTATTTTTTCTTCTTTTCTTGGTTCTTCCTTTTTACCAAATAATTCACTTACTGTAAGGGGTTTGCTTGGTTTGTTTCTGTATACAATGTTGTAATCTTTGTTTCTATCTCTTTGAACAACTCCAACATCTTTTCTAGTATTTTCAGGTTTTCTATCTTTTTTAGTTTTATCTTCTTCTTCCAAAATTACTTGTCTTCTAATTATTACTGGCTCATCTTTTGCTTCTTTTTTAGCTTTTGGTTCAGCTGCTTTTTTTACTTTTTCTTCTTTTTTTTCACCAGAATTTTTTAAGCTAGCCTCTAATCTTTTTGCATCAGCTTCATCTATACCACTTAAATGTGATGATGCTTCAATTCCTAAAGCTTTTGCTTTTTCAAGTGCTTCTTTGCTTGATACTCCTATTTTTTTAGCTATTTCATGAATTTTTATTTTATTACCCATTAATGTCACCTCCTAATTTAACAACATTATTGATTAGTTTTTTCTTTGTTTTCGTTATCAATAATTACACCCCTTATATCATCATAAATTTTTTTTTCAATATTACACTTTAAAACTCTTTCAAGTCTATTAGTCTTTATAACTTTTTCTAAACACTGGCTTTTGGAACATATATACGCTCCTCTTCCTTCTATTTTTCCTGCATTATCAACAAAAATTTGTCCTTCTTTATTCTTTACAATTCTTATTAATTCGCTTTTATCTTTCTTTAGATTACATGCCATGCATGTTCTTTGAAAGGCTTTTTTCATTATTCATCATTTCCTTCTTCTGTTACTTCTTTAGTAGGTTCTTCATTCTTAACTTCTTCATCTTTATTTTCTTCATAAGCCATTAATTCTCTGAATTGTGTTTCACTCTTTATATCTATTTTCCAATTTGTAAGTTTAATTGCTAATCTTGCATTTTGCCCGCCTTTTCCAATTGCTAAAGATAATTCACAATCTGGAACTATTACTTGTGCAAATTTTTCTTCTTCCTTAATATCTATTGCCATTACATGTGCTGGTAATAATGCTGCACATATAAATGTTGCTGGATCCTCATTCCATTCAATAACATCAATTTTTTCACCATTCATTTCATTTATAATGTTTTGAATTCTTATTCCTTTAGATCCTACACATGATCCAACTGGATCAATATCTGGATTTTTTGAATAAACTGCAACTTTACTTCTATTTCCTGGATCTCTTGATACTGCTTTTACTTCAATTAATCCTTCATATATTTCTGGTATTTCTAATTCAAATAATTTCTTTATTACATCTGGGTGACTTCTTGTAACTAAAACTTGTGGTGCACCTTTCATTCCTCTTTCAACACTTAATACATATGCTTTTATTTTATCATTTACTTTATATGTTTCTGTTGGAATTTGTTCTTTTAGTGGCATTATACCTTCTAGTTTTCCTAAGTCTAATATAACTGTTCCTTTATCAGCTTTATGAACTATACCTGTAACAATTTCACCTTTTCTATTATTATATTCATCAAAAACCATGTTTCTTTCTGCTTCTCTAACCTTTTGAATAATATGTTGTTTTGCAGCACCTGCAGCAATTCTTCCGAAATCCTTTGGTTTTGTTTCAATATTGATAATATCACCAACAACAGCTTTCTTTTCAATGCTTTTTGCTGCATCTAATGATATTTGTAAATTGTTATCTTCAACAGTTTCTACAACTTCTTTTTGTGCATAAATATGAATTTCACCAGTTTGACTATCTATAGTAACTTTTACATTTTCTGCTGAGTCAAAGTTTCTTTTATATGCAGAAACTAAAGCAACCTCTAGTGATTCTAATAAATAGTTTTTATCAATTCCTCTTTCTTTTTCTAATTCATCAATTGCCATTATTAATTCTTTGTTTTCATTATTTTTCATTTTTTAAATTCCCCCTTAATCCCAATTAAATATTGTTTTTATTTGTCCAATATTTTGTCTCTCTATTTTTAAATTTTCCTCTTGGCATTCAATTTCGATGTATGTTTCATCAAATCCTTTTAGTATTCCTTCATATTGTTTTTTTCCATTAAATGGCTTAAATAGTTTAATAGAAATATTTGTACCAATATTATTTTGCAAATGTTTATCCTTTTTTAAAACTCTTTCCACTCCTGGTGATGATACCTCTAAGAAATATTGCTCTTTAATGTAATCTGCTTCATCAAGAACTTCTGTAATATTGTTACTTACAAGTTCGCAGTCTTCTAAAGATATTCCTGTTTCTTTATCAATGTATATACGTAAATAATAATCTTTTCCTTCTTTTACGTATTCAACATCGTAAAGATTATAGCCTAAGTTTGTAATCTTTTCTTCAATTAGGCTTTCAACTCTTTCTTCAATCTTTGCCAATTTACATTCTCCTTTTTTCAAAAGTTAAGAGTGGGTTTTGCCCACTCTTACGTCTTTTATTTAATTGCTATTTAATAATAGCATAAATTTCCTGAAAAATCAAGTAAAATTAGGAAATTTATATACTTTTTGTTCCAATTTGGGACAGTCCCAAATTGGAACACTCCGCCCCTTTGAAACTACGTTTTTCTTTTCGTGACTTATCAGCACTCAAGAAAAACTAGTTTCGGCAGCTTTAAAAGCCAAAGAAAAAGACCATCTTTGATGGTCTCTTTCTTTGGCTCCCCAAGTAGGACTTGAACCTACGACCTATCGGTTAACAGCCGAGCGCTCTACCAACTGAGCTATTGGGGAATAAAAAAATCTGGCAACTACTTATCTTCCCAGCAAGGATTCTCGCAAGTATTTTCAGCATTT
>JAZQOX010000039.1:0-3440 GCA_045628105.1 Clostridia bacterium | reverse complement strand
TTATTAACTAAATAATTTTAAAAAGCATTCTTTCGAATGCTTATTTGTCGTGCGCTAAAAACTTTGAAAATTGAATTTATTTTTTATTAAAAACTATTGACATTCATATAGTTAGTCTATTTTTCTCTATAATTCAATTATACAAAAAAAATAAAAAGTTTACAATAAAATTTTTTACTCTTTTCTTTGCGACTATTGTAATTTTGACAAAATAATTACATATTTACTGTACGTAATAAACTTTATATATATCTCACATCTTCTATTCTATTAATCCCAAAACACTTTTTTCCTAAATCCTTTAATGATGCAATCTATCATTAAAATTTTATTTTGTGCCTTTCTTATAATATCTACTATATGCCCCCTACCATAAATCTCTAAGGTCACAAATTGCGACCTTAGAGATTTATATTCCTCATCATTTAATTGAAAGCAAAACTCTTCTGGAAATCTTTTATGATTTCTTTTAACCGCCTCATTTACTTTTTTAGTTTCTACTTTATATTGAATAGCTATATCACTATCTAACATTACTTGCTTTCCTCTAATTGTATATATTAAACTTTTAATATCTTCATTATTTGTATTAATCAATTCTTTGTCTTCCATATATTACCTCTATTATTTTTTAAGATGGAAAATTTTCACCTTATAAAGACCAACACCCCCGCCCAAAATGAGAGGGCTGGGGTGTTGGTTAATGTTACTTCTTATAAACTATTGCACCCTTCAGTGCTGCTTTAGCTTCCTCTATTGATGCATCTACTTGTTCGTAAGCTTCCATCAACGCGTTTGCATATCCGATTTCAGATGCTCTTTTTTCGAAAGCTTCACGTCTTGTGTTTTCTTCTTCTCTTTGTTTCCTCATCTCAATTTCATTAGCTTCATACTGAATTCTTGCCAAGGATGGCATTTGAGCCTTAAGTTCTGCGGAAACACGTGACATTTTCTTCGGATAATCTGCCTGTAAATAAAATGGTAACATAATTTTCCTTTCTGCCTTAATAAAGGTCTTATCTAAGTTGCGGTTGCGGATGATGTAGAAAGCGTTCCAAATGAGAGAAAACTCTACTATAATATAGTATATCACGTTTTACATAAAACTGCAAACTTCGCACGAAAATTTTCATTACGAATTTTTGCCGTTTACGGAACTTTTTCGTAATGTACTATTAGTAAACATTTATCAATAAAAATCTTTATTCCCAGAAATCAGGCTAAAATAACATCATCTCTGTTTTCCGCTAACTCCGTTAATCTTTTTGTATAACCATTAACGCTAAATAAAATATACTTTTCTTTTCTATATTCATTCTTCCATTCAACATTTTTAGATTTATTCTCCAAATCAAATAATACATCTACATCCATAGGTTTATTTGTATATTTACATTCACCAAATATTATATCACTTCCGTTTGAATCCATTGCAACAATGTCTATTTCTTCATTATTATTCCACCATCTACCTATTTTATCAAAAGTAAAACCTAATTTTCCACTTACATTATACTCCAGCATCTTTTCTTTACATACATTCTCATAAACAAATGAAACATGGTTATCTATGAAATGATTTCTTATTTTTTCTATAACAAATTCATTATTTCCCATTTCTAAAAATGCTTTATTAGGATAAATAAACTGAAACCAGAATGATATATAATTATCTTTTATATTATATCTTCCTTTTTTACTTTTTTCTGGATTTTCTTCAGTTATTGGTACTTCTCTTTCAAGTATATCTAAATTAATTAATGTTTGTATATATTTAGAAAGATTTGTTGGGTTTACGCTTAAACAAGACGCTATATTTCCCATTTTCTTATTACCTGCAGCTATTGTTTTTATTATAGAAAAATAACTTCCCACTTCTGAAACTTCATGTTGTAGTAAAAAGTATGGCTCTTCATATAAGTAACTTTGTTTGTTTAGTATGTTTTTTTCTATTTCATTATATATGTTTACTCCCTCTGTAAAACTTTCGATATATTTAGGTACTCCACCTGTTACTGCATATTTCTCAATTAAACTTTTTTCTGATAAATTTTTAGTAAAAAACTCATTATAATTTTTAAATGGAATTTGTTTTAATTTTATTTGGCCAGTTCTTCTTCCATATAAAGGACTCGAATAATTCAATACCTGTGATTCCATCATATTTATTAGTGATCCACATAAAATTACCATAACATTTTCATCTTTTAAAATTGTATCCCATATTCTTTGAAATATTGATGGAAATGCTGGATTTATTTTTCCTAGATATTGAAATTCATCTATAACTATTATTTTTTTGTTTTTTGTTTTTCTACTTATTAACAATTTAAATATTGAATCCCAATCCTTCATTGAAAAATCAACTGATTGCAAATTCATTTGTTCAAATATAATTGTTGACAATTGCATCTTATTTTGAGTTTCTGATTCCTCTGTTGCAAGAAAATATAGCATTTCTTTATCTTTTCCAAATTCTTTTATTAGTGATGTTTTGCCAATTCTTCTTCTTCCATATAAAATAACTAGTGAACTTTCTTTTTTATTATATTCTGAATTTAGATATTCCATTTCTTCTTCTCTATCTATAAATTTTTCCATTCTCTCTCCGCCTCCTAATATATTATATTTTATTTATATAATTATTATACCACAAATTATTATAATTTCAAGTATAATAATTCACTATATTTTCAAACTTTTTAAATACTCTTTTTGTTCATCTGTTATTCTATAACTTTCTCTTGCCTTTTGTATTGTCTTATTATGAATCCATTTATCAAGTCTATTTTCTTCAATGTATTTAATTGTATCATCCCACTGTTTTGCCAAAGCTGTTGCAAAAAACCATGCAACTATCATCATAACATAGTATTCTTCTGAATGTACTGCTGCCGGTATTTCTAAATATTCTTTTTTAAAATCATCATCAAGAAAATGACTCATTAACATTTCAATTCCAAATCTACATGTATATGTTTCATTCGATTTTGACCATTCTTTTATTTTCTCTAATAATTCTTCTTTATATTTTTTAAATATTTTTGGGGACATGATGTCACATACCGCCCAATTATCTACATAAGGCAAAAATTTATCAACTTCCTCAATACACTTTTTATAATCTTTAATTTCTGAAATTAATAACCCATGTAACATATTTTCATCATAATATTTATGTGGAAGTGTATTTAGAAACTCATTTGTTTCTGGTTGATTGACACATTTTTTTGCCAATTTTCTTACTTCAGGCACCCTAACTCCAATAAATTTTTCTTTGGAAATTGTTGGTGTTAATCTACTTTGAAATTCTGCATATTCTTTATCTTGTAATTTTAATAATTCATCTAATATATTCATAATTCACTCACTTTCAGATTACTACATATCTTAATACCCACATTGTATAAAAAAAGCAGAAATTTTGCAATAAAAATTTC
>JAZQOX010000038.1:0-2802 GCA_045628105.1 Clostridia bacterium | reverse complement strand
TTTTTATCTTTTTATTTTTTCTTCCTCTTGACGAATTTTTAGTTTCATTATAAAATTGCATCAGGTGTTATTTATATGAAAGAATTGAAATTTGATTTTTATGATAAAACAAATCTAAAGTCTTACAATCTAGATAATAGTATGCAATATCAGTTAGCTGTTTTAAACAGTTTAGATTTGTTTACAAGAAAGCATTCAGAAAATGTTGCCAATATTACATGTAGAATTTGTGAATATATGCATATGCCAAATTATTTTATTACTTATTGTACAATTTGTGCATATTTGCATGATATTGGAAAGCAATTTATACCTCCAGAAATTTTACAAAAGCCCTCAAAATTAACCGATGAAGAATATGAGGTTATAAAAACTCATACCACTCTTGGTTATAATATATGTATGAAGAACCCAAAACTTAGTCCATATTCTGCTGGTACAATTTATCATCATGAAGCTTTAGATGGTTCTGGTTACCCAAATCATATTACAAAGGATTCTATTCCCATTGAAGGGCAGATAATAAGAGTTGCAGATGAGTTTGATGCAATAACAAGTAAAAGGCAGTATAAGTCTCACATTAATATATGTGAAACCTTGCAAATATTAATTGATGAAGCAAAACCTTCTGGGCATAATAAATTGTCTAAAATTAATCCAAAAGTACTAAAAGCTTTGTTAAAAGTTGTAGCCGACGACACAGAATACGAATTGTATAATCTTGGTTTATATGTAGACTATCTAGAAAATGAAATTAAACGTTTGAAACAAATTGAAGTATTGGAGGAAAAAATGAATAAGTCATCAAATAGTGAAAATAAGTCTTACTATTTAGAAGAAATTAAACGTTTACTTTCTTTTGGTGAAAATCAAGATAACTACAAATTAGTAATGCAAGATTATATTAAAGCTTACAATTTGCGAAATGATCAAGTGAAAACCTTAAATTCTGAATTTAAGAAAATAAAAAAAATGAAAGTATAATAAAAAGAATGTAGAATTACCTTCTACATTCTTTTATAATTGGTATCATTTTTTCTACTAAGTAATCTATATCCGACATCGTGTTTTCTATTCCAAATGTTGTTCTTAATGAACCATTAAGATATTCTGGTGTTAATCCTATTGCAGTTAAAACGTGAGACGGTTCGTTTGAAGATGAATTGCATGCAGAACCACTTGATGCACATATTCCTTTCTCATCCAGTTTTAATAATAAATCTCCTCCATCTACTCCCTTGAAGGAAATGTTGCAATTGCCTGGTAATCTATTATTTCTATCTCCATTTATTTTTATATCATTTATGTTTTCTTCTATTTTTCTTAAATAATATTCTCTCAATTCTAAAAGTTTTTTATTGTTATCTTCAAAATTTTTATATGCAAGTTCTATAGCCTTCCCAATTCCAACAATCCCTGCAACATTTTCTGTTCCTGCTCTTTTATCTTTTTCCTGATGGCCACCATCCTGAATTTTATTAAAAGGCACATCTTGTCGTACATACAATGCACCAACTCCTTTTGGTCCATAAAATTTGTGTGCAGACATTGATAAGCTGTCTATATTCATATCCTTCACATCAATTTTTATATTTCCTATTGCTTGAACACTGTCTGTATGAAAATATATTCCTCGTTCCCTCGCTATTTTTCCTATGTCTTTTATTGGTTGTATTGTACCTATTTCATTGTTGGCTGTCATTATACTAATTAAAATAGTCTTATCTGTAATTGTATTTTTTAGTTCTTCAAGGTTTATAAATCCATTTTTGTCTACACTTAGATAGCTAATTTTAAATCCTTCTTTTTCCAATGTTTTACAAGTATTTAAAACCGCATGATGTTCAATCTTGCTAGTAATAATATGGTTTCCTTTTTCTTTGTTTTTTCTTGCAATTCCCTTTATTGCCAAATTATCGCTTTCGCTTCCGCATGATGTAAAATAGATTTCATTTGGTTTTGCGTTAATTGCCTTTGCAACTCTTAATCTTGCATCTTCTATTGCTCTTTTATTTTTTCTTCCTATTCCATAAATAGAAGAAGGGTTACCATACTCTAAATTAAAATATGGTAACATCTCCTTTAAAACCTCTATATTTACCGGTGTTGTGGCCGCATGGTCAAAATACTTTATATTACTCACACAAATTCCTCCCATACCAAATTTGCTAGATCAATTCCCCTTTTAGTTAGTCTTATATAGTTTGCATCTATTTCTACTAATTTATTCCTATTTAGTTTTTCTAATTCATTTCTATATAAGTATATGGGATTTTCTGTGAATTTGTTCTTAAATTCCTGAATATTAACTCCTTTTATTGTTCTTAGCCCTAGTAGCATAAATTCTTTTTTCTCGTCATCCGCTTCTTGTATCTCATGAATAATTCTGCTTTCCTTTGTATTTTCAAGATACTCTTTCATATTTTCTGTATTTGAATATCTCTTTTTATCAATGTATGAATGTGCAGCAAGTCCTACTCCAATATATTCCTTTTGTTTCCAGCAGTTCATATTGTGTTTTGATCCAAAACCAGCCTTTGCATAATTTGATATTTCATAGTGAATATATTCTGCTTCTTCTAATTTACGTTTTACTGTCCAATACATTTCTCTTTCCTCTTCTTCTGTTGGAAGAATAAGTTCTTTTTGTCTAATTTGTTTTTCTATTTTGGTTCCTTCTTCTATTATTAATGAATAAACTGATATATGTTTTGGATTTAGTTCTATTACTTTGTTTATTGTTTTTTCAATTTTCTTCTTTGTTTGATTTGGCAATCCAATAATTAGATCTACATTAATATT
>JAZQOX010000037.1:0-17024 GCA_045628105.1 Clostridia bacterium | reverse complement strand
ATAATTCAACAACTGTTAAGCTGTCGATTTCTTCTAACATTTTGTCTGTTTTTTCACTCATTTTAAATTCTCTCCTTTTAAATTAAGCTAATTCTACAACTGCTCCTGCTTCTTCGAATTTTGCTTTCATTGCTTCAGTATCTTCTTTAGAAACTCCTTCTTTAACTGTTTTTGGTGCTCCATCAACTAAGTCTTTAGCTTCTTTTAATCCTAATCCTGTAACGTCTCTAACAACTTTGATTACAGCGATTTTGTTAGCTCCAGCTTCTTTTAAAACAACGTTGAAAGATGTTTTTTCTTCAGCTGCAGCTGCTGCTCCACCTGCTACAGGTGCTGCTACTGCTTGTGCAGATACTCCATATTTTTCTTCAATTCCTTTTACTAATTCTGATAATTCAACAACTGTTAAGCTGTCGATTTCTTCTAACATTTTGTCTGTTTTTTCACTCATTTTTAATTCTCTCCTTTAAAATAAATTTTATATTACTGTGTCGGTCACAACCCAATTTAAATTATGCATTTGCTGCTTTTTGTTCAGAAACTGCATTGATAGCAACTGCAAGTTTTGAAATATTTCCAAGTAATGCTCCAGCAAGTTGAGCGATAAGTGTCTCTCTTGATGGTAGTTTTGCTAAAGTAATTATTTCTTCTGCACTTACTACTTTTCCGTCTATAACTCCTGCTTTAATTTTGTAGAAGTCATGTTCCTTTGTATATTCATATATTGCTTTTGAAGGTTCTAGATAATCATCATATCCTATAACAACTGCTGTTGTTCCTTCTAAGAATTCATCTAATCCTTCTAATTTACATGCTGCTAAAGCTCTTCTTGTAATATTGTTTTTTATTACTTTATATTCAGCATTAACGCCTCTTAATTTAGCTCTAACACCTGTAACATCTGCAACATTGATTCCTTTATAATCTGTTAAAAGAACTACTTTTGCTTTTGATATTTTTTCAGCTAATTCTTCAACTTCTTTAATTTTTTGATTAATTGCTTTTTCGCTTGCCATTTAAATTCACCTCCCAATATTTTTTGTTTTAATTTATATAAAAAATTAAAATCCCTTGCTTGCCTACTCGAGGCAAACAAGAGATTTAAATCTCAAATTATTTACCTCGGTAGGACTTACATTTGCCTACTGTCTTTGGCTATATTTAAATTACCCAATATAAATGCTTGGTCCCATTGTTGTAGAAACTGCTACGCTTTTAACATATTGTCCTTTAGCTGCTGCTGGTTTTGCTTTTATAATAGCATCCATAACTGTTTGATAGTTTTCTAATAATTTTTCAGCACCAAAAGATACTTTTCCAAATCCTAAGTGAATAATATTAGATTTATCTAATCTGTATTCAACTTTACCAGATTTGATTTCGTTTATAGCTTTTGTTACATCCATTGTAACTGTTCCAGATTTAGGGTTTGGCATTAATCCTTTAGGTCCTAATACTCTACCTAATCTTCCTATTACACCCATCATATCAGGTGTAGCTACGATTACATCATAATCGAACCAGTTTTCTTTTTCAATTTTTGGAACTAATTCTTCTGCTCCAACAAAGTCTGCTCCAGCTGCTTCAGCTTCTTTAGCTTTATCACCTTTAGCAAATACTAAAACTTTTTGTGTTTTACCTGTACCATTTGGAAGAACTACTGTTCCTCTAACTTGTTGGTCAGCTTGTTTTGAATCAACACCTAATTTAACGTGTAATTCAACTGTTTCATCAAATTTTCTTTTTGGCATTTTTGTAAATGTCTCAATAGCCTCTTTGGCATCATAATTTTTTGCTTTATCTATAAGTTTTTCACTTTCTAGATATAACTTTCCTCTTTTCATAAATATCCTCCTTTTGGTAATATCGGATTTCTCCTCCCAATTATTTATTATCTATATATTTATTAAAAACATCCGCCAAATCTCATCGGAGCTTTTATATTTATCTTAAATTTAAATATAAACCTCCTGCGTTTGGCTAAATTCTCTAATATTTATAAATAATCAAAATTAATCAACTACAGTAACACCCATTGAACGTGCTGTTCCTGCAACCATTCTCATAGCTGCTTCAACAGATCCGGCATTTAAATCTTCCATTTTTTGTTCAGCTATTGCTTGAACTTGTGCCTTTGTTATACTTGCAACTTTGTCTTTGTTTGGTTTTCCAGAACCTTTTTGTAATTTTATTGCTTTTTTAATTAATACAGCAACTGGTGGAACCTTTGTTATAAATTCAAATGATTTATCTGAATAAACTGTTATAACAACTGGTATTATCATACCTGGTTGATTTGCTGTTCTATCGTTAAATTCTTTAACGAATTGCATAATGTTTACACCACTTGAACCTAAAGCTGGTCCTACTGGTGGAGCTGGTGTTGCTTTTGCAGCTTCGATTTGTAATTTAATTACGTTAGTAATTTCTTTCTTTGCCATTATAAAAACTTCCTTTCAAATTTTATATTTAAACTATTTTTAAACTTTTTCTACTTGTGAAAACTCTAATTCAACAGGTGTTTCTCTTCCAAACATTGAAACTAGCACTTTTACTTTTCCTTTTTCCTTGTTTATTTCTTGAACAGAACCTATAAATCCTGATAAAGCTCCATTTAATATTTTTACAGAATCATTTACATCATAGTCTATTTCAACTACAGCTGTTTCAAATCCCATACTTCTTATTTCTTCATTTGTAAGAGGTATTGGTTCTGTACCAGATCCAACAAATCCTGTAACACCTCTAGTATTTCTTACTATATACCAAGATTCTTCAGTTACAATCATTTTAACTAAAACATAACCTGGGAAAACTTTTTTTAGATTTGCTTTTCTTTTTCCATCTTTGATTTCAATTTGTTCTTCCATAGGAACAACTATTTCAAAAAAGAAATTTTCAAGCTCTCTATTTTTTATTGTTTTTTCTAGGTCTGTTTTAACTTTATTTTCATATCCTGAATATGTATGAACTACATACCATCTTGGCTCTAAATTTTCTTCTACTTGAGACATCTTTTAGGGCCTCCTTTTTTTAAGTTAAATTTCTATTATTCATTTTCTGTTTTTTCGTTATTTTCATTTACTTCTGTGTTTTCTTCTTGAACAGTTTCTTCAACATCATGGTTATGATCATGCTCTTCTACAACAATTTCATTTCCTCTAATGTGAGATTTAAGATTATTAATTCCATATTTGTTTAACATATCAAAAACTAAGTCAAGAACAAATACTATTGCTGCTGTAATAACAACTATAACTACAACTGCTATTGTATTGTTTATAAGTTGTTTTGGGGTTGGCCAAATAACTTTTTTTAATTCTGCTTTGAAATCTTTGAAAAAACTTTTCTTGTTTTTTGTTTCCTTTTTGTTTTTAACTTCTTTTTCATTAGCCATTTTATTTCCTCCTTAAAATAGCCCTCTCGCATTAATTATTTTGTTTCTTTATGTGTTGTTCTTTTTTTGCAGAATTTGCAATATTTTTCAACTTCTAATCTTTCTGTGTTGTTCCTCTTGTTTTTGCTTGTTACATAATTTCTTCTTTTACATTCTGTACATTCTAATGTAATATTTTCTCTTGGTCCTTTTGCAGCCATTTTAGCTCCACCTCCGAATTTATATTTGGGTTTTAACGATGCGTTTTTTAAGCTATGTCCCAATTAAATAGAACATAGCTTATATAATTTACCATATTTTTCTTAAAAAGTCAATACTTTGATGTGATTTTTATTAGATAATTTTTATTTTTTAAAAATAAGAATAGGGCAAGGTCGATGCCTTGCCACAACAATTTTTTTCTTATTCTTAATTTTTAACAGTTATTGGCTGTTTTACATCTAAAGCGTTTAATTCTCTGTCTCCATCTACTATATGTATTGTTACATATTCTTGTCCAGCTTCTAAATTTTCACCATCATATATTTTATAATCTGTTATTTCGCTTTTTGTTCCATCTGAATATGTTGCTGTAATTTTCATTCCTGTTCTATCAAATTTTTCTCCTTCTGTATATACTGTTCTATTTGGCGCCTCTGTTATTTCTAACTGTGATATTTCACCTAAGTTATCAATAATTTCATTTTGTATTGGGTTCTCAATAATTTCACTTCCTTTATAATTTATTACGTATTGTTTAAACTGTGCCATATTTTTTGTATCTGTAACAGCCCATAGGCTCAATCCTATATTTTCCTCTGGTCCTTTTAATACGTATTCTTCTTTATTTCCACCATTAGTTCCTATTGGAACAATTATTCCTGCCATACTTCTATACACATCACCAAAAACCTTGCTAGCAATTTTAATTGTTTTAAATTTTCCTGTTGATATTGCCTGTACAGTTTTTACATAGTATAAATCATCATTTTCAGTAAGTATTAATATATAACATGGCGTGTATTTATCAAAAACATATATCTTTTTTATTTTATTATTTACATCTTCCACTTTATACTCAATATTATCATCTAATAATGTATTTTCAAGTATTTGTTTGCCATTTGGATAATAAGCTTCATCCATATTTGAATTTTTCCATTTATCAATTGTACCTGAATTTAATGTTACAATTACGCTATTATCTTCATATAATTTTACCGTTTCAAGTCCTAAATCTCCACTAAATGTTCTATATGATTTTTCTGGCTCTACAAACTGAATTGTTTCTAACATTTTGTTAAATGCTTCTTCATATCTTGTATAAAGTTCTTCTTTTGGAGCATAACAACTTATACGATAATAACGATTTTCTTGTCTTGTAACAATTTCTTTATGTTTTTCTCCTCTGTCTCTTTCTTCAAGTTGCATATAATATGCATCTTGTCCTGCTATTGTTGTTTTCCCTTCTTCCAATACTTTAGCATTTTCAGACACAGGTATTAAATCTTTAAGCTTTACATCTTTTTCATATTCTATAAATCTATCTTCTTTTCCAGATGTGTCTAAATTTAAATATCTTATGACAAAACTTGCAACATTTCCATCAACATCTTCTGGACTTTGTACATACATTGAGCCATCTCCTACTATTCCTTCATAATCTGTTCCCCAATCAGTTGGATATTTAAATGATATTTGAAATTTTTTATTTGTATAGCCTTGTGTTAGCTCTACTGGCTTATTATATTCTTTACCTCTTATATTTGGTAATGAAATTATATCTAATAGTTTTCCATCTTTTGAATAGATATTTACTGTTATGTTCTCTACAGAATAATCTATTTTATCTAATATTATTCTATCTGTATATTTTCCTGTTTCTGTATCTTCTGTAAATTTAGATGTTGCACTTATACGTGTTTCTTCATTATTTTTATTTGTTGCCATTACAACAAAAGTATATGGTATTAATTTATCATATTTACCTGTTCCATTTGTGTTAGTTTGTATCATTAATACACTTGAAAAATCACTTATTACTAATCTTTTCACAGATACAGTTACATCTCTATCTTTTATTTCTACACTATTATTTTCATAAAAATCTATTGTTTCTACTCTTGTATCCAATCTTGCTTTTTCAAGTTCTGTATTAAATTTCCAATTTCCTTCTGTACTTCCTATTTTGTTGATGTTTACGTTTAATTTGAATTTACTTGCTAAATCTGATATTGTATCTACATTGTATACATTATAAATAACGTATTGATTTCCACTTCTTTCAATTTTTGATGAAACTGATTTTATATCAAAATTTTGTAATGTATCATTTGATGATATTATTTCGTATTTACTGCTTACTTTAGTTTCAAATTTTGCAATTACTTCAGATATTCTTTCATTTATTCTTTCGTTTGAGTCATTATAAATGTGTAATTGTGACCCAATATACCTATCATATGCATAATCTCCTGAATTTAATAATTCATTTGCATCTTTTAAAGCAATCCCAACTGACACTAGTTTATTTAATATTTCATCAATTTTTTTATCTTTTTCATTTGCTAATGTTGCTTTATTTTTGCTATCATATTTTTCTTCTCCAATTTTTCTACCTAACAATGCAGTTTTTATTTTAGCTAAATCTATCATGTCTTCTTCAAATTCATTGTATGTATAAAAATCTTCTGATAGTTTTTCTCCTTCTGCTATATATTTTGTTATTAATACGTTTTCATCCATTGCAACTGTTTTTAATGTTAATTTAATTCCATTACATTCAACTGTTTGATCTATTATTATTTCACTTGCTGCATATTTGTCTTCTTTAACAAATAGGCTCTTTACAGCACTATATATATTAGGTTTGCCTTGTATATGTGCATATAAGTTTCCTCCTAATACACCTACAATAACTACTGATGAAAATGCTAATACTGCTTGTTGTAAGTTTATTTTTAAAACTTTTTTCTCTTTTGGTTTTTCTTCCATTCTTATTCCTCCTTCAAAATTTTTTATTAAATTATTTACTTTGTCTGGCATATAGTTATCTTGTTGTAATTGTTTTCTAATGAATTCATCTTTCTTGTCCATCTAGCTCACCTCCTCTTGTTTCAAAATATCGTATAGTTTTTCCCTTGATCTTGAAAGTCTAGATTTTACTGTTCCTACTGGTATTTCAAGTATTTCCGATATTTGTTTTACTGAAATATCATCATAATAAAATAATACTGTAACTGTTCTTAAATCTTCTTCTAATAAGTTAAGTGCTCTTTCTAATTCCATATTGTTTTCAAAATCTTCTGTTTTTTCGCTATACTCCATTATTTGCTTTTGAACCTTTGAATTATTATTACAGTTTTTTTCAATAATTGAATAACATTTATTTATAGTTATTCTAATTAACCATGTTTTAAAATATTTTTCATATTTTAATTGTGATATATTACTATAAGCACTCATCATTGTGTCTTGAATAGCATCACATACATCTTCTTCGTTTTTTAGTATTGCTTTTGCTGTTTTATACATTTGTAATTTGTGCTGTTCTATTAATGTAACAAATGCTTCAGAATTTCCCTTTTTTGCTTCATTAATAAGTGACATTTTTTACCTCCGTTTATTAATATATAAATAATCATAAAATTCAATATTTTTAAAGCTATTTTTTTTAATATTATTGTATCACTTTTCTAAATATTAGACATCAGTTTTATGCATTTGGTTCATTTATATATTATCTTTTGTGCTCTCATTTTATTAGTGTAATAATTATATTCTCAAATATTGAGCATGTCAATACCTCTTTTGTTGTTTTTTTGAGATTAAATTATATAATTATTTTTATTCGGATAGAATAAATATGGGTGTTTGTTATGAAGAAAATAAATGAAATATTGCGTGATTTTAGAGAGGATCACGACTATTCGCAACAGGATGTTGCAGACTATTTAAAAATTCCTCGCTCAACTTATGGGCATTATGAATCTCGGAAACAGTAAAATCCCTATTGAAATGATTATACAATTATGTAAGTTTTATAAAAGTAGTCCAAATGAACTATTAGGTTTTTCAAGTGATTTGCCAGCCACTGAAATTTCTAAGCTTCATAAGCTATATAATTTTATAAATAAGGAAAATATTAATATAGACGAATTAATTAAGTTTATATATTCATCTAAAAAAATATTTAAATAACTGTTTCCTTTTATTAGACATAAAATTTATTTAAATGGTTCAAAATAAAAATTCCAATTTTCTAGGAATTTTTATTTTTTTCTTAAAAAAATTTTACTTAATTTACTAATTGTGCTATAATATCAAAAGCAATATTTTATATTGTATTATTTTAGAAAAAGAAGGTTGAACTATATGGATGGATCGCGGTAATATTTATACCATTGGTGTTGAAAGAGAAAGTTTAAGATGTACTAAGGAGGGGAATTTATCAAAGCTACCACATCCTGAAATTTTTGGTGATAGAATGGAAAACAATTTTATAACCACAGATTTTGGAGAAGCACAATTAGAACTAAGAACTCCCGTATGTAACAGTACACAAGAATGTTATGATAAATTAGAAAGTATTACAGATGTTGTTATTTGTGAATTAAATAAACAAAATGAATTACTTTGGCCATACAGTATGCCATGTATTTTACCAGAAGAAAAAGATTTCCCTTTTGGAAATTATGGTACACACACATCAGAAGCAGATTACGAAATGTTATTATATAAAAAATATGGATACAAAATGCATTGCATCTCTGGTATTCATGTAAATTTTGGTATTAATAAAGATTTTTACAAAAATTTAAGAAAAATTTATAAAAATCTACCAGCTGATATGGATGCTGCATATTTTAAAATTATGCAACAATTTATGAAAAAAGCTTGGATATTAATGTATTTTTTAGGTGCTACACCTATTCAACTTGATAACAGCGATAGAAGTGTTTTATCTTTAAGAAACAGTAACTCTCATGGTTTCAAAACAAAGAAATCATTAGATATTGATTTTTCTGACAAACAATCATATTTAAACAGCATTCAAAAACTTTTAGATAATGGTGAAATCTTAAGTGCTAGAGAAGTTTATATACCAATAAGAGCAAAATCTAAAGATAAAAACAATGTTTTAAAAGATTTATCTACTCAAAAAATAGACCATATTGAAGTTAGACTTGTAGATATTAACCCATTTAATGCATGTGGAATAACCAAAAATGATTTAGACTTAGTAGTTGCTTTTCTATTTTACTGTTTACTTACAGAAAATGACTATTCTTTAAATTATAAAGAAGTTTCTGAAAATGGTATAACCGAAGAACAACGTTTAGAACTTTTAAACATTTTAAAAGACTTCAAAAAGATAAATAAAGAATTAAATTTAGGTTGTGATTCTGGTATTAAAGAAATGTGTGAAAGAGCAAAAACAGGAAATACAAAAGCTCATCAATTTGAAGAATTAGTAAAAGAAAAAGGATTAATGCAAACACTTTTAAATTTAGGAACACAGTACTCTGAAGATAGTGAATTACATAAATATTGTATGAGAAAATATCCTAAACTTGAAAGCTCAACTGTTGCAGTAATAAAAGATGCAATTAAAGCTGGTATTGATTATAATATAATCAATGAAAGTCAAAATTTTGTAGAATATAGTGGTAATAAGCGTAAAGAATGTATTATTCAGGCAACAAAAACAAATATGGATTCTTACATTTTTCCATTTATCACAGATGACAAGTTTTATGCCAAAAGAATATTAACAGAAAATAACTTAAATGTTCCATCAGGTATTTTATTAACTAAAAAAATGTCTGATTCAGCAATCAAAAAAATTGTTAAACCTTATTTCAATACACAATGTGTTGTTAAACCAAGAACAACAAATTGTGGTATTGGTATAACAGTGTTTGGAACACCAGCATCTGAAGGTCACTTATTAAAAGCAATTAAATACGCATTTAAGTTTGATAATGATGTTTTACTTGAGAATTTTGTATCTGGAAGAGAATATAGATTTGTTGTAATTAATGGTAAATGTTTAAATGTTGTTTGGAGAAGAAGTGCCAGTGTAGTTGGAGATGGTAAATCTACAATTAAAGAGTTAATAGATGAGAAAGAGAAGGAACCTTGGCACACCTTATTAGATAATAACATGGTTATTGATCAACCTTTAAAGCAATATTTAAAGA
This sequence comes from Clostridia bacterium, assembly GCA_045628105.1. Lineage (GTDB taxonomy): Bacteria > Bacillota > Clostridia > TANB77 > CAG-508 > UMGS1781. The sequence continues at coordinate 7,445 of JAZQOX010000037.1, read as the reverse complement.
AGCAAAATTATACTTTTGAATATATTCCAGAAAAAGGTCAAAGAGTTTTCTTAAGAGAAAATTCAAATTGTTCTACAGGTGGTGAAAGTGTTGATATGTCAGACGTTATGCCTGATTATTTCAAAGTAATTGCAGAAAAAGCAGCAAAAGCATTTAATGCTAAAATTTGTGGTGTTGATATAATCATTAATGATATGTCTACAAAAAATTATACTATAATTGAAATAAATGATAATTCGGGAATATGTGTAAACGAATGGCCTTATGAAGGAAAAGGTGAACCTATAGGAACACACATTTTAAAATTGTTAAAATTAATGTAACTAAAAAGGAGATTCTTTGAATCTCCTTTTTAGTTTTATTTATTTTTACGTTTTTCTTGTTTTCTTTACATTAAAATGATATAATTTATGGCATATATATGAGAGGATGAGCGTAAATTATGAGGTTAGAAAGTAAGGATCAATCAATTTTGTTTTCACATACGGAAATTCCAGATGTTTTTTTCACAGAATACTTATCTGTAGCTAATGGTGATTTTATTAAAGTTTATCTATGTTTACTATTTTTAGCTAAATATGATAAAGATATAAAAATCACTGATTTATCAAAAAAATTAAATATTCCGTTTAACATTATTCAAGCTGCCCTTACTTTTTGGGAAGAAAATGGCGCTATTACAAAAAAACCAACAGGCTACACTCTAAATAGTTTACAAGAGATTGAGCTTCATAAATCTTATACCCCAAATTTAACTCTAACTCCTGAGGCTGTTAAAAATAACGCAAGTAGTCAATATAGAGCTAAAGCTATTGAAAGTATTAATAATCAATACTTCCAAGGTATAATGTCTCCATCATGGTATAGTGATATAGATTTATGGTTTAAAAAATATGAATTTGACGAACAAGTTATGGTTTCACTTTTTGACTATTGCTTCGGAAAATCTGCACTTCATAAAAATTATGTTCAAACTGTAGCAGATGCTTGGTCTAAAAATGGAATTAAAACATATAACGATTTAGAAAATTATTATCAAAAATTTGATAGCATGAATAAAACTAAAAAAGCAATTGCTAAAAAACTTGGTAGATACACTGCCTTTACTGAATTTGAGGAAGAATATATAGAAAAATGGGTTTTAGAATATAATTATAACTTAGATGTTATAAACCTAGCCCTTAAAAAGACTACTTCAAAATCAAATCCTACATTTGATTATTTTGATAAGTTATTAACCGATTGGCATGACAGGAATTTAAAAACAGTTAGTGACGTTGAAGCATTTATGGCAACCTTCAAGAATCAAACTAAAAATATAAAAGAACTAGAGAAGAAAACAAATTACAACAATTATACTCAAAGAACTTATGATAATTTAAATAGTTTATATGCTAACAAGCAATAGGAGGTTTCTATGACAGATGCCGTTTTAAAAGAACTTTTAAAAGAATATGATAAAAAACAAGTAAATGCAATTCATGACTTAGAAGTTCGCAAAAAAGAGTTGTATAGTAGAATTCCAAAACTTCAAGAAATAGAAAATAAATTAAATAATGTTTCTATAAAAACTGCACAAGCTATATTAGCCTCTAATTCCCCTGCTCTACTTGAAAATTTACAAAAAGAAGTTAATGATTTAAAGCAAGAAAGACTTGCCTTATTAAAAAAAGATAAAAAAGATATAAATTACTTATCACCTAAATATGAATGTAAAAATTGTAATGATACAGGTTATTGTATTTCTGATGGTCAAACAATAATGTGCAGTTGTTTACGTCAAAAGCTTCTAGATATTGAATACAATAAATCAAATGTTGGAAATCTTGATAGAGAAAATTTTAAAACATTTAATATAAACTTATATTCAGATGAAGTTAATGAACCTAAATATAATAGTGATATTTCCCCAAGAGAAAATATTAAAATAATAGGTAAAGAAGTTAAAAAATTTATTAAAAACTTTGACAGTCCAGACGAAAAGAATTTATTATTTTCCGGTGGAACAGGCCTTGGAAAAACTTTCCTATCAAACTGTATTGTTGCTGATCTTCTTGCCAAAGGGAAAACAGTTCTTTACCAAACTGCACCTGTAATGTTAGATACACTTATAAATGAACTCTTTAACAAAAATTCAGAAAATTCATTTTCGCAAAGTTTATTGAACGTTGATTTACTTGTTATTGATGATTTAGGCACAGAAACAATGAATAGCATGAAATTTACAGAATTATATAAAATAATTAATACTAGATTATTAAATCAAAATGGAAAAATTACAAAAACAATTATTTCAACAAACTTAGACTTACAAGGACTTTTTAATACTTATGATGAAAGAATAGTTTCAAGGTTTATTGGTAATTATAACATTTATAGATTTTTTGGAGATGATATCAGATTTAAAAAATGAAAAATGGGGACACGCACCTTTTTCCATAAAAAACCCCGCCTGTATAATTTATACAGGCGGGGTTGGTCTTTTAACCAATTTTAAGAAGATTACTGTACTTTTCTTGGTATTTTTCCACCGTTCCAATGTACTCTTCTTCTTTTCCAAGATACTCGCAGACCACTGCGATTTCATTTTCAGCAATTGCAGCATAATACAAAAAGTTTCTCTTATTTCCAGCAAGGAGCTGCTTTGAGGAAATATCCAAATACATGCAAACCTGTTCAAATGGAGTAAGATAAATCCCTGAAAATGCCTCGGCATTTTCTAGTCCTGCAGAATATGCAATACTATCAAACTGCTTTTGCATTTCCTTTTTATCTGAAGAAATAAAAAGATCAAACATTGAAATGCCTACAGCTTCATAAATAATTTGTAACTGTTCTGCAAACAATGTTTCAGTCGGATACATTGCCCATCCTTCTGCCATTGGGAAAATACTTTCAGTAAAATACTCTGTAATTCCCTCAGTAAGGAAGAAACCTAAAACATTTTCCTTTACAATGAAGTCCACGCCATAATTTTCACTAAATCCACTTTTATAGTGATTTACGTAGTGAAGTACCTCATGTGCCAGAAGTGTTTTTGAGTATTGCTCGTTTATCTCACGAGCAATATATATAATTTTTTCTTCCTTGTTATAGGTAGCTGAACTGCCCGTAACTCGTGACATTCTTTGAATTTCCTTTAAAGATACTACCTTAATCTGTGGAGCAGGAATTTCTCCAAGGTTCCACTCTTCTGCAAAACTATTTATGATTTCTTCGACTTCGTTATTTTTCTCTTGCCGAGTGCAAGATACTATCGAAGATACCATACACATGGTTATAAAGATCACAAGTATTTTTTTCATTTTTTTCTCCTTTTTGTAATTAATATATGTAAAGCTAATTGTTAAAACTTTTAGCGTGAAAAAAATAAATATATATAAAACGTCAAAGACGTACTTATATATATTATATCATGATTTGTATTTATTTACAATTTATGTAAAGTAAAAATGGAAACGAAGCACATTTTTAAAATTGGAAAAAGGTGCGTGTTCCCATCTTTCATTTTTCATTTTAATAATTTTCTGCTTTGATTTCAAAATATGCCTTTGGATGTGAACATACTGGGCAAACTTCTGGTGCTGCTTTTCCAATTACTATATGACCACAGTTTCTACATTTCCAAATTTTATCTCCATCTCTTGAAAATACTATTCCATCTTCAATGTTTTCTAATAATTTTTTATATCTTGCTTCGTGTTCTTTTTCTATTTCTCCAACTGCTTTGAATAAATATGCTATTCTATCGAATCCTTCTTCTTTAGCTTCTTTAGCCATTCTATCATACATATCTGTCCATTCAAAGTTTTCTCCTTCTGCTGCAGCTTTTAAATTGTCAATTGTTGATGGAACATCATTATCGTGTAATAATTTAAACCAAAGTTTAGCATGTTCTTTTTCATTTTCAGCTGTTTCTGTAAATATTGCTGCTATTTGTTCATATCCTTCCTTTTTTGCTTTTGAAGCAAAATATGTATATTTATTTCTTGCTTGTGACTCTCCTGCAAATGCTTCCATTAAATTTTTTTCTGTTTTTGATCCTTTTAATTCCATAAAAACCTCCTATTAAATCTAATTTATCGCTGACTACTATATCACAAAGAATTTAATTTGTCAATTAAAAAAGGTCGCTCCTTGCGACCTTTTTTGGTTATATTCCTTTAATTTGTACTTTTACTTTTTCACCATTTATTTCTAATTCTTTTTCTATATTGAATTCTTTTATTGGAGAAGTTTCAAAGTTTTCCGTTAATGTGTCTGCTGTTATTGTTTTTAAGTATTGTTCTAGAACTTTTTCCATTAATTTTCCTTCTGTTTGTAGGCTTAAATTAATTCTTTGTTCTACTTTTAATCCTGCATCTTTTCTTAATACTTGTAATGTTCTTACTAAGTCTCTATACATTCCTTCTACTATTAACTCTTCTGTTAATATTGTGTCTAGGGCTATTGTATAGCCACTTTCCTTTATTACAACTATATGTGCTTTTGGTTTCATTGCTTTAACAAATACATCTTTTTCAAATGTTCCAAAGCCTTCAACTTCAATTTCTGTTAATTTTTCATCATTGAATTTTGCTACTAAGTTGTTCATTTCATCTGATGATAAACCTTCAATTTTTGCTTTGAAGTCTTGAATTTTATCTTTTAATAATCTTCCTGCAACTTTAAAGTTAACCATTAAATATTCATCATTTAATACAGATTCGTCTTTTATTAAATCTATATTTTTAATATTTAATTCTTCTTTAATTATATTTTCAAAGTCTTTTAAAGATTGTTCTACATCTTTTTCTGTTGAAACATACATTGTGTTTAATGGTTGTCTTACTTTTAATTGTTTTTCATTTCTTAACATTAAACCTAAAGCAATTACTTTTCTTATTTCTTCAACTTCATTTAATATTTCATCATTTTCATATTCTTTAACTACTGTTGGATATTCACTTAAATGAACTGATTTTACTTCATTTGGTTCAAAGCTTCTAACCATGTTTTGCCAAATTTCTTCAGTCATAAATGGAATTACTGGAGCAATTGCTTTTGTCATTGTTTTAATTGCTGTATATAATAGGTAATATACTTGTGTTTTGTCGCTGTCTTCTCCAATTTTCCAGAATCTCTTTCTATTTACTCTTACATAGAAGTTAGAAATATCATCAACTATTATTTCAAATTCTTTTACTAAGTTTTGAACTTGATAGCTATCCATTGATTCTCTTGCAACTTTTACAAATTTGTTTAATCTTGCAAGCAACCATTTATCTGATTTTTGTAGTTTTGACATGTCTAATTTATAGTCTTTTAAGTTTGGCATATCAAGTATTGCGTATGTATTAAAGAATACATATATATTCCAGAAGTTTAATAATTTTCTTCTAGATTCGTCTCCTAAATTGAATCCAAATCTAACATCATTATTAACTGGTGCTCCTGCATATAAATATCTAATTGGGTCTGCTCCAATTTGTTCTGCAGCTTCGTCAAATTTCATCATGTAACCAGATCTAGAGAATTTTCCACCATCTCCTTTTATTACTGCACTATATGTTAATACAGATTCGTAAGGAGCTCTTCCTTCTAATACTACAGACATGAATAATAGTGAATAGAACCATAATCTTATTTGTTCTTTCATTTCTGTTACCCATTCTGCTGGGAAATATTCTTTCCAGTAATCTTTATCTTTGAAGTATTTTAATGTTGAGAATGCAACAATACCTGCATCTAACCAACAATCTCCAACGTCTTTTATTCTCTTAACTGGTTTTCCACAATGTGGACACTTAATTTCTATTCCATCAATCCATGGTCTATGTAAATCTGGTAATTCATCTACTTTTTTAGGATCAACTGCTAATGTTCTTAATTCTTCTCTTGAACCAACAACTGTTAATTCACCACATTCTTCGCAAGGATATATTGGTAATGGTAATCCATAAAATCTCTTTCTTGAGATTGCCCAGTTACCCATGTTGTTTAACCAATCTTCCATTCTCTTTCCTGCAAAGTCTGGTGTCCATTTAACTTGTCTAGCTGCTTCAATTAATTGAGGTCTTATTTTATCACTGTTGATATGCCATTCGCTAACAGCTTTAAATACAACTTCACTCTTACATCTCCAACATACTGGATAACTGTGTTCATGTTCTTCAACTTTATATAATTTATTTCTTTTTTCTAATTCATCAAATACTAATTGAGCAACTTCTTTTGTGTTATGTCCTGTCATGAATCCAAATCCATCAATTATAACACCTTCATCATCAATTGGAATTACAATATCTAGTCCTTCACGTTTTCCAAGTTCAAAGTCCTCAGCACCACAACCAGGAGCAATATGTACAACACCTGTTCCGTCTTCTGCAGATACTTCTTCCCAAGCAACTACTTTGTGGTCAATGTCTTTTTGTTTTTCCATTTCTGGGAAACATGTTTCATATTTTAATCCAACTAATTTATCGCCTTTAAAGCTATCAACAACTTCTATTTTGTCATCACCAATCATTTTAAGTGCGTTTCTACCCATAATTAGGAATTTATCATCAGATTTAACTTTTACTTTTACGTAATCAATTTCTGGATTAACTGCTAATGCAACATTTGATGATAATGTCCATGGTGTTGTTGTCCAAACTACTATTTTACTATCTGTTCCAACAAGTGGTAATTTGAAGAAAACAGCTTTATGAACTAATTGTTTATATGATCCTGCCATTTCATGTTCTGAAAGTGATGTTCCACATCTTGGGCACCATGGCATTGGTCTAAATGATTGTTCAATCATTCCTTTTTCATGACATTTTTTTAGGAAATGCCAAATAGATGTAATGTTTTCTTCGGTATTTGTGTAATATGAATTATCCCAATCCATCCATTGTCCTAATCTCTTAGATTGCTCAGTTATTGTTTTAGAAAAATGATCAACTCTTGCTAAACATTTTTTTGTAAAGTTTTCAAGACCATATTTTTCAATATCTTTTTTATCTTTAAATCCTAATTCTTTTTCAACTTCAACTTCTATCCAAAGACCTTGTCCATCAAATCCATTTCTGTAATGTGATGTATATCCGTTCATTCCTTTATAACGTATGTATATGTCTTTTAAAGTTCTTCCCCATGCATGGTGAATTCCCATAGGGTTATTAGCTGTAATTGGTCCATCTAAGAATTTAAACTTCTTTCCATTTTTGTTTTTTTCTAGTAGTTCTTGGAAACATTTTTCGTCATTCCAAAATTTCATAACGTTATGTTCCATATCAATAAAATTAAAATTTGGTTCTACCTTTTTCATATACATACCTTCCTTTTCGTAAACTAATACTAAATATCTTATCACAATCTTTACATAATAGCAATGTTTTTTTTGATTTTTCTAATAAATTCTTCTTTTAATTCTTGATTTTTTAAAATAATTGAATTATACTACTTTGGTGTTCATTTTT
>JAZQOX010000036.1:0-11773 GCA_045628105.1 Clostridia bacterium | reverse complement strand
AATAAAAATTATTAAAATTATAATTCCAGAATACATTAATATTTTTTTATTTTTGATTTTCTTACTCGTTTTTAATAAATAATATTTATATATATTTTTTTTAGAAGAAAAAAATAATGATATTAAATATCATTATTTTCTTTATTAATTTTATTATAAAATTTTATTTTCTTAAGAGCTGTAATGCCCTTAATTCTAGAATCAAATTTACCAATCTTCCCACTATCCATTTTAAGCGTTATTTTCTATTTAAACATTAAATTATATTTCTTAATAATTAAATTCGATTTTTGGCCTATTCTCGTTGTTTGTAAAAATTTGTAAAAAAAGATGCTAAACCTTATAAATTGGTATTAGCATCTTGTGGCGGAGATTGAGGGATTTGAACCCTCGCGGCCACTTACGCAACCCTAACGGTTTAGCAAACCGTCCCCTTCAACCACTTGGGTAAATCTCCATGATTGATTATTATAAAAGTGAATAATGAAGAGTATATGATATAATATTTTATACTTTTCATTATTCACTCTTCAGTATTTTTAGCTTTGGCGGAGAGGGTGGGATTCGAACCCACGGTAGGCTATAAACCTACGCCAATTTTCAAGACTGGTGCCATAAACCAACTCGACCACCTCTCCAATCAACAAGCAAGTATTAGTTTATCACTTAACAACTAAAATGTCAATACTTTTTGATAAATTTAACCAACTTGTTTGTTTACATAATTATTTTAGTTTGTCTATTAAATTATTTAGTTCCTCTTTTGAATTATAATGTATAACTATTGTTCCAGATCTTTTCTTTGCATTTAATTTAACCTGTGATCCGAAGAAGTTTCTAAACTTATCCTCAATTTCTTGATAAATTGCAGCATAACGAGTTGCATCAACAACCTGTTCTTTTTTCTTTATTTTCATTTGTTTTTCTACTTCTCTTACACTATCTCCTGTTTTAATAACATATAATGCTGCTTGATATTGTTTTTCTGGATCTTCAATATTCAATAAACTTCTACAATGTCCTTCAGATATTAACCCTTGTTTAACTAAATCAATTACTCTTGGATCAAGATTTAATATTCTCATAGTATTTGCTATTCCACTTCTGCTTATACCTAATTTATCTGCTAATTCATGTTGTTTTAAACCATATTTATCTATTATTTCTCTTAGTGCCTGTGCTTTTTCAATTGGATTTAAATCTTCTCTTTGAATGTTTTCTATTAATGCAACTTCTTTATTTTTTTGTTCTGAATATGTTCTAACAATTGCTGGAATTTCAGATAAACCTGCTTTTTTTGCTGCTCTCCATCTTCTTTCTCCTGCTACAATTTGGTAATAATCATTTTGATTAGTTACTATAATTGGTTGAATAACCCCATACTCTTTAATTGAATTTGCTAGTTCTTCTATTTTTTCATCATCAAAATTAATTCTTGGTTGATTTTTATTTGGTTCAACCTCAATTAATTTAAGGTTAACTATTGATTCACCTTCTCTAATTTTTTCTTCTTCAACACTTGGTATATTTGCTGAAAATAAAGCATCTAATCCTTTACCTAATCCTGTTTTACCTGCCATAATTTATTTCTCCCTTCGCTTTTATGTGTGTTTTTTTGCTTTTAATAATTCATTTGCTAGTTTTTCATAATATTTTGCTCCCTTAGAATGTGGTGCATACGCCGTAATAGGCATTCCATAACTTGGAGCTTCGCTTAGTTTAACATTTCTTGGAATTACTGTTTTGTAAACATTATCTTTAAAATATTTTTTAACTTCACTTACAACTTGATTTGACAAATTTGTTCTTGCGTCATTCATAGTAAGAAGAACGCCCTCAATATATAGTTCTTTGTTTAATTGTTTTTTTATTAAATTAACTGTATTCATTAATTGGCCAACACCCTCTAAAGCGTAATATTCACACTGTATCGGAATTAAAATTGAATCAGCTGCTGTTAATGAATTAATTGTTAACAATCCAAGTGATGGCGGACAATCAATAATAATATATTGATATTTGTCCTTAATTTCTTCCATTTTTTCTTTCATTTTTGTTTCTCTTGACATCATATTAACAAGTTCAACCTCAGCACCAGCTAAATTTATGTTTGATGGACATAAATATAAATTTCTTATTGAGGTTTTTGTAATAGTCTCCTCAAATGTTGTCTCACTAACTAGGACATCATATATTGATTTCTCAGCATTTTTTTCAATGCCCAATCCACTAGTAGCGTTTCCCTGTGGATCCTCGTCTATTAAAAGCACTTTTTTACCTTTTTGGGCCAAAACAGTACTTAAATTAACTGCTGTAGTTGTCTTTCCAACTCCACCTTTTTGATTAACAATTGCAATTATTTTACTCAAATTAATCACTCCTTAAATAATACAACTATAATATAATTTTTTCATATAAAAGTCAATAAAATAAATGAATTTTTTTAAAAAACTATGAAAAAAATTTACTACCAGAAAAATTATTCTGGTAGTAAAAAAATCCTTTTATATCAAGTGTTTCACGGTTTCAGTTAAGTGTGAAACGAATCATAAAATTGGTGAATTTGTTGGTGTACCTGGTTTTCGCGGATATTTGTTCGCTAATTGTTTCACAGCTTTAATAATAATAATTGTTCTCTTATTATCTGAACCAGGAAGTGTGATTTCATTAACACTTTCAAGTTTTCCTCCTAATATTTCAATTGCCTTCTTTGCTTCTTCAAGCTCTTCCTCTATGTTTGGGCCTTTCATGCAAATACATTTTCCACCAACTTTTACAAGTGGCATCATGTATTCAAGCAACACATTTAATCTTGCAACAGCTCTTGATGTAACAATATCAAATTGTCCTCTATATTTTTTATCGTGTCCTATTTCTTCTGCTCTAGAATGTACTGCTAAAATATTTTTTAAATTATTCTCTTTAATTACTTCATTTAAAAAATTAATTCTTTTATTTAAGGAATCTATCAAAACAATTTTGTTATTTTCCTTAACAATTTTTAATGGAATTCCTGGAAAACCTGCTCCTGTTCCTATGTCCGCAACAGAATCATTTTCACCTATATATTTTGCAATTGTTAATGAATCTACAAAGTGTTTTAAAATAATTTCATCTTCATCCGTAATTGCAGTAAGATTAATTTTTTCATTCCAATCTAACAGCATTTTCATATATATTTCAAATTGATTTAATTGATTTTCTGATAAAGTAATTCCTATTTCCTCTGCTTTTATTTTAAGTTTATTGGCAAAATTCATTATAAAAACTCCTTTAATTATTCTTTTTTATTTGTTCAAGATAAATTAACAATACGGAAATATCAGCTGGTGAAATCCCAGATATTCTTGATGCTTGCCCTATTGAATTTGGTTTGAATTTATCTAATTTTTGTCTCGCCTCTAAACTAATTCCCTGTAATTCAAAATAGTTAATATTTTCTGGTAAGAGTTTATTTTCAAGTTTCTTAAATTTTTCCACCTGTGCAAGTTGAAGTTTTATATATCCTTCATATTTAACTTCAATTTCAACTTCTTCTGCTTCACTTTTTGTTAAAACTGGCATTTCATCATCTATTTCAGCCAAATCAAGGTATCTTAATTCTGTTCTTTTTAATAACTCAATAAGTTTAGTACCGTTATTCAATTCAGATGAATTGTGTTTTCTTAAAAATTCATTTACCTTTTCTGTTGGTTTTATATTTTTTTCTCTAAGTCGTTCAATTTCTCTTTCTATATTTTCTTTTTTAACCAAAAATGCATTATATCGTTCTTCTGAATTTAAACCAGCTTTATAACCTATTTCCATTAATCTCATATCTGCGTTGTCTTGTCTTAATAACAATCTGTATTCTGCTCTAGAAGTCATCATTCTGTATGGTTCATTTGTTCCTTTTGTAACAATATCATCTATTAAAACCCCTATATATGCATCTGATCTATGCAAAATTACCGGCTCTTTTCCTTCTAATTCAAGAGCCGCATTAATTCCTGCAATAATCCCTTGTGCAGCAGCTTCTTCGTAGCCTGATGTTCCGTTTATTTGTCCTGCAAAAAACATTCCTTTTATTTTTTTTAATTCAAGAGATAGTTTTAATTGAGATGGTTCAATGCAGTCATACTCAATTGCATACGCCGGTCTAGTAAATTCAACGTTTTCAAGTCCTGCTATTGTTCTGTACATTGCAATTTGTACATCTTCAGGAAGAGAAGAACTCATACCTTGTACATACATTTCCTCTGTATCAAGTCCCATAGGTTCAATAAAAATTTGATGTCTTTCCTTGTCACTAAATCTAACAACTTTATCCTCAATTGAAGGACAATATCTTGGTCCTGTTCCTTCGATTTTTCCAGAATATAACGGTGATCTATGAAGATTATTTCTTATAATCTCATGAGTTTTTTCGTTAGTATAAGTTAAATAACATGGAACCTGATCTTTATTTAAATTTTCATTTTCAAATGAAAATGGAACAATTTCATCATCTCCATTTTGGATTTCCATTTTAGAAAAATCAATACTTCTCTTATTTACCCTTGCTGGTGTTCCTGTTTTAAATCTCACAATTTCAATACCTAATTTTCTTAAACAATCTGATAATTTATTGGCTGGAAAAACCCCATCAGGTCCACTTTCATAATTTACTTCACCAATATAAATTTTCCCTTTAAGGTATGTGCCTGTTGCAAGAATAACAGCTTTAACATTATAAATTGCACCAATATTTGTTTCTACGCCTTTTACTTCCCCATTTTCCACAATGATATCCACAACTTCAGCTTGTTTTACAAATAGATTTTCCTGGTTTTCCAAAGTGTGTTTCATTTCTCTTTGATATTTTTTTCTATCTGCTTGTGCTCTTAAAGAATAAACTGCTGGTCCTTTTGATTTATTTAACATTTTTGACTGTATAAATGATTTATCAATGTTTTTACCCATTTCACCACCAAGTGCATCTATTTCTCTAACTAAGTGTCCTTTAGATGTTCCTCCAATATTAGGGTTACATGGCATATTTGCAATATTTTCTAATGTAATAGAAAATAATAATGTTTTGTGTCCCTTTCTACTACATGCAAGTGCAGCTTCACATCCAGCATGTCCTGCTCCTATAACAGCAACATCATAATCTCCTGCATTATATTTCATTTTTTATTTCATCTCCTATTTACCAAGGCAGAATTTAGAAAAAATACTTTTTATTATATCATCTGATACATTGTCTCCAGTAATCTCTCCTAAATACTCCAAAATTTGTTTTATATTAATAGATATGATATCTATTGGCATATCACAATTAATGTCGTTTAATGCCATTCTCGTGCTTTCTACTGCTTTATTAATTAAATCTTGATGTCTTACATTTGTTATTACTAGTTGATTATCTAAATTAATTTGGTTTAAGCTAAACATTTCAGACAAAATCTTAAATAATTCCTCTACTCCACTATTGTTTTTTAATGACATTTTAACTATATTACAATTCAATTTCTTAATTTCTTCGGTTTCTTCAATGTTTGCTGTAGGTAAATCTGTTTTATTTAATATAATTATTGCTTTCTTATTTTGAAGAATTTCTAAAATTTCTTTATCTTCATCATTTAATTTTTTTGAACTATCAAATACCGCAAGTAAAATGTCACTTTCTTTTGCAACCTTTCTCGATTTTTCAATTCCTATTTGCTCAATTTTGTTTTCTGCATTTCTTATACCTGCTGTATCAATTATTTTAAAAGGTACTCCTTCTATTATAATTTGTTCTTCTATTATGTCTCTTGTTGTACCTTCAATATCAGTTACAATTGCCCTATCTTCCCTTAAAATAGCATTTAATAGGGATGATTTTCCCGCATTTGGTTTTCCAATAATTGCCATTTTTATTCCATTTTTTAATACTTTTCCGCTTTCAAAAGTTGCTGATAGTTCAATAAGTTCCCTCTCAACATTTTTTAAAACATCTATTGTGTTATTTTTTGAAACTTCTTCAACATCATATTCCGGATAATCAATATTAGCTTCTATATTTACCATTATATCAATTATTTTTTTCTTTATTTCGCCAATTCTTTTAGATAAATACCCTTCAAGTTGATTTGCAGATTCCTTTGCTTCTAACTCACTCTTTGCATTTATTATATCAATTATTGCTTCTGCTTGTGTTAAATCAATTCTACCATTTAAAAATGCTCTTTTAGTAAATTCACCCGGTTCTGCAAGTTCTGCGCCATTTTCCAAACAAAGCTTTAATATTTTTCTTAAAACAACTATTCCACCGTGTGAGTTAATTTCGCACATATCTTCAGCTGTATAACTTTTTGGATTTTTAAAATATGATACCAAAACTTCATCAACAATATTTTTATTGTTATCAATTATTTTTCCATATTTAATGGTATATCCCGGTATCTCATTAATATCCTTGGGACATTTGGGCTCAAAAATTTTTTCTAGAATTTCAAAACATGCTTTTCCACTCATTCTAATAATACCAATTCCTCCGATTGCAGGGGCAGTAGATATTGCAGCAATTGTAGACATTTTTTACCTCCTTATTCTATAAAAAATGGCAGATATTATATATCTGCCAAAATTTTATTTTAATGTTATAACAATTCTTCTATGTGGTTCTTCACCTTTACTGAAAGTTTTTACTTTATCGCTCTCTTGCAATTTTGTATGAATAATCTTTCTTTCAAATGCTGTCATAGGATCTAATGTTACAGATTTTCCTGTTTTTATAACCCTTTGAGAAATCTTTTCTGCTAATTCTTCTAATGTTTTAATCCTTTTTTCTCTATAATTTCCAACATCAACTAAAACAACTATTTTTGTTTTTGAATATTTGTTAGCAACTGCAGATGCTAATGTTTGCAATGCATTAATTGTAGCACCTCTGTAGCCTATTAAATAGTTAATATTTTCTCCGTTGATTTTAACACAAATAGAAAAATTCTCAATTGTTATATCACATTCAACATCATCATCTAATATTGAATCAAATAATTCTTTTATTTTTTCAGATACTTTTTCAATTTCTTCTAAATTTTTATTAATATCTCTTTTTGGTTTGTTTTCTGTCGTTTCCTCTTCGAAATTTTCTTTTAATGTCATTTCAATTTTTACTACTCTTGGTGCTAATATACTATAAAAACTTCTCTTTTTTTCTTCTTCTATTGTTCTTATTTCAACCATATTTTTGCTAACATTTAATTCTTTAAGACCTTTTTCTATGGCTTCTCCGAGTTGTTTTTCCTTCAACAATTATACTTTTAGGCATTTTCTTTTTCCTCCCCAGAAAACAATTTATTTAAAACTAATCTTTCAACAATCATAATAACATTATTAATTAACCAGTATAAAGCTAGTCCAAGAGGTGCAACTAAAGAAATTGATACAGATAATAAAGGCATCATTAAACTCATGTTTTTATTCATTTGAGCTGTCATTTCTTCTTGATCAATTTCCTTTTTATCTTTTTGATTTATTAATTCTTTACTTTCTTCATTATTTTCATCTTTTTTAGTTGTTTTTACTGTACCAATTTTCATAGAAATAACTGAAGAAATTACATATAATACTGGTATAATATAAACAGTAAAATCTGAATAATTTTCTTGTGGCACCTTACTTAAATCAAGTCCCAAAAAATTCATGTTCAACATCATTTTTTCACTATCTGTACCTGGTTGAGCATACTTTATAACGCTCATTTCTGGATAATTTCTACTTAAACTTTCTTCTCCATATTCTTGTTGAATTTTTGTTTTCTGTTCTTCTATTGCAGAATTATCAATCTTTTTCATATATGTTAATGGACTTCTTACTAAATAAAACATTGAAATCAATAAAATAAATTGAATAATAACACTAAAACATCCACTTAACGGATTAACCTTTTCTCTTTTATAAATTTCCATAAGCTCTTGGTTTAATTTTTCTTTGTTATCACCATATTTTATTTGTAATATTTTCATTTCTTTTTGAATTTTTTCATTTTTCTTTAATGTTTTCTGTTGTCCAATTGATAGTGGTAACATTAAAATTTTAATTAATATTGAAAATAGTATGATTGCTAATCCATAATTTTGAACAATTAAATAAATCCAATTTAAAACATAGCCAAATATATTAGAAAAAAAACTTATCATTCTTTCCCCCTATTTTATAGGATCATATCCGCCCTTTGAAAAAGGATTACATTTTAAAAATCTTTTAATACTTAAAAATAATCCCTTTATTACTCCATATTTTGAAATTGCCTCATAGGCATATTCAGAACATGTGGGATTATATTTACAATGTATTCCAAAATGTGCAGTAACTGGAGAAATATATTTTTTATATACTTTTATAATAAATAATAAAATATGTTTCATTTTCTCCTCACAGTAAAATATTTGCTTTAATAAATATACTTTCAATTTCAGAATTTATGGTATAATAATCAAAATCTAAAAATTCGCTCCCCTTTTTCCACAAAATTACAATACTAATTCCAGGAATAAGTTTCTCTTCCAAAATTTTATAATTTTCTCTTATTAACCTCTTTATCCTATTTCTTTTTACACTGTTTCCTGCTTTTTTACTAATTGCTATACCCAACTTATTTGTTTTGTTTTTATTTTTATAGACAAAAACATTTATCTGTGCTCCTTTATAGCAACTTCCTTTTGTTAAGACAGATCTAAACTCATAATTTTTTTTAATCATTACTGTTTTTTTCAATTTAATCACTCTTAATTATACAGTAATATTTTTTCTGCCTTTTGCTCTTCTTGCTTTTAATACATTTCTTCCACTTCTTGTTTTCATTCTTTCTCTAAATCCGTGTACCTTCTTTTCTTGTCTATTTTTTGGTTGATATGTCATCTTCATAGTAATAAACCTCCTCTAATTTAATCATAAGTGTTAAAATTATATATTAAAAGTATGTGATTTGTCAAGTGTTTAATTAAAAGTTTTAAATATTGTAATATTTTTTTTATTTGTTATTGATTAATTTTTCTTTTTTTGATAATATAATGTCGTAAAATTGGTGTTATATTTATGCCATTTTTCTTAAAGTTTTTACTGGAGGTTTATATACCAATGGAAAGCAGTTTGAATGACATATTGAATGAAGCAAAAAATTTACTAAAAGGAGAACTTTCTGAACTTTCTTATAAAACATGGCTTTTACCATTAGAAATTCAAGGAATTGAAAATAATAATGTAATTCTAATTTCTGATGACCCTTTCAAAAAAGAATCTGTAGAGTCTAGATTTAAAGATTTACTAGAAAACGCTTTTAGTATCATATTACAAAAGAAATGTACTATTTCAATAGTACTAAAAGATGAAAATGATACACAAGATAAATCTTCACATTTTTCGAATATCAATTATTCTAAAACATATTTGAATCCAAATTATTCTTTTGATACCTTTGTTGTTGGAGATAATAATAGATTTGCACATGCCGCAGCACTTGCTGTTGCGGAGTCACCGGCCACGGCCTATAATCCTTTATATTTATATGGGGGAGTTGGTTTGGGCAAGACTCACTTAATGCATGCAATTGGAAACGAGGTTTCAAGGAATCATAAAGATTTTAAAATTCTTTATGTTACATCTGAAAATTTCACTAACGAATTTATTAACTCATTAAAAGACAACGGTATGGAAAAATTTAGAAATAAATATAGAAATATTGATTTGCTATTAATTGATGATATTCAATTTATTGCTGGAAAAGATAGATTACAAGAAGAATTTTTCCACACATTTAACACTTTAAGAGAAAATGGAAAACAAATAGTACTATCAAGTGATAAGCCTCCTAGAGACATTCCGTTACTTGAAGATAGATTAAAATCACGATTTGAGTGGGGAATACTTGCAGATATTGCCATGGCAGATTACGAAGTAAGACTTGCTATTTTAAGAAAAAAAGCAGACGAAAAACATGCAATTGTTGATGATGATATTTTAAAAAATATTGCAGCAAAAATTGATTCTAACATAAGAGAATTAGAAGGAGTATTTAATAAAGTTGTTGCACAAGCATCTTTAACACATGCCCCCATAACATTTGAAATGGCTGAGAAGGCTATAAATGATATAATAAGACAAAATTCTTCAGTTATATCTATTGAATATATTCAAGAAGTTATTTGCAGTTATTTTGACATTACAATGAAAGATTTAATGAGTTCACAAAGATCAAATAATATTACTTTTCCAAGACAAATAGGAATGTACTTATGTAGAATTCTTACTAATGAGTCTTTTCCTAAGGTAGGAGAGGCATTTGGCAAGAGAGATCATACAACAGTAATGCATGCTTTCAAAAAAATAGAAAAAGATATAAAAGAAGATTCTAACACAAAATTAATTGTGGATAGTGTGAAAAAAATTGTACTAAATAATAAACAAGCATAAAATAAACAAAAAATAAACATTTTACAAAAGAGTTTTTGAGAAACAAGTTTTTGTTTGTAAATTTTCTTTATTTACTTACGGAAGCAAGAGAAAGGTTATCCTCAAGATGTTGTGAATTTCTTGTGGATAACATGTTTAAAAGTACTTTTTACACACTTAAACACAGCAATTGTTAATAAAAAGTATTTTTATCCACAAAAATATCCACAACAATTTTTCTTAGGGAAATAAGTTATACACATAGTTTTCCACATTATCCACAGCACCTACTAATACTATTACTAAATATATTTATTTATATAATAAAAAAGAAAAATTTTTGACGGAACTAATTTAGAGAAAGAAGGATTATTTATAAAATGAAAATTATCTGTGAAAGAGAAAAGTTATTAAAAGCTATTAATGCAGTTGTTAGAGGAGTACCTACAAGAACAACAATGCCTATATTGGAAGGAATATATTTACAAACTAATAATAATGAAATTAAATTAACAACATATGATTTAGAATTAGGTATTGAATATATAATAGATGCAACTATAGAAGAAGAAGGTAATACAGTTGTAAATGCAACAATGTTTAGTGAAATAATTAGGAGATTACCAGATGCAGAAATTAAATTAACTGTTAATGAAAACAAATTATTGGTAATAGAATGTGAAGGATCATTATATAAGTTATCAACAATGAATCCTGAAGAATATCCAGAATTACCAAAAATAGATGTTGAAAATTCATTAGAAACAGAACAAATAGTATTAAGAAATATGATTAAAAAAACAATATTTGCTGTTAGTAATGAAGAAAACAGACCAATATTTACAGGCTGTTTATTCGAAACAAATAAAAATAAATTAAATATTGTAGCAATAGATGGTTTTAGAATGGGATGGGTAAGCAAAGAATTAGTTAAAGAAACAGAAGATTTTAAGGCAGTAATTCCTGGTAAAACATTAAATGAAGTAAATAAAATACTAACAGATTCATTTGATAGTATAAAAATAGGAATTTCAAAAAATCAAGCAATATTTGAAATGGAAAATTGTAAAATTGTTACAAGATTATTAGATGGTGAATTTTTAAATTATGAAAGTGTAATTCCACAAAACTGGGAAACTATGATTAAGGTAAATAAAAATTTATTACAAGGCTGTCTTGAAAGAGTAAGCTTGATTTCTTCATCAAGTATAGAAAAAGAGAAAAAATATCCTGTTAAAATAAGTATTGATATAGGAAAAGTAACATTATCATGTACAAATCAAACAGGTGATGCAAAAGAAGAGATGTATTTAGAAACAAAAGGTAAAAATTTAGAAATTGGTGTAAATCCAAAATATTTCTTAGATGCATT
>JAZQOX010000035.1:0-7040 GCA_045628105.1 Clostridia bacterium | reverse complement strand
ATGGGAGGAATAATAATTGCAGCTGGCATTATTATAGGTACAATAGGTGGTTATATATATTATTTAAGAACAGATGCAGCAGTTGGGAAAAAGTTATTCCCTTTACTATTAATATCAATAGGTTTTGGATTAATAGGATTTATAGATGATTATAAAAAATTAGTTTTGCAAAACACAAAAGGGTTAAAACCATCAAGCAAAATGTTTGGGTTATTAATTATAGCAGTTTTATTTACATTGTATTTACTTAAGGGTGTTAAAATAGGAACAACTACAATAATTCCATTTACAAAACAACAATTAATTTTACCAGTTTTAGTGTATATTCCTTTTGCTATAATGGTTATGCTTGGAACAACAAATGCAGTAAATTTAACAGATGGAATTGATGGACTTAGTACGAGCGTATCTGCAATTATAACAACATGTTTAACCGTAATTGCAATTATTTTGGATGTGAAGGAAATAGTTGTATTTGGAAGTATAATAGTTGGAGCATGTCTTGGATTTTTGATATTTAATTTAAATACTGCACAAGTATTTATGGGAGATACAGGTTCACTTCTATTAGGAGGAGTAATATCAGCAATGGCGTTATATTTACAAATGCCACTTATATTATTAATAATTGCGGCAATTCCTGTAGTTGAAACAGTATCTGTAGTTTTACAGGTTGCATATTTTAAGAAAACTGGAGGAAAGAGATTATTTAAAATGGCTCCATTACATCATCATTTTGAATTATCTGGATGGAAGGAAAATAAAGTAGTTTCAATATTTTGCATATTTACATTAATGCTATGCATAATTGGCTTATATGCTATATAACATATGAAGTGAGAAGGGTACTTACTATCAGTCCCCTTTTTGTAAAGAAAGGTAATTTATGAAAAGTAAATTGATAAAAGACAATAACAGACCATTTGATTTTTTTCTATTTTTAATAGTTTTAATT
Source organism: Clostridia bacterium (assembly GCA_045628105.1). GTDB lineage: Bacteria > Bacillota > Clostridia > TANB77 > CAG-508 > UMGS1781. The sequence goes on along the minus strand of JAZQOX010000035.1, from coordinate 6,085 downwards.
TTACTAGGATTAGGCGTAACCATGGTGCTATCAGCAAGTTCACCAATGGCCTTATCTACAACATCAAACAGCTATACATATGCGTATAAACAAGGATTGGCTGCAATACTAGGAATAGTTGTAATGATTATCATATCTAAAATAGATTATAAGATTTTAAACAGATTTTATAAACCAATTTGGTTAATTTCAATAATAGGAATAGCTGCCGTTATTGTTCCGGGTGTTGGAGTAACAGTAAATGGTGCTACTAGATGGATAAAATTTCCGGTATTTGGAACAATTCAGCCATCAGAAATTACAAAACTTGGTTTAATTATATTTTTTGCTTCGTATTTAACAAATCATAGAGATGAATTAAAAGATTTAGTAAAAGGTTTTTTCAAACCACTTTGTTTCTTTTTACTACCAGCAATAGCAATATTAATGCTAGTTCAATCACATTTAAGTGCATCAATTTTAATTATAATTACAATTTCTGCAATGATGATTATAGCTGGCTGCAAGTTTTCTCATTTTGCTATTTTTGGTGGATCAGGAGTATTAATTGGAGGAGCAGGGTTATTCTATGCAGCACAAAAATTTGGTATAGGTGCATATAGATTAAAAAGATTAACAGCATTTGCTGATCCATGGGCAGACCCATTAGATACTGGTTGGCAGATAATACAAGGATTATATGCTATAGGATCAGGTGGACTATTTGGAGTAGGTCTTGGAAATAGCAGACAAAAGTATTTATACATTTCAGAGCCACATAATGATTACATATTTGCAGTTATTGCTGAAGAATTAGGATTTATAGGATGTATAGCAGTTATACTTTTATTTGCACTATTCATTTGGAGAGGAATATTAATTTCAATGAAGGCTCCAGATATGTTTGGTAGTTTATTAGCTTGCGGAATTACTGTATTGATAGGAACACAAACACTTATGAACATTGCAGTTGTTACATCATCAATGCCGGTTACAGGTATATCATTACCATTTTTCAGCTATGGAGGAACTTCACTTATAATTTTACTGGCAGCAGTTCGGAGTGCTATTAAATATATCAAGGCAATCAACGAAAATATAAAAAATAGAAAATACGTGTATGGGTCGCCGCTCTCGGTGTCCCATTAAAAAGGAGAAAATTTATGAAGGTTATTATTGCAGCAGCCGGAACAGGTGGGCATATTAATCCAGGAATTGCAATAGCAAATGAAATAAAGAAACATAACCCAGGAGCACAAATTACATTTATTGGAACGCCAAGAGGATTGGAAAATGACCTAGTTCCAAGAAGCGGGTATAATTTAAAAACAATAGAAGCATATGGAATAAAACGAAAAATAAGTGTGCAAAATTTTAAAAATGCTTTAAAAACATTAAAAAGCTATAAAACAGTTGATAAAATTGTAAAAGAAATTAAACCAGATATAATAATTGGAACAGGTGGATATATATGTGGACCAGTATTCTCAAGTGGTTTTAAAAATAAAATTCCAACAGTATTACACGAGAGTAATGCTTTTCCAGGAGTTGCTGTAAAAGTTTTATCAAAGAAGACAAATACGGTATTAGTTGGATTTGAAGACGCAAAAAAAAGATTACCAAAAGCTAAAAATGTTGTTGTAACAGGAACACCAACAAAAGTAGAAAAAATAAACTTAACTGATGAGCAAAAACAGAAATTAAAAGAACAGTTAAATATAACAAAGAACTTACCAATAGTACTTGTATTTGGTGGAAGTCAAGGGGCAGAATCAATTAATGGTTGTTTAATAGATATAATTAATAATAAATTAAATAAAAACTATCAACTTGTATGGGCAGCTGGACAAAAAAACTTTGAAGAAATAAAAACAAAGATAAAAGAAAACTATAATGCAAGTATATTACCATACATATACAATATGGAAGAAGTACTAAATTTAGCAGATTTAGTTGTATCAAGAAGCGGAGCAATGACAATAACAGAAGTAGCAAAATGTGGGAAACCTGCAATATTTATTCCATATCCATTTGCAACAGAAAATCATCAAGAATATAATGCGAAAGTATTAGTAAATGCAAAAGCAGCAGAAATGATATTAGACAGTAAATTGAACTGTGAAAATCTAAATAACACAATAGAATCAATAATAAATAATAAAGAAAAACAGCAACAAATGGGAATAAATGCAGAACAAAAATCTATAAAAAATGTGGAAGAAAAAATATATAGCGAAATAGAAAAATTAATAAAATAAGAAAATTTTTGGGACAGTATAAAAATATTTAAAATATCCGGAGAAACAAATGAAAGAGAATATATTTGATATTGAAAAATTTAATATAATACAAGATAAAGAAAATTATTATTTTTTTAGAGCATTAAACATGGCAGATAATAATGATATAGAACAAGGGACAACTGTATCTTCAGATGGTAAAATAGGAAGAATAAGAACAGATAGAGAAAGATATGAAGGAGAAACAAAATACAGTGAAACATCAGAAATATCATTAGAGGAACTATATGACCATATAAAAATGCACTATAGAAAAGATACAAATTGTATATCGTTAACAAGTAACGCAAATGTAGCGGTAAATTATGGAAGAGGCTCATATAAAGATAAATATATAATGGTAAAAATTCCAAAAATAGAATTTGGAAAAGAAGTAGTATCAGCAGGAAGATATATGCTACAAGAACTATCAAAAAGAATAGAAGAGGCAGTAGTAAATTTAGATGAAGAACAAAAAGCAGAAGTATTATCTAAGTTTGAAGAGATAGATAATGCAACAGAAGAAAGTAGATTACAAGAAATAATAAAACCAACATATACAGCAAAAGCAGGAGAAGTGGATACAAGAAAAATGCATCCAAGACATGGCATATTATATAGTTCACCAAGTGCAAGGATAAGCAGTTATCAAGCATTAAATGAAGAGCAAAGATTAGAAACAAATAGAATATATTCAAAACTTGCAATATTAGAGAATAAGCAAATATTAAAACATGTAATACCACACTCATCAAATCAAAAATTAAGAGAAACAATAGGAAATGCATTTTCATCAACAGAAGTAATACATTATGGAGATATAAACAAAGAAGAAATAGTAGAAGTACCCAAAGAATTAGTAGATATATTTGCATTAATACAACAAGTAGAAGGAATAGAACCAAGTAAAATAGCTAGAATAAAAGTTGCAGTAATACAGGCAATACAAAATGGAATAAAAATATCAGAAATAGCTGAAACAGAATATATTCCTCAAAACGATATAACAATAGAAGAAATGTATGAACTAACAGAAGGAAAAATAGAATATGGTATTGCGCATTATGTAGTTAATAAAGGAATGTATTATTTAAGTAAAGCAAGAAAAAATGCAATAAACCTAGCAGATATTTTAGGTAAAATTTTAGGAAATAATCCAGAATTTTCAGAAGTAATAGAAAATATAAGAAAAAACGGCTTTAGAATAGAACCAGAAATAATATCAAGACAAAGTGGAAAAGGGATAAAATTAAGTGAATCCGTAAACTTAGCATTACAAGGCGAAGAAAAAGGCTTAGTAGAAGAAGTAAAAAAATTATCTAAAGAGGAACTAGAAAAAGTATTAAAGCAAGGAGGAATTTCTGATGTACAAGATGTAATAACAAAAACATTTGGAAGTCTAAAAGAGAAAAAAACAATAGAAAAATCAAGATATTATGCAGAAGCAATAATATCGTTATACAATTGGGAAGAAATAGGAATAGCAGGATTTAAAATTACAGAAAGAAATGAATTAATAAAAAGACTACAAGAAAGAAACTGCGAAGAAATATATATAAAATTAAAAGAAGCTGGGGTAGAAGAACCAAAAATACCAACAGTATTATTAAACATAGCCACAAGAGAAGGATTTTATGAACAATACTCAAATGGAAACTTGCAAGAATTATTAAATACAAGACAGGATGTATTACAAGAAAATATAAATATAGAATTAGTAGAAAGATTTTTAGGATATTATAATGTAGAAAATACAGGAATAAAACTAAAAGATTATCAACAAAGAGCTTATGAAAATATTGATAAAATATTTCAAGACAATAAATTTGCGCAAATAATATTACCAACAGGAGCAGGAAAAAGCTTTGTAGCTTTAGCGCAAATGATAAAATATTCAAAAGAGCATCCTAATGAAAAAATGTTATATTTAGCACCACAAGATGAAATATTAAATCAAATAAAAAATTATATAATAAAATATGTACATGGAAAGCAAAATACAGTAGGAAAAACAGAAGAAGAAATAATAAAAGAAGTATTTCCAAATATAACATTTGAAACGTATACAGGTCTGCTTGCAAAAAGAGGACAAGAAGTTATTGAAGGACAATATGGGATGATAGTACTAGATGAAGCACATAGAACAGGAGCAAAAGAATGGGAAGGAAAAGTAGATAAATTATTTGCAAATCAAAATGAAAATGTAAAGGTACTAGGAATAACAGCAACACCAGTAAGAGATGTAGATGGCAGAGATATGGCAGAAGAAAATGCCAGAAAATTAGGATACACAGAGGAAGAAATAAAGCAAGGTAAACATATAGCATGTAATATGACATTAGAAAATGCAATAAGAATGGGTTATGTTGTAAATCCAAAACTTGTATATAGTAAATATTCATTAATAACAGATGGCAAAATGGAAGCAATAAGAACTGAAATAGAAGATATAGAAGATGAAGGAAAAAGAGTAGAAGAATTAAGAAAATATCAACAATTAGAAGAAAGATTAAATAAAGAAATTGAAGAAGAACTAGGAGAAAAAGCAAGAAAAAATCTAGAAAGTGGAATAGGGCAAGATGAAATAATAAGGCAAAATGTAAAAAAAGGTGGAAAATACATAGTATTTATACCAGTAACAGAACAAGGAGATATAGAAGACGAAGATGGAAACAGAATAGGCACTGCAACGGGCGAAGACAAAATATTAAAATATCAAGAATATTTAAATAAAGTATTTGAAGGAACAGATATAATTCCAAAGAGTAATTCAATGCTAGGAAGTTATAACAAAGAAAAAAATAAAAAACAGCTAGAAGAATTTGAAGCAGAAAATACAGATGAAACAAAATTCATGGTAGTAATGAACAAAGCAAATGAAGGATTACATATAGAAGGTGTAGATGGAATAATATGGTTTAGAGCATTAGATGAAAATTCAAAAATACTATATTTACAACAATTAGGAAGAACAATATATGCAATAGATGAAGATAATCCGGTACCGGAAGAAAAAAGACCAGTAGTAATAGACTTAGCAAATAACAGCTTAACAGTAAGACTAGATAAAGAAATGGAAAACATTGCACCAATAGATGATTTAGAAGCATTAAAAATAGTAATGGAATGGATAGAAGAACATGATGGAATGCTACCAGATAGAAACAGTTCAAATAAGCAAGAACAGCACTATTATGCAATTTTAAGAAGAATACAAGAAAAAAACAGCCAATATTTAGAAGGATTTGATGATGAAGAAGAATTAACAGAAGAAGAAAGATCAAGAATAGAGGAAATAATAGAATTAGCAACAGAAATAGCCTTGTGGGATATGGACTTACCACCAATACCAAAAACAAGAGGAAGCAAAGAAGAATTTAGCCCATTTGAAATAGAAGGAGTTATAAAAGATTTAGTAGAATTTGAGGAAGAAGTAGGCCAGATTGAAGGAAAAAATGCAGTTGAGAAGTTTATAGATACAATAAAAGCATTACAAGATATAGAAGTAGACACAAGCAAAATGGTTCAAGCAGATACTATAGAAAGTTTAGCCAATAAATCAGGAGTAATACGAGAAAAATTAATAGAAAAAGGCTTAAATTTGCAAAATAAAATAGGAATCACTAAAACTTTTATTGCTCTAGCATATAGGGGAAAAGGAAGCTGGAGCTCTCCAACACCAGAACAAGTAGAAGAATTAAAAAATATGGGAATATCGTTAGAAAAACAAAATGTAGTCCAAGAATTCATAGATACAATAAAAGTATTACAAGATATAGGAATAGACACAAGCAAAATGGTTCAAGCAGATACTATAGAAAGTTTAG
>JAZQOX010000034.1:0-11784 GCA_045628105.1 Clostridia bacterium | reverse complement strand
TCTACTAAGCTTCCTCCACCATATTCATTATGATTTAATTTTCCGGCGTCATCTTCAATATGAATTCTCGTTAATCCTATTTTTTTTGTTCCATTTTCTGTTTCTATTTCAATAAATCCATTTGTACAAAGTGGTAAATCAAATTGAGAAATTTGATAAGCTTTTGGTGTATCTGGATAAAAATAATTTTTTCTATCATTCTTACTTACTCTTGTAATCTCACAATTTGTCGCAAGTCCAGCTTTAATTGCATATTCAACAACCTTTTTATTTAAAACTGGTAAAGCACCTGGCATTCCCATGCATACTGGACAACAATGTGTATTTGCTTCTCCACCAAATTCTGTAGGACATGAACAAAATATTTTTGTCTTTGTTGAAAGTTCTGCATGCACTTCAAGTCCAATAACAACTTCATAATCTTCCCTTATCATAAATTTTTCCTCCTATGCCTTAAATTCTGGTTTGTATTTTTCTCTAAATTTTGTTTCTTGTTCATATGTATATGCAGCTTGTATCAAAGCTTCTTCTCCAAATGGTTTACCAATTAATTGTAATCCTATTGGCATTCCATTTTTATCTACTCCACATGGAATTGACATTCCAGGAAGTCCTGCAATATTTACAGAAACCGTGCAAAGATCAGATAAATACATTTCTAATGGATTATTTGATTTTTCTCCTATCTTAAATGCTACAACAGGTGATGTTGGTGTTATTAAGAAATCATACTTTTCAAACAATTTTTCAAATTCTTTTTTAATTAAAGTTCTTACTTTTTGCGCTTTTTTATAATATGCATCATAATATCCTGATGAAAGTACATATGTTCCTAAAATTATTCTTCTTTTAACTTCAGGACCAAATCCTTCGCTTCTTGAATTTTTATAGATATCTTTTAAATTTGAATAATTTTTTGTTCTATATCCGTATCTAATTCCATCAAATCTTCCAAGATTTGAGCTTGCTTCAGCGCATGCTATAATATAATATGTTGCTAGAGCTTCATTTGCAATGTCTAAAGAACATTCTTCAACAGTTGCTCCCATCTTTTTATATTCTTCTATTGCTTTTTCTACACTTTCCTTAACTTCAGGATTTATTCCTTCTCCAAGGAACTCCTTTGGAACACCTATTTTAAATTTAGATACATCTTTTATCAAATTTTTTGTGTAATCTTTTTTGGGAATATTAACTGATGTTGAATCTTTTTCATCAAAACCAGCTATTATATTTAATAAATTTGCACAATCTTCTACATCTTTAGTAATAGGTCCTACTTGATCTAGAGATGATGCATATGCTACTAACCCATATCTTGAAACAAGACCATATGTTGGTTTTAATCCAACTACTCCGCAAAGTGAGGCTGGTTGACGTATTGACCCTCCTGTATCTGATCCTAATGCCCATGGCACCATATTAGCTGCAACTGCAGCTGCAGATCCTCCACTTGACCCTCCTGGAACTGTATTTAAATTCCATGGATTTTTTGTTTGTTTAACTGCAGAATTTTCAGTAGATGATCCCATAGCAAATTCGTCCATATTTAATTTTCCAAAACTTATTATTCCCTCTTCATTAAGCTTTTCAATAACTGTTGCATTATATGGAGCTATAAAATTTTCAAGCATCTTTGAACCACAAGTTGTTTTTACCCCATTTGTGCATAAGTTATCTTTTATTCCAATTGGTATACCTGCAAATTTTCCTTTTTTATTTTTTTCTAATTCTTTAATTGCTTCATTTGCTGTAATAGTAACAAATGCTTGTACATCCTTTTCTTTTTCTTCTATTCTATTATTATAGCTTTCTATTATTTCCCTATATGTTATTTCGTTTCTGTTTAATTTATCTACTAACTCGTGGACTGTTAATTCATAAAGTTCCATTTTATTCTCCCTTCAAATCTATAATTTACTGTTTTAATCTACTGGATAACCTGTGGAATATTAAACATATTTCTATCTTTATCTGGTGCATTTGCAAGAAGTCCCTCTTGATTTTCAAATATCTTTATTTCGTCTTCTCTAAACATATTTACATTATTTGTACTACCTATTGTTTCAGATACGCCTTCTGTGTTAATATTTTTTACAATATTCGCAAAATTTAAAATATCTTGTAAATTTTTTCTATATTCTTCTATTTCTTCTTCTTTTATGTTTAGGCATGCTAAATTTGCTATATGCAAAATTTCATCCTTATTTATTTCCATAAAATCATTCCTTTCGCTTTGATTTCAATAGTTATTATTATATCTCCTTTTCACTCAAAAAACAAGACAAGCTATTGATTTTTAACAATTTATAATATAAAATATTGTTATTTACGGAGGATACTTATGAAGAAACCAAAAAAAATAATAAAAATAAACAATAAAAATATAACAAAACTATTAATTCTTGAAATAAGCATTTTTTTCTTAATGGTGCTTTTAATTTTTAGACTAGCATATCTTCAATTTATTGATGGACCAAATCTTAGTAAACAAGCTAACTCTCAACAAACATCTACCAAAACAATTACTCCTAATAGAGGAACTATTTATGATTCAAACGGGAAAGTTTTAGCAATTAGTGCAGATGTTGATACAGTTTCTGTAAATCCTACAAAATTGCAATATTCTAATGGTGATAGTGTTTCATTTGACTTTGTTGCTCAATCTTTTAGTAATATTTTTGATTTAGAATATAATGATGTTTTAGAAAAACTTAATTCTTCAAATTCAACTGTTACAATTGCATATAAAGTTGAAAAAGATAAAATTGAACTATTAAGAAATTGGATGAATTCTAATAAAATATATAGTGGCATTAACATTGATTCATCTGTTAAACGCTATTATCCATATAATAACTTAGCTTGTCATCTACTTGGATTTTCAGGAACTGATGGAAATGGATTATTCGGATTAGAAAACTCTTTAGAAACAACTCTTGCTGGAACCGTTGGTAAAGTTGTTACTTTAACAGACTCTGTCAATTCTGAAATACCAAATCAAGAAAGTTCGTATATAAGTGCACTAGATGGTTCTAATGTTTACCTTACAATTGACGTAAATATTCAATCTATTGTTGAAAAATATCTTTCTCAAGCAGTTGTTGATAATATTGCAGATTATGGAACTGTAATTATAATGGAACCTTCTACTGGTAATATTTTAGCTATGGCTAGTTATCCTGATTATAATTTAAATACACCTTTTACTCCAACTTATTCTAAAATATTAGAATCTTGGGATTCTATGTCTGCTGAAGAACAAACCAATTACTTGTATGATATGTGGCGTAATAAGTGTGTTCAAAACACCTATGAACCCGGTTCAGTTTTTAAGATTATTACTTCTGCAATTGGTCTAGAAGAGGGAATAGTTGATGAAACTACACCAAACACTTTTTATTGTGCTGGTTCTGAATCTGTTGATGGAATAAAGGTAAACTGTTGGAGACACACTAACCCTCATCAAGGTCAATCATTGAAACAAGCTTTAGCCAATTCATGTAATCCTTCTTTCATACAACTGGGATTAAAAATTGGCGCACCAACTTTATATAAATATTATGACGCTTTTGGTCTACTTTCCACTTCAAATGCAAGTTTTTATGGTGAATCAAACAGCGTATTTCATAATAAAAACTCTATAAAGAATCTAGAAATCGCTACAATGGCATTCGGACAAGGAATTAATGTTACTCCTTTGCAACTTGTAACTGCAATTTCTGCTATTGCAAACGAAGGTACTCTAATGGAACCTAGAATTATTGATAAAATTGAAGATCCTAATTCTGGAAGTGTTATTATTCCTGATCCTGTTTCAGTTAGACAAGTTATTTCTAAAGGAACTGCTAATGCTGTTTTAGATATGCTTGATTACGCTGTAAGTGATGGAACTGGTAAATATGCAGATGTTAAGGGTTATTCAATAGGTGGAAAATCTGGAACTTCTGAAAATCTTGGTATTGGAAATGGTACATATGTTGCTTCATTCCTTGGTCTTTCTCCTACGGTAAATACCCAAGTTGTTGTATTAGTTGCTCTTTATAATCCACAAGGACGATCATTCCAGGGAGGAGAAATTGCTGGTCCCGTTGTTGGTCAAATTCTTTCTGAAATTCTTCCATACATTGGTGTTGCTTCAATTAATGATACAAGTTCAAACTACCATACAACAACAATGCCTGATTTAACCACTAAGACAGTTGCAGATTCCCGTATTCTGCTAGAATCATATGGTTTTAACGTTCATATTGATGATTCTATTAGTGATGATGAACTTGTTGTTAATCAAATGCCTAGAAAAGGTGCTCAGCTTTTAGATGGTGCTGATGTATTTATTTATACAGACTCACATAATATGGCAACATCTGTTGTAGTTCCAAACTTCAAGGGAATGTCTGTTCTAGAAGCAATAAATGCTGCTTCTGAAGCAAATATTAACATTTCTTTAGAAGGCTCAGGCATAGTAATTAGTCAAGATATTGCTACAGATTCTTCAGTTGAAATTGGAACAGTTGTAAACTTAACTTTAAAGAGTCAATTGAACGGTGGTTGGTAATTTATAAAAACAAGAATAGGAACTTTTCCTATTCTTGTTTATTTTTTATATACATTGTAACTCCTACTATTGCAATTATTATAGATACCATCTGTGATATTCTAATATTTCCAATCATCAAGCTATCAATTCTAATACCTTCTATTATTGCTCTTGTTATTCCATACCAAATTAAGTAAATGTAAGTTGGTTGTCCCTCAAATTTTCTTTTTTGGCTTATATATATAATAATTAAAAATAAAGTAAAATTCGAAATAGACTCATATAAAAAAGTTGGATGAACCTCTACATATTTTCCTAATTCATATATTCCCATCCTCCATGGCAATTTTGTTTCTATTCCATATGCTTCTATATTTACAAAATTACCCCATCTACCTATCGCCTGCCCGTAAAGCCAAACATGGAACAATAAAATCAAACAAGTCTAGTATTTTTATTTTTTTCTTTTTGCAATAAATAATACAAGTAAATGCTCCTCCAATTATTCCCCCATATACAGCAAGTCCTCCTGAACGCATATTAAATACTTCAATTGGATTATCTATAAAATCTTTATAATCAAATATAACATAATAAATTCTTGCACATATTATTGATATAGGTATTAAAATTAAAAACAAATCAATAATATCTTCGAACTTTATATCATATAATCCATCTCTCTTCTTACAAATAAGTATCCCAATACAAATTGCCGAAACAATAAATATTGCATACCAATATATATCAACTCCAAATATTGTAACTGCTACTTGGGATAATTTTAATTTTAAATTTAGCATAGGAAATGTAACTGTACTCATATTTTTCTCCTATTTTACGCTTCCGTTTTTCCTAGAAGTCTAAACATATTCTTTTTGTATGCTTCAACTCCTGGTTGATTAAATGGATTAACTCCTAAAATTCTTGCTGACATTCCACATGCTAGTTCAAAAAAGTAAATTAGTTCCCCTAAATTCTCTTCATCTAATTTTTCCATTGTAATTAATATATTGGGAACACCTCCTGAAACATGTGCTTCTATTGTTCCTTCCATTGCTTTCTTATTTACGTAGTCCATTGTTTTATCTGCTACAAAGTTTAATCCATCAACATTTTCCGCATCTTTTTTTATTTTAATATCCGAACCTGGATTTTTTATGGAAATTACTGTTTCAAAAATATTTCTTTCTCCATCTTGAATATATTGACCTAATGAGTGTAAATCAGTTGTAAATGTTACACCTGCTGGGAAAATGCCTTTTTTATCTTTTCCTTCACTTTCTCCATATAGTTGTTTCCACCATTCAGTAAAGAAAAGCATTTTAGGTTCGTAATTTGCAATAATTTCCGTTTTTTTACCCTTTTTATATAGCATGTTTCTTGCTACAGCATATTGATAACATTCGTTGTATTTTAATGACTCCTCGCAGAATCTACTTTCACCTGTTCTTGCGCCTTCCATTAGTTTATCAATATTTATTCCAGCAACAGCAATAGGTAATAATCCAACCGCTGTTAAAACAGAATATCTTCCCCCAACATTATCTGGAATTACAAATGTTTCATATTCTTCTTCTTTTGCAAGTTTTTTTAATGCTCCTCTTTCTTTATCAGTTGTTACATATATTCTTTTTCTTGCCTCATCTATCCCATATTTAGATTCCATAAATTCTCTAAATATTCTAAATGCAATAGCAGGTTCTGTTGTTGTTCCTGATTTTGAAATAACATTTATTGATATGTCCTTATTTCCTATACATTCTATTAAATCATTCATATAATTAGGGCTCATATTGTTTCCTACATAAAATATTTGTGGAGTTTTTCTGCTTGAGGTCATATTATAAAATGTGCTTGTTAAAGACTCTATAACAGCTCTTGCTCCTAAGTATGATCCTCCTATACCTATAACAACAAAAACTTCTGAATCACTTTTAATTTTATTTGCTGCTCTTTTTATTCTTTCAAACTCTTCTTTATTATAATTTGTTGGTAAATGAAGCCAGCCTATAAATTCATTTTCATTATTTTCATTTTCATGCAATTCCTTATGAATTTCTATAACCTGTTTGTCATATTTTCTTAAATCTTGCATTTTTATTCCTGCGTTTTCTAAATTAATTTTAATATTTGGCATTTGTAAAACCTCCATTTTTATTATGTCATCATTTTATTATATTAACTAAATTTATTCAAGTAAAATAAAAAAAGATTTCAAAAAAATGAAATCTTTTTTATATACTACATAACATTTAATTTTTTAGCTAAGTTTGATTTTTTTCTAGATGCTGTATTTTTCTTTATAATTCCTTTTGTGCAAGCACCGTCAATTTTCTTTGTAGCTAATTTTAAAAGTTCTTCAGCTTTTTCTTTATTTCCGTCTTCAACTGCAGCTTCAAATTTCTTTACAGCTGTTTTGTATTCTGATTTTATCATATTATTTGTTAATGTTTTTGTTTTGATAACACTAACTCTTTTAATTGCAGATTTAATGTTTGGCATTATTTAAGCACCTCCTTAAAGCATAATAAAATTTCACTTTTTCTATTTTACCACGTATTTTCTTTTTTTGCAAGTATTTGTATGAAAAATATTGTTGTTTTATTCTTTTTTATGGTATAATACCTATAAATTAAGGAGGAAATATGTTAGACGAACTTTTAATTCCTGATGATAAAAGAGTTACAATAGATTTACACGATATGGAACTTTTAGAAGCCCAATACTATCTTGATAAATTATTTGAGACGCTACCTGAAGATATTATGGAAGTGGTTGTTATTCATGGTTATCGTAAAGGTCAGGTTTTATTAAACATGGTTCGAAAAACATTTAATCACCCAAAAATTAAGAAAAAAGTAATTCCCCTAAACAAAGGAATTACCATATTTCTACTTTAGTTCTTTTTCTATCTTATCAATATCTGGATCTGTTATTATTTCATCATATATGCTTATTTTTTTCATATTATTTATTTCTTGAATTGAATATCCCATATTTTTTAACTCGTCTGTTTTGTAATTGGTAATTATACTATATTTTTCATTTTCTTTAACGATTTTAACAAGAATTTTACTCAAAACTCCTGTTTTCTTTCTAATTACATAACTTAATCCATTTTCAAAAATAATGCTTGTATTTGGAACTCTAAGTCCATCCTCTTCCCACCATATTATATCTAGAGAAATTTTTCTATAACTTATTAAATATTCGACTCCTTGTGTTATTTTAAAAATCACTAAATTTTTATTACCATCTTGTTTGATATTTTCTATTGTTGCTGGTATAAGTTGGCCTGAAGCAATCCTAATTTTTATTTTATCTCCAACTGTTGCTTTTTTTGATTCGTTAGAATCTGTTATCACAGCAATATAGCATTCAAAATTGTTTATTATTTTCCCTTGAATATCGCTTGTTGAAACAATTTGACCTGTAATTAAATTAAAATTTTCTAGCATTTTTATGCTTATATTATCAAGTTCTGTTGGTAAAAGTACTTCCTCCAATCCATCTACTCTATAAGAAATTATTCCACTCATCGGAGCGTTTTTATATTTTGAACTATTTTTTAATTTATTTTCTAAAGCAATTCTATCGTTTATCAAATTATTTATATAAGAACCTGCTGGGCTAAGTTCTCCCGCTATTTTCGCTTTTTTTGTAATATAATTGTTTATATCTGTTTTAGTTTCCCTTATATCTTGTATATTATTATTTATTCCATCAATCTTATTCTCAATTTGTTTTTCAATCGCTTTAATATCGCTTGGAAATAATTCTGTTTGTCCTTCCATTGCAGTTTGAATTTCCATATTTAATGCTTGTATTTTTTCATTTGTTTCTTGTTCTCCTTCAGCCTCATATCTGAAAACCGTTTCCCCTACTGAAACTCTTTCACCCTCATTTTTTATTTGAACCAATTTTTCTGTATTTTCTTCACTTTTAATAACCTTTTCGTCTCTAATTACATATCCTATCAAACTTTCAGTTTGTGATATTATTCCCTGTTCTATCATAAAAGACTCTGTAGGATGTATTGCCAATCTTATTATTTGATAAACAGTAAAAATTATAGCAAAAATTATTAATGAAATAATAATAACTTGAATAACATTTTTTCTTATTTTATTAACATTTCTTTTTTCTTTTTTTACTGTCTTTTTCATCTTTAGATCCTTTCTAATTTTTAATATTATTCTTATATTTTCTTCTGCAGTTTTTTCTCCATCTAGCCAAACCGTTTCTTTATTTTTTCTAAACCATGTAAGCTGCCTTTTTGCGTAATGCCTTGTTTCTTTTTTTATTTTTTCAATCATTTCATCTCTTGTTACCTTATTTTCTAGGTATTCTACAACTTCCTTATACCCAAGTCCTTGCATTGCCGTGGGCATATTTGCATATTTATTTAAGATGTTTTGAACCTCTTCTATCAAGCCCTCTTCTATCATCTTATCTACTCTTTTTTCAATTCTATTATATAATTTTTCTCTATCCATTGTAATTGCATACATTTTATAATTATACTTTGGTTTATTTTTTCTTGACTCTATTTCGACTTGTGTTTTTGTTTTTCCAGTCTTATTGAAAATTTCAAGAACTCTTATGATTCTTTTTTTATCATTTATGCTTATTTTTTTCATTGCTTCTGGGTCAATTTTACATGCTTCTTCGAATAATGTTTCTAGTCCATCTTTTTCTGCTATTTCATTTAGTTTTTCACGATATTCTGTATCTATTTCCTCATCTTGAAATTCAATTCCATATATAAGAGAATCTATATATAATCCTGTTCCACCAACAATAATTGGTGTTTTACCATGTTCTATTATTTCTTCAATTGCATTTTCAGCATCTTTTTTAAAATTTGAAACACTATATCTTGTTTCAGGACTCACAAAGTCTATCATATAATGTTTTATACCTTGCATTTCTTCTTGCGTGACCTTTGCTGTTCCTATATTCATATCTTTGTATATCTGCATTGAGTCAGCTGATATTATTTCACCATCTATTTTCTTTGCAAGTGCAATTGCAAGTGCACTTTTTCCTGATGCCGTTGGTCCTCCTATTACATAAACTGTTTTTTTCATAATTTATTTCCTTCTATTGAATTTTTTCTCTATATCCATTTTGTCCATTTTTATTGCTGTTGGTCTGCCGTGTGGACATGTAAATGGGTTTGGCAATACTAATAATTTTTTCATTAACTCATCTACTTCTTCCTTAGTAAGTGCCATTTTTGCTTTTACAGCTGCTTTGCATGCAATTGTTGCAATAAATTTATCTTCTTTTTCTTGTTTTGCAGTTATAGCCACTGTATCTATTGTATCTAATATCTCTAAAAATAGTTCTTTTGTATCTAAATCCATACATACTGAAGGAACACCTATTAATCTTATTGTGTTATCTCCAAATTCTTCAATCATAAATCCTGCTTTTTTGAATAACTCAACATTTTCTCTTACTATTGCTTTTTCTTTATGTGTTAAAGAAATAATATCTGGTAAAAGCATTATTTGAGAATCTTTTTCTACATTTTCATAATAGTTTTGCTTTATTTTTTCATACATTACTCTTTCGTGGGCTGCATGTTGATCAATTATATACATCTCATTTCCCATCTCAATTATTAAATATGTTGAAAAAACTGATCCACAGTATTTATAACTTGGAATTGAATTATACTCCTCATTTTCTTCAAACACTGATATATTTTTTGCATTTACATTTGCATTTTCTGTTAAAGAATATGTTGTAATTTTTTCAACATCTTCTTGTTTTTCTTCTTTTTTTACACCGAAAGTTTGACTGTACATTTTTTCAAAATCAACATTATTTGTTGTTTCTAAAGCCTCAGTAAACTCGCTTACTGCTGGTTTGTATTCATCTGTATTTTTATATGTGAAAATTTCTTCAATTGCATTTTTTTCTACATTTTCCTCTATTTCATTGTTTTTCTTCCTAAATAAACCAAACAATCCTCCATTACTTTTTTCTTCTTTTTTCTCTTCTGCTGTTATTTCTTTTGCTGTTTCTATAATTGGTTCAATTCTAATTGTGTCTTGCATATCGATTTTTTCTTTTATTTCCGGATTAATTATTTCTTGAATTTGAGCAATATTTTTTTCTTCTGTTTCATTGCTTTCTCTAACATTTTCAATAGTTTTTTCCTCAACTTTTTCAGTATTTTTTATCAAATCTCCTCTTAATAATCCTTCTCTAATTGCATGATATATTGCTTTAAATACTTTTTGCTCTTCCTGAAATCTTATTTCCAATTTTGTTGGATGAACATTTACATCTATTTTTTTAGGATCAATTTCAATATTTAAAACTAGAAATCCAAATTTTCCTATAGGTAATAATCCTTTAAAAGCTTGCTCGGCTCCTGCTGATAATGTCTTATCTTTAATAAATCTATTATTAGTAAAAAACAATTGATATGTTCTGTTGCCTCTAGCTATTTCAGGTTTTCCAACCACTCCAACAACTCTTATATCTTCATATTTATAATCAATATCTATAATTCCATCTGCTGTTTCTTTTCCATACAAATTATATATAACAGTTTTTAAGTCACCATTTCCGCTTGTTTTTATAATTGTTTTATTGTCACTTAATAATCTTATTGCAACTCCTGGATTTGCTAAAGCTATTCTCGTTACTGCATCTTCAATATATCCAAGTTCTGTAAAGTCTTTTTTTAAAAATTTATATCTAACTGGAGTATTATAAAACAAGTTACTTATTGTAATACTTGTACCTGTTTGTGTTCCAATTTCTTCCTGTTCTAGAACCTCTCCACCTTCTAATACAATCTTATTTCCTGTAAAATCGCCTTCTGTTTTGCTTACCAATTCAACATGTGCAATTGATGCAATACTTGCTAAAGCTTCTCCTCTGAATCCCATAGATTTAACTGTTTCTAGGTCTTCTGCATTTCTTATTTTACTTGTTGCATGTCTTTCAAATGCAAATGAAAGATCATCTTTTGCAATCCCAGATCCGTTATCTATTATCTTTATTTCTTTTATTCCACCATTTCTTACCTCTATGCTAATACTTGTTGCTCCTGCATCTATGGAATTTTCAACCAATTCTTTTACAACAGATGCTGGTCTTTCTATAACTTCACCTGCGGCAATTTGATTTATTGTTAGGTCATCTAATAAAACTATTTTTCCCATTTTTTTCCCTTCCCATTTTTAATATAATATTATTAATTTATTTCACTTTCAACA
>JAZQOX010000033.1:0-6554 GCA_045628105.1 Clostridia bacterium | reverse complement strand
CAAACATTTCTGGAAAAAGTGTTAATATATCAATTTTCATATTAATCCCTCTAACACATGTATTGTTACTTTTTTATTTTGAATATCAATGTTTTTTATAACATCTGATATAGCTGGTAGGAATATTTCTTTACCTTCGGTAGTCTTCACAGCATAAACATCATTGCTTCCTGTTTGGAATACTTCTGTAACTTTTCCTAAAAGTACATCTTCATCTGTATAAACATCACATCCAATAATATCTACGATAAAATATGAATTTTTTTCAAGTTCTACGGCATCATCACGATTTATTTTTATATAGAAATTTCTATACTTTTCAGCTTCTTCAATTGTATCTATACCTTCAAGTTTTAAAATAACCATATTTTTTATGTATTTTACTCCTTGAATTTTATATTTAACTAATTGTTTAGCTTTTTGAATATAAATACTTTCCAATTCGTTGAATCTTGTAATGTCGTCAGTTAAAGGTTTAACTTTAACTTCCCCTTTTAAACCACTTGTGTTTACAATTTGACCAATTTCTAAATACTCTTCCATAGGCAATTTCCTATCCTATAAATTCTACGTTGACCTTTTTTTGTTCTTTAGCAGCTAAGGCTTTCATTACTGTTCTTATTGCAGTAGCTATTTTTCCTTCTCTACCAATTACTTTTCCCATATCTTTTTCAGCTACTCTAACTTCAAATACTACAGATCTTTCACCTGCAACTTCGTTAACTGTAACCTCATCTGGGAATTCAACTAAACTCTTAATAATAGTTTCTAATGTTTCTTTCATGTTTGCTTCCTCCTATTATTTTTCGATTAAACGTTTAACTGTTTCAGTTGGTTTTGCTCCATTTTTAATCCATTTTTCAACTTTTTCTTTGTCTAAAATGACTTCTGATGGTTCAACCATTGGATTGTATGTTCCAACTTGGTCAATTATTTTTCCATCTCTTGGAGATTTAGAATCAGCAACTACTATGTGATAGAATGGTGCTTTCTTCTTTCCTTCTCTTTGTAATCTTATTTTTACCATAATGTTTTCCTCCCTTTTTTATTTTTTATAAATTTAAAAATTTAATAACTATTTTAAGTTTTTAAGGCTGTTGATATCAAAACCTTTTAGTGCATTTTTCATTCCACCTTTGTTACCTTTCATTTGCTTCATCAATTTTTGTGTCATTTCAAATGAACTAATAAATTTATTTATATCTTGTACGGTTGTACCACTGCCTTTTGCAATTCTTTGACGTCTGCTTGCATTTAAAAGTTTTGTATTACGCTTTTCCTTTGTAGTCATTGAACATATAATTGCTTCAATTTTTACAAATTCATTATCGTCTATCTTTATGTCTCCAAATTTGCTCATTCCTGGTATCATTTTTAATATTGATGAAAATGATCCCATTTTCTTCATTTGTCTTAACTGCGTCAAATAATCATCTAAATCGAATTCCTGTTTTCTAAGTTTTTTCTCAAGTTTTAATGCCTCTTCTTCATCAAATGCTTCTTCAGCTTTTTCTATAATAGAAAGCATATCACCCATTCCTAATATTCTTGATGTCATTCTGTCTGGATGAAACTCTTCAATATCACTTAATTTTTCACCTGTTGCAGCAAATTTTATTGGTCTTCCTGTAACTTTTTTTACTGAAAGAGCAGCACCACCACGAGTATCTCCATCAAGCTTTGTAAGTACAACACCATCTATTCCAAGGTTTTCATTAAAATGTGTTGCTACGTTTACTGCATCTTGACCAGTCATTGAGTCTACAACTAATAATATCTCATGTGGTTTTACATTTGCTTTAACATTTTTCAATTCTTGCATTAATTCTTCATCTATATGAAGACGTCCCGCAGTATCTAGGATAACTACATCATTTAGTTTTGAATATGCTGTAGATATTGCCTGTTTTGCTATATGCACTACATCTTTTGAGTTTTCATTTGCAAATACCGGAATATTTAATTGACTTCCAACTACTTGTAATTGTTTAATAGCTGCTGGTCTATATACGTCACATGCTACAAGTAATGGTTTCTTTCCCTGTTTTCGCAAAAGATTTGCAAGTTTTCCAGCTGTTGTTGTTTTACCAGAACCTTGAAGACCTACTAACATTATTACTGTAGGTGGGTTTGGAGTAAAGTTTATTTTACTTGTCGTTCCTCCTAAAAGTTCTGTCATTTCGTCTCTTACAATTTTTACTACTTGTTGTCCCGGAGTTAATGATTTTAAAACATCTTGCCCTAAAGCCTTTTGTTCTACCTCGGAAATAAATTCTTTAACAATTTTAAAGTTAACATCAGCTTCTAATAAAGCAAGCTTAACTTCTCTTAAAACTTCTTTTAAGTCACTTTCTGTAATTCTAGCCTTTCCACCAAGTTTTCTTGTTATTGATTGTAATCTTGAAGATAAACCTTCAAACGCCATTCTCATTCCTCCGTTCTCTTTTTTAAACTAAACTACACAGTTTAATTCTTCTTTAATGTGTTCTAATATTTCAGCGATTTGTTCATCTGTAAACTTTGTTTGAATTTTTGTAAGCTCAGATAAAATATTTGCTATTTTTTCTTCTTGCTTAAGTTCTTTTTTCATAATTCCTAGCTTTTCTTCAAATTCGAAAAGTTTATTTTCCCCCTTCTTTATAATATCCCTCACAGCCTGTCTTGTAATGCCTTCATTTTCAGCTATTTCTGAAAGAGATAAGTCTAAATTATAATAGTTATCTAAAATATTAAATTGTTTTTCAGTTAAAAGCTTGCCATAAATTTGACAAAGCATACTAATTTCTACTTTTTTATCCATAACTATTACATCCTTTAAAATTGTAATGCTATTCTACTTTACACCATTTTTTGCCATTTGTCAAGGCTTTTAGCAAAATTTGCCATATAAATTTGTATTTTTCCAAATAATATGATATAATTTATGCACATTGGTGTTTAACCAAAATACTTATGGAGGTAGCTGTTATGCCCAATATTGTCTGTACTGAATGTAAGACAGAACACATCTACACCGGAAATCAGATAATGTTCGATGGCAAGAAATTTTATGTTCTCTGCGTCGAATGCGGAAAGAGAATTGAAATTCCGTCGGAAAAGATTGCGGAAATTATTCGCAATATTGTAGTTGAAAAGACTAACGCAGCCTATTAACAAAATGAGGGTAGTATCAATATACTGCCCTCTTTTCATTAATTATTCTTTTTTTCTAAATATTCATCATATTCCATGTCTTTATCAAATTTCTTTTCTGGTCCTAATTCTATTACTCTATTTGCAACAGTTTGTGTTAATTCATGATCATGTGATGTAAATATTAGGTTTCCTTTGAATTTCTTTAATCCTTCATTTAGTGCTGTAATTGCTTCCATATCTAAATGGTTAGTTGGCTCATCAAATATTAATAAATTTGCGCCTGATAGCATTAATTTAGATAATACACATCTTACTTTTTCTCCACCTGATAAAACATCTACATTTTTTAATGCTTCATCTCCTGAAAATAACATTCTACCTAAAAATCCTCTAATATATGTCTCATCAGGATCTTTTGAATATTTTCTTAACCAATCTACTAATGTTTCCTTATCTTTAAATAAGTAGTTTGTATCCTTTGGAAAATATGCACTACTTATTGTTTGTCCCCATTCTATTTCCCCTTCATCTGGTTCAACTTCGCCAGCTATAATTTGGAAAAGAAGTGTTGTTCTTAATTCATTGTCTGAAACTATTGTTATTTTATTACCTGGTCTTACATTAAATGAAACATTATCAAGAATTTTTTCTCCATTTATTGTTTTTGAAATGTTTTTAACTTTTAAAATTTCATTTCCAGGTTCCCTTTCTGGTTTAAAATCTATATATGGATATTTTCTGTTTGATGCTTTAATTTCTTCTAGTTCAATTTTCTCTAAAGATTTCTTTCTTGATGTTGCTTGCTTAGATTTTGATGCATTTGCACTAAATCTTGCAATAAATTCTTGTAATTCTTTTATTTTTTCTTCTTTCTTTTTATTCTGTTCTTTTGCTTGTCTTAGTGCTAACTGACTTGATTCATACCAGAAATCATAATTTCCAGGATAAATTTTAATTTTTCCAAAATCAACATCTGCAATATGTGTACATACTTTATTTAAGAAATATCTATCATGTGATACGACTATTACAGTGTTTTCAAAATTAATTAAAAATTCCTGTAACCATTCAATACTCTTTATATCTAAATCGTTTGTTGGTTCGTCTAGTAGTAAAATATCTGGATTTCCAAATAAGCTTTGAGCAAGTAAAACCTTAACTTTTTCTTTAGCTTCAAGTTCTTTCATTAATTTATAATGATTTACCGCTGGAATTCCAAGGTTATTTAATAATATTGCTGCGTCAGATTCTGCATTCCATCCATTCATATTTCCAAAACGTTCTTCAAGTTTTGCAGCTTTTATACCATCTTGCTCGTTAAAATCTGGTTTAGCATATAAAGCTTCCTTTTCCTTCATTATAGTATATAATTCTTTATTTCCCATTATAACAGTATCCATTACTGTAAACTCTTCATAATCGAAGTGGTTCTGTTTTAAAACAGATAATCTAGCTCCCTTTTCAATTGCAATTTCTCCTTTGCTAGGTTCTATTTCTCCTGATAAAACTTTTAAAAATGTTGATTTTCCTGCTCCATTTGCTCCAATTAATCCATAGCAATTTCCTTTTGTAAATTTTATATTTACATCTTCAAATAAAACTCTTTTTCCAAATCTAACCGTTACACCTATTGAATTTATCATATCTTTCTCCTTGTATAATATCTTTAAGAATTATACACGAATATTTTCAAAATGTCAATAATATTAAGTTGTAATTAATTTATGAATTGTGATATAATATTAATTTGTAGAATAATAAGTGGAGAGGTGATTTTATGAAGCCGCGCTCGGATTTAATTAATAAAAATAAGTTAATAATATTATATGGAGGTTTATTATGCTAGAAGATTTTGAAAATTTAGAAAATCTATTAGACGAAAAGAAATTTAAAGAAGCACAAATAGAGCTAAATAAACTAAATAGCTCCGATGTTGCAGAATTTTTAGAGGATGTTGATTCAAAAGATCTTTTAAAAGTATTTAAATTAATTAACAAGGATAAAGCTGCTGAGGTATTTGCTTACCTACCAGTTGATCAAGAAACAGAATTAATAAGTTTATTAAGTGATAAAGAAGCTGTATCAATTTTGGACGAAATGTATGCTGATGACGCAGTTGATTTATTGCGGAGAGATGCCCGCAAATGTTGTTAAAGGCTTACTAAAGAAATGTACAGTAGAAACAAGAAATGATATAAATAAACTTTTAAAATACCCAGATAATTCTGCTGGAAGTATTATGACTGTTGAATATGCTGAGTTAAAAGAGAATTTAACTATAAAGCAAGCAATAGACAAATTAAAAAATGAAATAGAGTATTACGAAACAATTAATATTTGTTTCGTTGTTGATAAAGAAAGAAAACTTATAGGGTTCGTTCAGTTAAAAGATATTCTATTTGCAAATCCTGAAAGTTGTGTTAAAGATATACTAAAATCAAACATCATATCTTGTAAAACTACAGAAGACCAAGAAGAAATTGCAAGATTATTTCAAAAATACGATTTGAATGCAATGCCTGTTGTAGATAGTGAAGATAGACTTGTTGGTATTATAACAATAGATGACGTTATCGACGTATTAGAAGAAGAAACAACAGAAGATATCGAAAGAATGGCTGCTATCACAAGTACTCATAAATCATATTTTAAGGTTGGTGTGTTTGAAACTTGGAAATCTAGAATTCCATGGCTTTTACTATTAATGGTTTCAGCAACATTCACTGGAAAAATAATTCAGAGTTATGAATCAGCACTTGCTTCTTATGTTATACTTACCTCATTTATACCAATGCTTATGGATACCGGTGGAAATGCCGGAAGTCAGGCGAGTGTCACAATCATTCGTGGTATATCACTTAATGAAATAGAATTTTCCGATATTTTTAAAGTAATGTGGAAGGAAATACGAGTAGCTATTCTTTGTGGAATTGTACTTGCAGCTGCAAACTTTGTAAAAATGTTAGTATTAGATAGAGTAACTGCACAAGTTAGTTTGATTGTAAATTTAACATTAGTTTGTACAATATTTATTGCAAAACTTATTGGATGTACTCTTCCATTAATAGCAAAAAAATGTAAATTTGACCCCGCTGTTATGGCAAGTCCATTTATTACAACATTAGTAGACGCATTTAGTTTAATAGTGTATTTTCAAATTGCAACACATTTATTAGGAATTTAATTAATATGAAAAAATCCAGCATTTCTGCTGGATTTTATTTTTATCATATTTAGTTTTGAAAACTAAGCTAATTCGATAACAGCTCCTGCTTCTTCGAATTTTGCTTTCATAGCTTCTGCGTCTTCTTTAGAAGCTCCTTCTTTAACTGTTTTTGGTGCTCCATCAACTAAGTCTTTAGCTTCTTTTAAAACAACGTTGAAAGATGTTTTTTCTTCAGCTGCAGCTGCTGCTCCAC
>JAZQOX010000032.1:0-55476 GCA_045628105.1 Clostridia bacterium | reverse complement strand
AGAACTTCTCCTTTATATATCCAAACTTTTACACCTATTTTTCCATAAGTTGTATCTGCTTCTGCAAATCCATAGTCTATATCTGCTCTTAGTGTTTGTAGTGGAATTGTTCCTTCTTTGTAGAATTCTGTTCTAGCCATATCAGCTCCACCTAATCTTCCAGATACTGCTGTTTTGATTCCTAAAGCTCCTGCTTTCATTGATTTTTGCATACATTGTTTCATTGCTCTTCTGAATGAAATTCTTCTTTCTAGTTGTCCTGCGATGTTTTCTGCAACTAATTGTGCATTTGTATCAACATCTTTAACTTCAACTATATTTAAATTTACTTCTTTGTTTATCATTTTAGATAATTCTTGTTTTAAACTTTCAGCTAAGTTTCCACCTTTACCAATAACAACACCTGGTTTAGCTGTGTAAACATTAACTTTAACAAATTTAGCTGTTCTTTCTATTTCAACTTTAGAAATTCCGCTAACATATAATTTTTTCTTTACATATTCACGAATTTTGTGGTCTTCTACTAAGTAATCACTGAAATTTTTTGAATCAGCATACCATTTTGAGTCCCAATCACTTATAACACCAACTCTTAATCCGTGTGGATGCATTTTTTGTCCCATATCTCTAACTTACCTCCTAAACTTCTTTTACTTTTATTGTAACATGACTTGTTCTTTTTCTAATTCTTACTGCAGATCCTTTTGCAGCTGGTCTAATTCTCTTTAATGTTGGACCTTGGTTTGCATAGATTTCACTAACAACTAAGTTTCCTCTATTCATACCATGATTATTTTCTGCATTTGCAATTGCAGGTTTTAGTAATTTTTCTAAAGTTTCAGATGCAGCTTTTGGTGTAAATTTAACTATTGCTAAAGCTTCATCAACTTTTTTGCCTCTGATAAGGTCTGCTACTATTTTAACTTTTCTAGCTGATATTCTAGCATATCTTAATGTAGCTGTTGCTTCTAGTACTTTATTTTCTTCTGGCATTTATTTTACCTCCTTTATAATGTAGAAATTATATTTCTATTCGGACATTATTTAACTTCTGTTTTCTTTTCTCCAGAATGTCCTTTAAATGTTCTTGTTGGAGCAAATTCTCCTAATTTATGTCCTATCATTTCTTCTGATATATATACTGGAACATGTTTTCTTCCATCATGAACTGCTATTGTATGTCCAACCATTTGTGGATATATTGTAGAAGCTCTTGACCATGTTTTTAAAACAGCTTTTGTTCCACTTTCATTCATGGCTTCAACTCTTTTTAAAAGTCTTTCTTCGATGAATGGTTTTTTCTTACTTGATCTTGACATTAAAAATTCCTCCCTCTAATTATTTTCTTCTCTTAACTATAAATTTATCTGTTCTGCTATTTTTCTTTCTTGTCTTGTATCCCATAGCTGGTTTACCCCAAGGAGTAAGTGGTCCACTATGTCCAACTGGTGCTTTACCTTCACCACCACCATGAGGGTGATCTACTGGGTTCATAACAGCACCTCTAACTGATGGTCTTATTCCCATATGTCTTGTTCTTCCTGCTTTACCAAGTTTAATGTTGCTGTAATCTGTATTTCCTATTGTACCAATTGTTGCTCTACAGTTTGCTCTAACTAATCTCATTTCTCCAGAAGGTAATCTTACGTGTGCATATTCTCCTTCTTTTGCCATAAGTTGAGCTTCTCCACCAGCTGCTTTTACCAATTTTCCACCTTGACCTGCATTTAATTCTATATTATGAATTAATGTACCAACTGGAATGTTTGATATTGGCATGCTGTTTCCTGGTTTTATATCTACGTTTTCACCAGATACTACTTTTTCTCCATCTTTTAATCCGATTGGAGCTAGTATATATGCTTTTTCTCCATCTTCATATTGGATTAAAGCGATATTACTTGTACGATTTGGATCGTATTCAATTCCGATAACTGTTGCTTCAACGTTATCTTTTCTTCTTTTAAAATCAATTATTCTGTATTTTTGTCTGTTTCCTCCACCTTGATGTCTAACTGTTATTCTACCATAAGAATTTCTACCTGCATTTTTCTTTTTTGTTGCTAATAAAGATTTTTCAGGTGATTTCTTTGTGATTTCTTCATTACCTAGAGTTGTCATGTTTCTTCTAGATTGTGTATAAGGTCTAAATGTCTTAATACCCATTTTAAAATCTCTCCTTTAATATTTATTTTCCCAGTTTTTTCTGGATAATTTTGTTGCTTTTACTTAAGCACCCATGAATTCATCAATTGAATTCTTATATTTCTTATCAGCTTTAACTTCTTTTCCACCTTTGCTTAAGTATGTAACTTCAGCTGGGTTTGTATCGATAGTTACTATAGCTTTTTTCCAGTCTGGTCTCATTCCTGAATGAGCTCCCATTCTTTTTTCTTTTCCTTTAACCATCATTGTGTTAACGTTTAATACTTTAACATTAAATAAAGCTTCAACGCTATCTGCAATTTGAACTTTAGTAGCTTTTTTTGCTACTTGGAATGTATACTTTCCTTCTTGAAGTCCTGAATTACTTTTTTCTGTAACTATTGGTCTAATTATTACTTCTTCTGGTTTCATTTAAGCATACACCTCCTCTAAGTTTTTAACGCTATCAACTGTTAAAACTAATTTATTGTATTTTAATAAATCATAAACATTTATTGTATTTGTTAAACTTGTTTTAACACCTTCAATGTTTCTAGCTGACATTTGAACGTTTTCGTTCTTTTCTGGTAAAACTATTAATGTTTTTCCTTCAACTTTTAAGTTTTCTAATGCTTTTACCATATTTTTTGTTTTAATTTCATTTAATTCTAATTTATCTACAACTACTAAGTTGTTTTCTAGAACTTTTGAACTTAATACAGATTTAATAGCAAGTTGTCTTTCTTTCTTGTTAATTTTGTAACTGTAATCTCTTGGTTTTGGTCCTAAAGCGATACCACCTTTAATCCATTGTGGTGCTCTAATACTTCCTTGTCTTGCTCTACCTGTTCCTTTTTGTTTCCATGGTTTTCTTCCGCCGCCAGATACTTCAGATCTTGTTTTTGTGCTTGCTGTACCTTGTCTTTGATTAGCCATGTAATTTACTAAAGCAATATGAACGATTTTTTTGTTTGGTTTGATTCCAAAAACGTTTTCGTTTAATTCAATATCGCTTACCTTTTTACCTTCTACATTGTATACATCTATTTTAGGCATTTTACTTTCTCTCCCTTCCTACTATTTTGCACTCTTTACTGAGTTTCTAATTTTTAGGATAGCTCCTTTATTTCCTGGAACACTACCTTTTATTAATAATACATTTTTATCTAAGTCTACTCTTACAACTTCTAAGTTTTCGATTGTAACAGTTTCAACACCCATATGTCCTGGTAAGTTCTTTCCTTTATAAACTCTACCTGGTGTTGATGTAGATCCCATTGAACCTGGTCTTCTGTGGTACATAGAACCATGTCCCATAGGTCCTCTAGATTGTCCATGACGTTTAATAACACCTTGGAATCCTTTTCCTTTACTTGTTCCTGTAACGTCAACTGAATCTCCAGCTGCAAATACGTCAGCTTTGATTTCGTCTCCTACATTATAAGAAATTTCTTCTAATCTAAATTCTCTTAAATGTTTTACTGGGGCTACATTTGCCTTTGTAAAATGTCCTTTAGCTGGTTTTGTTAATTTCTTTTCTTTAACTTCTCCAAAACCTAATTGAACTGCTTCGTATCCGTCAGCGTCCTTTGTTTTAACTTGTACTACTGTACATGGACCTGCTTCAACAACAGTAACTGGAATTGCTCTTCCATTTTCATCAAATATTTGAGTCATTCCTAATTTTCTTCCTAAAATTGCTTTTTTCATTTTATTAAATCCTCCTAACTATTGGCTAACATAGCTTAAATGCTAGCTTGGTTTTAAGGTTCATATCTTGTTAGATTTTTTCTAACTCCAACCTTTAACCTAATTAATTAAAGCTTAATTTCGATATCAACACCTGCTGGTAATTCTAATTTCATTAGATTATCAACTGTAGCTTGAGTTGGATATAAAATATCTATAACTCTTTTATGTGTTCTCATTTCGAATTGTTCTCTTGAATCTTTGTGTTTGTGTGGTGAACGAATAACTGTAACTACTTCTCTTTTTGTTGGTAGTGGAATAGGACCTGATACTTTAGCTCCTGTTCTTTTAGCAGTATCTACTATTTTTTCAGCAGACTGATCTATAAGAACGTGATCATAAGCTTTTAATCTTATTCTTATTTTTTCGCTTGTAGGCATCACCTTTTTTGCCTGTTTTGTAGTTTTTTCAGCTGTTTTTTTAGCTGTTTTAGCTACTGGTTTCTTTGATTCTTTTTGAACCATTTCTTTGTTTTCAACTTCTGCGCTTTTTGCCATTGTTAAATTCCCTCCTTTTAAAATTTTACGATACACATTCACATTGGCATAATAAGAAATAATGTGCTCGTTTTAATTACCTTAGGAAAGTTATTAACGCACCCTGGTGTTTCTTTTAAATCCATTTTTAAATCCTAGTGTTAGCTAGGACAAGTGCTTATTTTCTAACTTATCCGCCTAGGTCTAGCCAAGACATACTCCACGAAAGTTCCCTCCATATTTGTATATGTAGCCACATTTCGCTTCAACGCAAATCTACACGCAATATTTATTATACTGCGTGTAGTCCATATTTGTCAATACTTTTTGCATTTTTTTCCAAAAAATGTTCTTTTTTTATTTTTCTAATTCAGATGTACAATGTGGGCATCTTGTTGCATGTATATTTATTTCTGTAAAGCAATATGGACATTCTTTGGTTGTTGGTTCTGGTTCTTTTGTAAGTTCTTCCTCTAGTTCTTTATCTCCAGCACGTCTTCCAAATTTTCCTTTTTTCTTTAATTTTTCTATTTTCTTCAATTCTTTTTTCTTGAATTTTTCAAAGCTTTTATCTAATCTATTTACATATTTAATTGCAAAGAAAATTGATAATGCTATTATTAAGAAATTAATAACTGCTGTTATAAATGATCCATATTTAATTTCGCTATTGTTTACAACAACGCTAAGTTCTGTATAATCTACATTTCCTGTAAATATTGTAACAACAGGCATTATAATATCTTCTACCAATGATGTTACTATTTTTTGAAATGCACCTCCTATAATTACACCTACTGCTAAATCTATTACATTTCCTTTTAACGCAAATTGTTTAAATTCTTTCCACATATATAATTCCTCCTTTTTGATTATATTATAATACTAAAAAAGTCATAATTTGTCAATATTTTATAAAAATAGAACTAGAATTTGAATAACATCAATTCTAGTTCCTAAGTAATCGACTAGTCTAAACACTGTACATAAAATACAGTTTCTTTGTCCTTATAATAATCTACATATCTCATCTCATCTGTGAATGATTGTATGTAATAATATTCACCCCAAATTTTAAGCATAACCTTGCACCTTGAACCATAGCCAATCCAAGCTTCACCAGGTGTGTCGTCAATAGTCCAGCTTTTTGGATTAAATTCTGTACCACACATTGAACATGTATCACCTAATTTAAAGTTTTCATTAAGGAAATCCGTTAAAAGTGTTCCTGGAGTTGTAGCATATTTTTTTCCTTCAACTGTTAGATATATTTTTTCTTCTTCTTCCGAATTTGTAATTAGGTTGTTTATGTATTCTTTAACTGTTTCATTTCCTACCATAGCATGGTTTTCGATTTGTGATTCAATATTCATTTCATTTTTGGTTTTTTGTGCTGCATTTTTTGTTGAATCCAATAAATTGCTTTGTATTACAATTCTAATTGACACTGCAACTAATATTAGCATTACTATTATGGTTACTATTAATGCCACTAATGTAATTCCTTTGTTACTTTTTTTCTCTTTCATTTGTTTTCCCCCTTTTTTAATTTATAATAAATATATATCATATTAAATTTAAAATCAATATATTTAAAAAAAGAATTTGGATTTCTCCAAATTCTTTTTATTCTTCCAATCCAAAACTTACACCTAATGCATTATTTATTTTATCCATCACAATATTATCATCTATATGTCCTATTTTTTCTTTTAGTCTGCTTTTATCTATTGTTCTTATTTGTTCTGTTAAAATTATTGAATCACTTTTTAGGCCAAATTCTTGTGATGACAGTTCTATGTGTGTTGGTAGTTTACTTTTGTTTTGTTGTGAAGTTATTGCTGAAACAATAACTGTTGGGCTGTATTTATTTCCAGTATTGTTTTGTATTACAAGTACTGGCCTTATTCCTCCCTGTTCTGATCCTACTACTGGGCTTAAATCTGCATAAAACATATCTCCTCTTTTTATTACCATTTTTCTTCACTCCTTGAGTATCAAATATTTTGTTTCATTTCAAATATAGGTAATAGAGATTCCTTCATAAGTTTAATATTTAAGTTAAATTCTATATCATTATATAATATGTAAATATTGTATTCTTGTGCTTTATATTTTATTTGATTTTACTCTATATTTAAAATATATTCTTTGATTTTATTACTCATATTATTTCCAATTTTAGAGTGTTTATATACAAATTTAATGATATTTTTAGTATAAAAATATGCAGGTTTTAAAACCTGCATTAAATATTATTTTTAATCTTGATCAGAATCTTTCAAAAGTTCTAATTGTGAAATTAATAGTGATTCCATTTTAGCTTTATATACGCTAAATTGTTTTTTTAGCTCGTCTATTTCTTTTTCTTTTATCATTATTTGAGTATTTAGCTCATCTATTTTTGATTTTGCTTGATATTCTGCATCCTTTATTATTTGTGCAGCTTGTTCTTTTGCAACTGCTTGAATTTCATCAGCTGTTTTTTGAGCTATAACTAAAGTATTTTGAAGTGTTGTTTCTATATTTTTATATTGTCCAACATCATTATGAAGTTCTTCTGTGTTTTCTCTCAATTCTTTGTTTTCTTTATATAATCTACTATAGTCAGTAGTTAATTCATCTAAAAAATCATCTACTTCATCAACATTATATCCATTAACCATTTGTTTTGAGAATTTTTTGCTTTCTAAATCTAATGGTGTTAACATTTGCTCGTCCCCCTATCTTATTTTAGCCAAGATACTGATAATTTATTTTTTAATTCCTCTCTTGCTAAATCACTCTCTATATCATAATTAACAGGAGCAATTAAGAATATTGAATTAGATACTTTTTGAATATGGCCATTTAGTGCATGAACTGCACCGCTTAAGAAATCAATTATTCTTCTTGCAACTTCTTTATTAACATATTCTAAATTAACAATAATTGATTTTCTTTCTTTCAAATAATTGCATATTTCTTCTGATTGTTCAAAAGTTGTTGGTTGTGTTATAACCATTTTAACAGCCTGAACTTGTGGCATATTTACTATTTTGTTTTTCTTTGATCCAAATATACCGCTTTTTTCTTCAACTTCTTCTTCTTCATTTTCTTCTAGTCCGTAAATATCCTCATTTTCAAGTTCTTCTTCCTCTTCATTTGATAATCCTAAAGCATCTAAAACTTTATTAACAATTGCTATTGCCATTTTAATACCCTCCTAATATATTGGTAACATATACCAGTATATTACCTAATATTTTTTTTCTTGTCAATATTTTTTTTAAATGTTTCAGAAATGAAATATTTTTGTAATACATTTGTAATATAAAATTTTACATTTTATCCAATTTATGTTATAATTAAGATGTTGGGGGTAATAATTATGATTAAATTAGTTGCCAGTGACTTAGATGGTACAATTATTTCTAAAGATAATTACGTTTTTGAAAATAATTATAAGGCAATTGAAGATCTACATAAAAATAATACCAACTTTGTAATATGTACTGGAAAAACATATCCGATTACTAAAACTATTTGTAAAAGAATAAACGCATCTTATGGTATTTTTGGTAATGGAAATCAAATTATCGATTTAAAAACAGGAAAAGAAATTTATAAAAATTTACTAAATCAATCTGATGTATTAACTTGTATAGAAATTGCAAAGAAAAATAATTTGCATGTTCACATTTATACAAATGAAGAAGTTATTACTGAAGAACTTCTTTATCTTGATTTAAGAAATTATACTTTACAAACATCTACAAAACAAGAACATTTTATGAAATTTAAAATTGTAGATAATATTAAAGATTATGTTTCTTCAAATTCTCTTCAAATATGTAAATTAGTTATTTCAAGTACCAATTCTACTGAAAAAGTTAAGGCTGAAATATTAAATAATGTTAATGTTTCTGCAACTACTATTAGAAAATTTGGAGATTACAAAGATTTTATAATAAATAAAGAATACGAATATATTGATATTATACCTAAAAACGTAAACAAAAATACAGCTTTAAAAATTCTTGGAGAATATTTAAATATTAAATCTGATGAAATGCTTACAATAGGTGATAATTTAAATGACCTAGATATGATAAAAAATGCAGGAATTGGTGTTGCAGTTGCAAATGCTTATGATGAAATCAAAAAAGTTGCAAACTACACAACAAAAAATTCCGTTGAAAAAGGCGGTTTTGCCGAAGCCGTTTATAAATTTGTAAAATTCTAATTTCAATTTAAAATTGGGAACGTGTTACTCTTAGCACGTTCCCAATTTTTTTAGCAGTCTATTCCCATTTTATTTGCCCATCTTCTTGCTTGTTTCATAATTCTTTTTTTATTTACCATTCCTTCTGTACACATTAAATATGCAGCCATAGTTACAGCTGTTCCTAAAAGAACACCTTTTATAAATTTCATATTCTTCCTCCATTCTTTATTATATATTTTCTCTTTTTTTCTTAGATTTATACTCTTTTATTATCGTATAAATCTCATATATACTTATGATTGCTAAAAAAATTCCAAAATACTTTTTTAAACTTATCATATTTATATTAATTGAAAATTTTGCTCCAATTACTGCTCCGATAATCCCACTACAAGCTATATTTAATCCTAATTTCCATTCTATTAATTTTTCTTTTAGTGATACAATAATTGCAGCAATTGATGTTGGGATAAAAAAAATTAAATTAGTAGCCTGAGCTATGTGCTGTTCTATTCCTAAAAATAGAGATAGAATAAGTATTAAGAAGGTTCCTCCCCCCATTCCCGTTCCACTAATTGTTCCTGCTATTATTCCTGTTAGTACTTCCCTCATAAAAACTCCTTAACTCATAATCATTTTTGCTGATGTATAAATCAAAAATATTATAAACAATATTCTTAGTATTTTTTCCGGTATTTTTTTTAGTAACTTTGCACCAATAATTCCTCCTATTATTCCTCCTATTGCACATTTTATACCTAAACTCCAATTTATATAATTTCCCTTATAATAAAAAATACCACTAGTTACTACCATTGGTAATATTGCTAAAATTGATGTTGCTCTTGCCTTTGAATCATTTAAATTAAATAAATGTATTAAAGCAGGAACAACAATCATACCTCCACCTGCTGCAAATAATCCACTAATTATTCCAGCTATAAAACCTATTAATACTTTTTTTGTAATTTTATTTTCTTGTAATTTCATGTTAATATTATCACTTTTTTTCCATATTTTATACTTTTTAATGCATAAAAATAGGAGGATCAAAATTGATCTTCCTATTTTTTGCATTGAACTCCATTATTATCTATTTCAAAGTTTTCCTTATAAATTAAATCTGATACCTTAACTATTTCAAATCCTTTTTGTTTAATTTTTTCAATTATCATTTCCAAGCTATTTGCAGTATTTTCTGTTCCATTATGCATTAAAATAATGCTTCCGTTTTCAAGTTTAGGTTCAATTCTTTCCCACATTTGTTCTCCTGTTAGTGAGTTATAATCCAAAGTGTCAATAGACCATTGAATGTTGTAATGGTTGTTGTCTTTAGCTGCTTGAAGAACTGTATCATTATATTCTCCATATGGTCCTCTATATAAACTACTTTGTTTTCCTGTTATTTTCTCTATAAGCTTTGAACATTTTACAATTTGCTGAACATTTTCATCATAGTTTAAATTGTTTACATGTGGATGATTATATGAATGATTACCAATTTCATGTCCTGCTTCAAATATTTTCTTTGCAGAATCCTCATTTTTTTCTATCCAGTCTCCTACCATAAAAAATGTAACTTTTACTTGTTCTTTATTAAGAGTATCTAATATTTTATCTATATCATCTGCATTCCATGCGCAATTTATTGTTAATGCTATTTTTCTTTCATCTGTTTTTACCGAATAAATTGGTAGTTTTTTATTTACACTAGCCGTTTGAACAACTTGTGGATTATTTCTAAAGAAAGATGTCATCAAAAATAGTACAAAAACAGTTGAACATGCTACTAAAAATGCCATTATTTTATCTTTTTTTAATACAAAAAACATAGAATACCTCCTAAGGCTATTGCCCTTATAATTCTATGTTCTTCTATTCCTTTTATGTTTTATTTTTGTATTATTATTCTTTTTTCCTCATCCAACTCTTCTATAATCTCATTTCTATAAGATTTTATTCTGTATTCATTTTTGCCATCAAATTTTATACTAACAGATTTTGTATAATCTGTATTCTTCATTTCATGCTTTTCTTCAATTATTAAACTTGCATTTAATTCTTTTAATGTTTCAAATGTTGTTATGAAACCTATTCCGCTACCTCCTGTATCTTTATGTGTTGTAATTTGCGTTTTTCCAAGTTTAAGTAGGGTTTCTATTTCAAATTCTATTCCTGTATCATAAATTTTAAGTTCATAACAATCATTTATTAATCCAATTATAACCAAAATTTTTCTTAAAGAATTATTACAACTGTTTATCGCAATAATTGCATCTTTAACATGATCTCCAATTAAAGTTTCAAGTTTATTTTCTGAAATAATATTTTGAACCATATAGTTTATATCACCATTAATCTTTAATTCTAGATCAATTTTTGCTCTGCTCGCCTCTTCATTCATGAATTCTAATATATTATCTATACCAAATACTCCAGTTTTATCTAATATATTTGTATGTTTTATGTTTGAACTCATCTCATTTGAAAAATCTTCTGACAAAATATCAATTTGTTTCTTCAAATCTTCAAATTCTTCTCCAAACTCGTTCTTCATTTTTTCTACTATTTCTGGTTTTTCGAATATCTTTTTTGAAATTCTTTCTAAAGCTCTTATTCTACTACTATATTTGTGATTTATTCTAGCAATTGCTTGATTTTCTTCTAATGCTTTATTTAATTCTTTATTTTTTTCATTTAACTCAGTTTCTAATTCATTTACAGTTTGTTCTTTAAGTTTTTGTTTATAACATGCTGTTATTTTTCGTTTTATCCAAATAATCATACAAATGGCTTCAAGAGCTAACATCGCCAGTATATACCCATTTATTCTTCGTCCATTTACTGTTTGAACTAGTGAATACAGTATTGTTGCGATTCCGATTATTATTAGAAAAACCAAACTTAATTTTGTTTCATTCTTAAAAAACGAAACTCCATTTTTTAATCTTCTAACTTTAAAAATTCTTTTGATTATTATACATTCACAAATCATTATTAAAAACAGGATTAGTACATTGTCGACATTTAAATCTTCATTTATTAACTTTATAATACTACCTGATATAAAAATTGAAATAATAAAAACAAAGTATGTAATTATTAGTGAAATGAATGTTACAATTACTGTATACTGGATTTTCTTTTTTATTATTTTTGAAATTATAGCACCATATATGAGGTAAAACATTAGCATTGACAATGGTACACTAAAGTATTTAATAAGTGAAATGCTTATAATTTCTCCTATAATACTTGTAATACAAATTATAATGATTTTTTTAAAACTTGTTTCTTTAAAATCGATAAGTTTAACTAATATCCAAAATGTACAAATATTTATAAAACTTATTTTAATTATATTGTTTAAAATACTAACTACGTTCATTAACACCCCATCTTTTTACTTTTTTAGTATTATATATAAAAGTCAAAAAATAGTCAAACAATTTGCATTGTTTGACTATAAATACTATCTATTCCATCCTCCCCAGTAGCCAAATAGATCTAATAACCATTCCCACATACTTTTTCTCCACCTCCTTTTTTTGTTGAAATAAATAAATAGTTTTGTTTTACAATAAAAAAATACTACCTAAACATTCAGTTTTAGGTAGTTTGGTGGTGTCAAATATATGCAAAATAATGCAAAAAGATAGGAAAGCTATTTAAGCTTTCCTATCTTTTCAGCATAATAATATATAAATTCTGTTGGTGTTGGAACTCCTGTTTCATAATTTATTCTTGCTTTGTAATGTATAAGTAAATCGTCGATTGCAGATGTTTTCCATGCATAGTTAATTGCTGTCTGCATTGCTCTTCCTATACTACTGTTTCCAACCTTATACTTGTTTGCCAAGAAATAAAATACAGATCCATTTTCTCTATTAGTTAACAAATAAAAAATAGCATCCTCAAAATATTTTCTTCCTTTTAAGTGAGCAGATATTCCAATTAAATCTAACTCATTATTTATTATATTTTTTAACTTTTCTTCAGTTTCTTTTTGACTTTCTCTTACTGTTGTTTTCTTATTAATTTTATTATTACTATATAAAATTTCCCTTAATGATACAATTGAATTAATAACAAGCTCTGGAGAATAATCTTTTTGTTTTTTATAATAAATAAAATCTGCTCCTAGTTCTCTAATATGGTTATATATTATATCTGAAGATACGTTTGTTGTTACTACAACTATGGGTTTAAAATCTAGTTCTATTTTCTTCATTTTCTCTAAAAAACTTAATCCTGATCCCTCTCCTTTATGTAATTCTAAATCTAATATAATTCCTTCAGGATTATATGTTTTTGTAATGTCTAATCCCTCATAACTTGAATTGGTAGATTTGATTAACTTCACATCTAATCTTGTTTTAATATATTCATTAAATATTCTCACATCTTCTTCATTATCTTCTATTAATAACAATGGCATAGGCTTTTCTATATTCATATTTATTTCTCCTATTTTTACTTTCAATTAAATATTTACGTATATAGCTATTTATCAGGCTTTCAGACATTTTTACTATACCACATTTTTTTACATTTTTCCACAAATTTTTACTCTTTATTTTTTCATTATTATTTTTATAGAATAATGCAAATTAATCCTCCGCTTCCTTCGTTAACAATTCTTTCTAGTGTTTCTTGTAGTTTTCCCTGTGCATCTTCAGGCATTCTATATAATTTATTTTGTAATCCCTCATTTACTAGTTCATGTAAATTCTTTCCAAAAATATTTGATTCCCATATTTTAATTGGATCATTCTCAAATTCAGACAATAAATAATTTACAAGCTCTTCAGATTGTTTTTCGCTTCCAACTATAGGTGAAACTTCTGTTTCAATATCAGCTCTAATCATATGTACTGAAGGTGCTCTTGCTTTTAATTTAACACCAAATCTAGAACCTTGTTTTACTATTTCTGGTTCGTCTAAAATTAATTCTTCCATACTTGGCATTACTATTCCATATCCCTTTTGCTTAACTTCCTGTAATGCCATTTCGACCTTATCGTACTCTTTTTTTGTTTTTGCTAAACTATCTATTGTTGTAAACAAATCAGCTTCTGTTTTCATTTCTATTCCTGTTAATTCTGTAAGAATTTTATAAAATAAGCTGTTATTCAATTCTATTTTAATATCTACTGCACCTGTACCTAAATCTATTTTATCTATCTCAGTTCTTACTATAATTTCAGTTTGCTTTATTTTTTCTATCCCATCATTTATTTTTTTAATTGTTGTTATATCTTTAAAAGCTTCTTTTATTTCTTTAAATAATTCTTGTTTCAAACTATGATTATAATCTA
The DNA here is from genome assembly GCA_045628105.1 of Clostridia bacterium. GTDB lineage: Bacteria > Bacillota > Clostridia > TANB77 > CAG-508 > UMGS1781. The sequence continues at coordinate 41,581 of JAZQOX010000032.1, read as the reverse complement.
ATCCATCAATCCATCCAGGATAATTTATATTTATTCTCTCAACAGGAAACTCATATAAGATTTTTCCAAAAATATTATTTATATCATCAGTATTTAAATTAGAACAATCTGTTGGTATAACAGAAACACCATACTCATTTTCTAAATTACTCGCAAGTATTTTTGTTTCTTCTGAATAAGGCTTACTTGTATTTAGAACTATTACAAACGGCTTATTTAGTGCCTTAAGTTCTGATACTACTCTGCTTTCAGCTTCTATATAATCCTCTCTTGGTATTTCGGTTATACTTCCATCTGTTGTTACTAAAATTCCAATTGTTGAATGTTCAGTTATAACTTTTTTTGTTCCAATTTCTGCTGCCTCTTCAAATGGAATTTCCTCATCAGACCATGGGGTTTTAACCATTCTCGGAACATCTTCCTCCATATATCCTAATGCGTTATTTACAAGATAACCAACACAATCCACCAATCGTATTTTTAATTTTAAATTTTCTCCTATTGTTATTTGTGCTGCTTCATTTGGAACAAATTTTGGTTCTGTTGTCATTATCGTTCTTCCTGCAGCACTTTGTGGCAATTCATCTCTTGCTCTTTCTTTTTTGTATGTATTTTCAATGTTCGGTATAACTAATAAATCCATAAAATTTTTAATAAATGTTGATTTTCCAGTTCTAACAGGACCAACTATTCCTGCATATATATCTCCATCTGTCCTTGCTTTAATACTCTGATATATCTCCAAACTTTCCATAAAAATAATTACCTCCCATAATTAACGTTTGTACTAAACTTTAATAAATGTATATTATGGATAGGTAATTTTTATTACATTTTTATTTTTAAATTTTCTTATTACTTTAGTTGTTCTTTTCTTTTGTAATATTTTCAAGTTTTTCTGCTTGTTCTTTTTGTTTTTCAACTGGTAACCAATGGTATGTTGAGCATACAAATTCGCCATATTTAGTCATGTCTGTTCTCTTTGCTACTTTTTTATCTGTTTGCATAATAACACCTCTAGTTTATATTATGCTCATCATATTTTATATTATTTATAAAAATAATTACATTTTTCTAAATACACCACATACTCGACCTAGTATTCTACAATCTGGTACAATTATTGGATCCATTGTACTGTTTTCTGGTTGTAATCTTATATGATCTTTTTCTTTGTAGAAAGTTTTAACTGTTGCTTCATCTCCTATTAATGCAACAACTATTTCTCCATTTCTAGCAATATCTTGTTTTCTTACCAAAATAAAATCTCCATCTAAAATTCCAGCTTCAATCATACTTTCTCCTCTAACAGTAAGCATGAAGCTTTCATTGTTTCCAACAAAGTCAATTGGAATTGGAAATGTATCTGTAACATTTTCAACAGCTAGTATTGGTGCACCTGCTGTTATTTTTCCAATAACAGGAACATCTACAAGTTCTTTGCCTGTATATGCAGTTTTCTCTTTTATTTCAACTTGGCCTTCAAGTCCACCCTTTAATAATTTTAAAGTTCTTCCTTTTTGATTTTCCTTTTTAATGTATCCTTTTTTTTCAAGTCCAGTTAAATAAGTATGTACAGTAGCCGTTGAACTTAATCCAACTCCTTTTCCTATTTCTCTAACTGATGGTGGATATCCCTTTTCATTAACTTGTTTTTCAATATATTTTAGAATAGCTTTTTCTCTTTTATTTAGTTCATTAGGATCTTTTTTTCTCATTTTTAAAATCATCCTCCTTCAATATTGCCTTCAATATATCATATAATTTTCTGTTTGTCAAACAAAAGTTTTTATATTTATTTGTTTTTTATTTTCTTTCAAGTTTCATTGATAATAATTTACTTATACCACTTTCTTCCATTGTTATTCCATAAACTGTATCTGCTGCCTCCATGGTTCCCTTTCTATGAGTTATAACTAAAAATTGTGTTTCAGATGAGAATTTCTTTAAATATTCTGCAAATCTGTATACATTAACATCATCCAGTGCAGCTTCAATTTCATCCAATACACAGAAAGGAGCTGGATTTATTTTTAATATTGCAAATAATAATGCTATTGCTGTAAATGCTCTTTCTCCTCCTGATAGCAAGCTCATGTTTTGTAATTTCTTTCCCGGTGGTTGAACTTCAATTTCTATTCCACAATTTAAAATGTCTGATTCATCTGTTAATCTTAAGTCAGCTTTTCCTCCTCCAAATAATTCTTTAAATACTTCCCCAAAGTTTTTATTTATTATTTTAAATTGTTCTTCAAATTGTTCTTTCATTATTTTAGTCATGTCTTGTATTATTTTTTTCAATTTTGAACTAGAATTTTCTAGGTCTAATCTTTGTTCACACATATAGTCATATCTGTCTTTTGTTTGTTTATATTCTTCTATTGAATCTATATTTATACTTCCTAAATTTTTAATTTCATTTCTAAGTTCATTTACTTGTTTCGTTGTTTCTTGAATGTTGTTTGGTCTTTTATATTCACCAACATTACTTGGAGTTAGTTCATAGTCCTCCCACATTTTATTTATTATTTGTTCTAATTCAACATCTATCTTTGATTTTTTTACTTCTAACTTATTAGCTTGATTTTTTATATCTTCTATTGTCAAATATTTTTCTTCAACTTCTTTTTCATTTTTATTAATCTGCTCATTTTTGTTTGTTTTTTCTTGTTTAAGTTTTTCAATCATTTCTGAGCTTGTGCTAACTTCAAGCTTTATTTGTTCAATTTGGCTTTTATAATTTAATATCGAATTATTAAGATTTTCGTTTTCTTTTAATAAATCCGTAAGCTGGTTATTTTTTGTTTCTATCTTCTTTAAATTATTTTGTAATTCATTTTCTATTCTTTCAAGAATTTCCTCTAGAGAATTTTTACTTTCATCAAATGAAGATACAGAAATTTTTAAATTTGTTATATCAAAGTTTAAATCATCTATATATTTTTGATTATCCTTATTTTTTTCAGCAAATTCTCTAATTTCAATATTAAGTTTTTCTGTTTGTTCTTCAATATTTTTTGTTTGGTTTTCAATTTCTATCTTTTTATCATTGTTCTTCTTTTCGTTTTCTTCTAAATTATTTTTTTCTTGTTTTAATGTTTCCAAATGTGCTTCTAATGATGCAATTGATTCTTGTATAGATTCAATTTTTTGTTTTTCTGTAGCATATTCTATCTCTATTTCTTGTGAAGTTTGTTCTATGCTTGTAACTTCTTCTAATAAACTTTCTATTGATTTTTCATATTCTTCCTTTTCTTTTGTAACATTTTCTAAATCTTTATTTAATTTTGTAATTTCTTTTTCTAATTCTTTTATTTGATTTGTTCTTCCTATTATGCTTGTTGTCTTTTGAGTAGCTGAACCTCCTGAAATTGCACCACTTGGGTTTATTATATCACCTTTTAAAGTAACTATTCTAAAACTATAATTGTTTTGTCTTGCAAGAATAATTGCCGTATCCATATTATTTACAACAACTGTTTTGCCAAGTAAATTATATATAATTCCCTCGTATTTTTTATCTACTTTTATAAGCTCTGCTGCAACACCTATAACACCTTCAAGACTATTTTTTATTAATCTATCTATTTTTTTACCTTTAACAGATGCTATTGGTAAAAATGATGCTCTTCCTATGTTGTTTTTTCTTAAAAATTCTATAAGTTTTTTTGCATCTTCTTCTGTTTCTGTAACTATATTTTGAAGAGTACCTGCAAGAACAGTTTCAATAGCAGTTTGATATTCTTCTGGAACTGAAACTAGATTTGCTAAAACTCCTTTTACGCCTTTTCCAAGGCTGTTATCTTTTTCACATTCCAAAAGTATCTCTTTAACTGCTTTTGAATATCCCTCTTTTTCTTTTTCCATTTCGCTTAGGAATTTTTGTTTTGAATCTTTTATTCTAATTTGAGACAAAAAATTATTAATTTTATCTTCATAATTTCGAATCTTAATATTAGCCTCATTCTTCTTAAAATGAATCTCTTCTAATCTATTTTTAAACTCATTTCTCTTGTTTTCTTTTTCATTAAAAGTTTTTAACAAATCTGACTTTATCATTCTCTTTTCATCTAGGCCAGATATTGTATCTGAAATCTCATTTTGGACAGTTTTTTTGCGTTTTATAATATTATCATTACTTATTTCTATATTACTTATTTGCTCTTTATTTTCATATTTTAATTCTATGTTTTGCTCTACAATTTTCTTTTTATCTTCTATGTGTTTTTCTTCCTCTGTAAGTTTTTCAGTTATTTCTTTAAGCTTTCCTTCTTTTTCTTGTAATTCTTTTATGAATTTTTCTCTATTTTCATTTAAATTATCTTTCTTTTGAATTCTGTTTTCTTTTTCTTCTGAAATCTCTTTATTTCTTAAACTTAACTCTTCAACCTCTTTTTTGTATGTTTCACTATTTTGAATGTTATTTGATATTCTTTCATTTGCAACATTTATGTCTGAAGTAATTTGTTCTATCTTTTTTTCGCTTTCAAATCCAATATTTTGTGTTTTTTCAATTTTTTCTGTTATTTCTTCAAGCTCCTGTTTTAAGCTTTCCTTAAGATTTTGTAAAACTGTTAATCTATTTTCTTCGTCTTTTTTTTGCGAATTTAATATATCAATATCATTAACAATTTCTTGTAGTTTTGTCTTATATGTTTCAATATTGTATATGAAAAGACCTATTTCAATTGATTTTAGTTCTTCACGCAAATCCAAAAATTTCTTTGCTTTTTCTGATTGTGCCTTTAGTGGTTCTATAGTTGCTTCTATTTCTGATAAAATATCATTAATTCTAAGTAAGTTAAGCTTTGTTTGTTCTAATTTTTTCTCAGATTCATTTTTTCTAGCCCTATATTTTACAATTCCTGCAGCTTCTTCAAAAATATTACGTCTATCTTCTGATTTATTACTTAATATTTCATCTATTTTTCCTTGTCCAATTATTGAATATCCATCTTTACCAATTCCTGTATCCATAAATAGTTCTAATACGTCTTTTAGTCTGCATGGTGTTTTATTTATAAAGTAACCTGTTTCACCATTTCTAAATATTCTTCTAGTAACAACTACTTCCCCAAATTCAATTGGTAATTTTCCGTCTGAATTATCTATTACAATTGAAGCCTCTGCAAACCCCAAAGATTTTCTATTTTGTGTTCCTGCAAAAATTATATCCTCTGATTTACTTCCCCTTAAAGATTTTATACTCTGTTCTCCTAGTACCCATCTAATACTATCTGATATGTTACTCTTTCCTGATCCATTTGGTCCAATTACTGTTGTTATTCCTGGCATAAAATCTAATACAGTTTTATCTGCAAAAGATTTAAACCCTTGTAATTCTAGTCTTTTTAAATACATTACCTCTCATCCTTCCACTGATTGCTTCTATAAACTTTTTATATAATATATCAAAAGTTACAAATAGTCAATCCCAAAATAGGACAGTATTTTAAATAGAATTTTTATAAATTTAAACATCTATTTCTTCTTAATATTTTTTCTGACAGTAAAATTTTACTTGTTTGTTTCTGTAAAGTTTTACTCTGTAATGCTATATTTTAACAAAAGGGAGGAAGTTTTTATGGAACTAAATTACGGCATTATTGGTATGAGATTAAAACAAGCAAGAATTAATAAAAAAATAACTCAAGAAGCTTTAGCTGAAGCTCTTGATTTATCTGTTGCTTATATAAGTAGAATAGAACGTGGCTCTACCAAAATAAATTTAAAAAGACTATCTGAAATGTGTAACTATTTAGATATTTCTCAAGGTGAAGTTTTAGAGGGAACAACCCCTACATCTAATTCTTATCTAACTGCAGCTCTAAATGATTTACTTAAAAATTGTCCAGCAGAAAAAATGGATTTGATTTACAATATTGTGAAGGTAATTGTAGAGCAATAAAAAAGATGCATTTTTTAATGCATCTTTTATGTTTTTTCCCATCTTAAAACTTTTATATCCTTATATTTATCAAGTACATCCATATATTTTGAGTATTCCTCTTCCCACAACGCATCTGGTACTTTTTCAAATGCCGAAAAAACTTTTTCTGCTTCAGTTAAGAATATTAGTTGGTCTTGATTTGTTAATTTCTCATATTTTTTTGAAAATCTGTATAGTTTATCTAACATCTGGTTGGCCTCAATAAAACCGTAAAAATCTCTAACTTTCATTCCAGATAGTTTAATTTGTACATATGCAAACATCACTAATATTAATATTAATATTAGTAATATATATATTACTCCAATTAATACCACTTTTTTTTGCACCCTCTTTTGAATAATCTTACTTTTTTATTATAACACATTTTTACATTTTTGGCAATTTTATTATCCCATCATGCAAATTATTGATTCTAACCCAACATTTATGTCTAATTGTCCCTGCTTAGATTTGTAATCCAAATCAATAAGTTTTTGTAAAATTTCTCTTAGTTCTTTTTCTTTAAAATATGTAGCTTGTTTTCTATACTTAGTAGTTAAGAACATTTGATTTGGTTTTAACCCTAAAGCTTCTGCTATATTTTCATTGTATTTTATAGCAAGAATTGTAAGATATATTTTTTTCAAGTGATTATATAAAGTTATAAGTATTTTTTGAATTGGTTCTTTATTATATAGTAATTCATTTAATATTCTTAGTGCTTCTTTTATATTTTTTTGTCCAATTGTATCGGTCAAATCAAAAATAACGCTATCAAGTTCCTTTATTGAAAGTTTGTCAATTGCTTTATTATCTATTGTTCCGTTTTCTCCAACATATTCTATAAGTTTTCGTATTTCATTAATTAAAGCTAGCATACTTGTACCACATGTTTCAATAAAATAGTTCATTGTTTTTTCATCTATATTTACCTTATATCCATTGCAAATTGCTTTGATTCTTTTAGATATTTGAATTGGTTTTAACTTTTCAAAATTACAAACTGTTCCAACTTTTTGTATAACCTTTTCTAATTCATTTGATCCAATTTCTTGCTCAATAAATAGAACAATTACTGACTCTCTTATTACATCAATATTCTCAGATATATATTCTGCTATTTTTTCTTGTAAACTTTTTGCACTGCGTTTTTTTTCCGTTTTCTTTTCTTCGGATTTTTTTGTTCTTCCTTCTTTTTTAAATAATCCTGAATTTTTTACAACAATTAACTTTTTTGCATATCCAAAAGCAGGAGTTTCTATATCTGATATAAGTCCTTCTACATTCTTGTCATCAATTTGTATATAATTTATTCCATTCAATAGCTCTCCAAATGTCTTTTTTATTTTTTTTACACAAGTTTCTAATAAATATTCCTCTTCACCATATAACAAGTATATTGAATCTAACATACCAGTTTTTAATTTTGCTTCCAATTCTTCAATCGTCATATAATTTAATTCCTTTTCTATAACTTCTGTGAAAATTTTGCCGAATGTGCATGGCAAATTGCAGCTGCCATACTATCTGTTGTATCATCTAGTTTTGGTAATTTCTCAACATTTAAAATTGATTTAACCATCTTTTGTACTTGTATTTTATCAGCTCTTCCAAAGCCTGTTACTGACTGCTTAATTTGAAGTGGGGTATATTCAAATGTTGGAACATTTTTTTTGCATCCCACTATTAGTACTACTCCTCTAGCTTGTGCAACATTAATTGCTGTTTTTGCGTTGTTATTAAAAAATAATTCTTCAACTGAAATTGCATCTGGTTTATATGTATCAATTAGCTGGCTAACATCATCAAAAATCTTGGTTAATCTTAATGGAAAAGACATATCTTTATCTGTAAGAACTGCTCCTGAATCTATTAGTTTAAATTTATTTCCCACATAATCTATTATGCTGTATCCGGGTTATTGCATAACCTGGATCTATTCCCAAAATTCTCATTTCATTTTCCTTCCTTGTAAATTATTCTAAATATTTCTGCTACGCTCCACGCTTGTGCAAATGCACCTTTTGGTTCATATGGTGGTTTTGAATCATAAATTTCGCTAATTGTTCCCAAACATCCTCTTTCTTCCATTTCTTTTATAAATGTTTTTTCAATATTGTTTTCAAAATCACTTATCTTTGCTTTTAATTCAGACTTCTTTGTTTTATCTTTTTCATTTTTAAGCATATTCTTTAAAGAATTATAATATAAACCTAAAAGCCATGTCCATGTAATGCCTTGATGGTAGCTTGAATCTCTTCTAAAATCATCTCCTTCATATGTATCTACATATCCATTTTCACCTTTTGCTAATGTTTTCAATCCATATTTATTTAATAGCTTTTTTTCAACAGTTTCTATTATATTCTTTCCAATTTCAGAATTAGGCTCAACTACTGGATATGTTAAAGACATACTAAATAATTGATTTGGTCTTATTTTTCCGTCTCCTAAAACATCAAATAAGCATTTTTTCTTTTCATTGTAAAACTTCTCGTTAAAAGATTTTTTACATTTTTCTGCCATTTCATTGTATCTTTTTGTTTCCTGCTTATCATTAAACTTTTTACTCAAATTTTCCATTATTTTTAATGCATTATACCATAAGCTATTTATTTCAACAGCTTTGCCATTTCTTGGGGTAAAGCAATGATTTCCATATTTAGCATCCATCCATGTATTTTGTGTATTTTCTGTTCCTGCAGATATTAATCCATCTTCATCTAATTTTATATTATTATCATCATAATCTATTCCTTTAGCATAATTATCTATTATTGACTTTAACTTCTTATATATTTTTTCTTCTATAAATTTATAATCTAAAGAATAATCTAAATATTTTTGAACTGCTTCAAATAGTAATAATGAACTATCAGCACTATTATACAATGGTCTATTATCATAGCCTGAATATCCATTTGGAACAAGACCAAATTTTACATCTCTTGTTAAAGTTTCCAATACATTTTGAGCATATTTATACTGTTTTGTACATAAAAGAAGTCCTTCAAAAGATATTAGTGCATCTCTTCCCCAATCCAAAAACCATGGGTAACCAGCAATTATTGTATGATAACCAAACGACGGTCTATAAACTATAAAGTTATCTATTGCTATTGTAAAGTTTCTTAGCATATCTAATCTACTTTTTTGTTCTTTAGATAGTTTTGTAATATCTTCCTTTTTTTCTATAAATTTTGCTTTATACATTAATTCATTTATTCTTATTATTTCTTTATTTATTACTGTTCTTGCATTTATTTCTTCAATGTTTTCTTCTAAAGAACAAATAAAGCTATATTCGGAAGTTGAATTTTCATCAATTTCTATTTCATATCTTCCTGGAACTGCATGATTTTCTTCTGGAAAGAATCCTCTTCTTTCTTCTTCTATATAATACATATTTCTAAATGTATCATTAAAATGCTCTATATAATTTCCCTTTGACATATAAAAGTATACCGGGCAATCTGTAAAGCCATCAATTTGAACTTCAACTTTGTTATTTCTAATTTCTTGTTTAATACTAAATTCATGATTTGTATTCATTGAGTGAAAATCTCTAAAATTCATAACTGGCGTTACAGTTAATTTTGCCTTTGGTCCATTATTTTGAATTTTATATAAAACACATACTGTGTTTTTTCCGTATTCCATACATATTACTTTGCTAATTTTCATTTGTTCAACTTCGTATTTAAAAACAGGAACATATTCTTTTTCAAAACTTTCTAGAAGTTTATATCCATCTGATATGTAATTTTGGCACATGTTTGAATACAAATTATAATTTTTATTTTCTATTTGAATGCTTTCATCAAGTTTAGATAAAATAAGGTGTCTTTTAGCTGGTGGTGTAAGTGGAGCAACTAAAAGTCCATGATACTTTCTTGTATTTATTCCTAAAACTGTTGAAGAGCTATATCCACCTATACCATTTGTTATAATCCATTCCTTTGTTATTCCATTTCTTAATTCTAATTGTTTTTTATCTAATTTCATTTGTATACCACCTTATTATTTTTTTAAATCCTTTAGGAATTTTTCTTTTTCTCTTTTTTCTTCTTCATCTGTAAGTTCTTTTGCTTTTTCATATATTTTTTTATTTTCTTTAGTAGTTTCTTCACTATCTCTTATTGAAACAATTCTATCTTTGTATTTACTACTAAACTTGCTCTTTGATTTGATTTGATTTTTATCTTTTTTAAATATATTTAGCTTTTTCTTTTTGCGTGGTTTTGTTTTTGCTTCTTTTAATTTTGCATTTAATAAAACATACTGTTCATCATTCTTTTTATCTTTAAAGCTCATATCATTAACTATTAGTTCTATAATTTGTTTAGCTAATAACTCAGGATCATGTCTAATATATTCTCCTTCTATACATGAAACATCTGCTTTTATTACATTAATTCCCTTAATATTTTGCTTATCTATTTCTATTAAACTTTCTCCAGCTTTATTGTATTTTCTTAATATTTCCGGAATAATATCTCCATTATCTGTTATACAGTAATCTATTATATTATTTCCAGCATGTTCTGTAATTGCTTTAATATGTTCTGATAGTGAGTAATCATCAGTATGTCCACATTCAGTCATTATATTTGAAACATAAATTTTATATGCTTTAGATTCTCTTATTGTTTTTGCTACATTTTTTATTAAAAGATTCGGTATAACACTTGTGTAAAGTGAACCTGGTCCTATTATAATCGCATCCGCTTCTTTTATTGCATTTATTATTCCCGGTGCGGTTCTACAGTTTGTAGGATTTATATATACTCTGTTTATTTTTGTAACCTTATTTGTAGTAATTTCAGCAATTTTTTCTTTTTCTTCTATAACTGTTCCATCTTCTAACTCAACACATATATGCATTTCATCAAGTGTAGCTGGTAAAACTTTTCCAATCATAGAAAGAACAGAATTACTTCTTTCAACACCCTCAGAAAAATCCTTATGTGTTTTTCTCATTGTTTCTAGGTATAAATCTCCAAAGTTTATTCCATCAACTTTTTTATATAATAACTTTGCCATTTCTTGGCTATCCCTAGATAGCGCTATAATACTATTTTTTATATCATCAGTAACATTTCTTGTTATTTTATTACCATAATTTGAAAGTGTAACAATAGCAGTTAAATTATTTGTATAGTTTTTAAGTCCTGTTAATACTCTATTTAATCCTATTCCTCCACCAATTACAACAATTTTTGGACCTTGATCTTTTGAATCTGAAAGTTCATCCATACTTTTAGAATCCTTAAGTACAGCAAGTTCAAGTGTTCTTTTTTGTATATATATAAGTCCAACTATAAATGCTGTTAAACCAGCGGCAAAAGTTATTATAATTTTTACAATATCAAATATTTCTAATCTTTCAAGAACAAGAACTTGTGCAAAACCATAGCAAGCAAGGATCATTCCAACAAGCATTAAAAATATCCATCTTTTTATTTTTGTACTATTCTTTAGCCATCCCAAAAAACTTTTCATTTTATTACACTCCTATTTTCCTTTTGCTGTTGTTTATTCTCCAACAACTTTTAATTCTAATTCTAAATCAACGCTATATTTTTCATTTACAACTTTTTTTATGTGTTCAATAAGTTTCAAAACGTCTTCTGCACTAGCATTTCCTTTATTTACAATAAATCCTGCATGTTTTTCTGAAACATATGCATCTCCAATATTATATCCCTTAAGATCGCATTTGTCTATAAGTTGTGCTGCAATATAATCATCATTTCTTTTAAAAACACTTCCAGCGCTTGGTAATTCTATTGGTTGTTTTTCTTTTCTGTTGTTAGTATTTTCATTCATTTTGTTTAATATTTCTTCTTTATTTGCATTTTTTAATTTCAAAACCGTACTTAAAATAATATAATCCTTGTTTTTATTAAAAATACTCTCTCTATATCCAAATTCCAATTCCTCATTCTTTGCAATATGAATATTTCCATTCTCATCTAAATAGTTAACACTTACAACTATTTCTTTAAATTCCTTTCCATATGCCCCTGCATTCATATATATAGCTCCACCAATATTTCCTGGTATACCACATGCAAATTCTAATCCTGAAAGTTCATTCTCACATGCAACTCTTGAAAGTTTTGATAGCAATACTCCTGAACCAGCTTCTATTTCATCATCATTTATATTAATATCTTGAAAATTTAGTTTGGCAGTAATTCCTCTAATGCCTTTATCTTTGACTAAAATATTACTACCATTGCCAATTACCGTTAAAGGAATATTGTAGCTATTTTTAATATTTATCAATAACTTTAATTCATCAATACTATTAACCTTGATAAAAATATCAGCAGGTCCACCAATTTTAAAAGTTGTATGCTTTGACATTGGTTCATTTACCCAAACTCTCTCATTATCAATAAATTCAATTAATTTATTATACACTTCTTCCATTTTATCACCTATTTAATGATATTTATGACTATAAAATTTTATCATTAAAATTGTAAGAAGTCAATTATTACAAAAATAGAATTGGCACTTGTCACCAATTCTATTTTTGTTTTTATTTATTCAATTTTTGTCTTACATATTCGTATACTACTATTCCTGTTGCAACTGATGCATTTAGACTTTCCGTTTTTCCTAGCATTGGTATTTTTATTTTTTTATCTGATAAGTCCTGAATTTCTTTTGATACTCCATTTGCTTCATTTCCTATTACTATTGCTGTTTTTTTATAGTCTATATCATATATGCTTTTATCTGTATCTAATGATGTTGATATTACAGAAAATTTATGTTTTTTTATTAATTTTATTGTCTCAACAAGATTATCACTTTCTATTACATTTACTCTAAAAATTGCACCCATTGTTGAACGCACTACTTTTGAGTTATATACATCTCCACTTTTTTTAGAAACTACAATTTGTGTTAGTCCAGCACTATCAACTGTTCTTAATATCGTTCCTAAATTTCCTGGGTCTTGTATGTCATCAAGAACTACAATCATGTCTTCCTTAAAATCTATTTCCTTTTCAACATTCTTTTTTTCAATTACTGCAAGTATTCCTTGTGGATTCTTTACTTCTGTAATTGTATTAAATACCTTCTCATCAACATATACTATAGTTTGTTTTGCTACTTCATACATTGATGTTTGGTTTATTATTTCTTTGTCGCAATTATCGCAAACAATAATTGTTTTAACATTTTGTTCTTCGTCTAATGCCTCTCTAATAAGTTTTATTCCTTCAACTATATATTCCCCGTATTCATCTCTGTACTTTTTCTCTTTAAGCTTTCTTATATGTTTTACCATTTCATTATCTTTACTCGTTATTACCATTTTTTAATAACTCCTCTATTTCTAAAATAATATTTTCTGGTTTTTCAACCTTATATGTTATATATGGTGTAATGCTACTTGAAAATCTAATTCTGTCATTATATTTATGAATAAGATTTGTAACATCCAATGTGAATTTTTCTGGTTCATAATATAATACAACATTATTTTGTTTTTGCATTACCTTTGTTATTCCAGTTTCCTGGCATATTTCTTTTATTCTTGCAACCCCTAAAAGATTAATAACCTCTTTTGGCATTTTTCCATATCTATCTGTTAAATCTTCTGATACATTTTTTATATCATCTTCTGTTCTACATAAAGCAATGTTTCTGTAACTTTCCATTTTTTGATCTTCGTTTTCTATATATGTTTCTGGAATATAACTTGAAATACTAATGTCTATTATTATTTCAGGTTCTTCTTCAACCTTTATTCCTTTTTGTTCTTTTATAACTTCATCTAAAATTTTGCAGTATGTATCATAACCAACTTCATCTATATGTCCATGTTGAATTTCTCCAAGTAAGCTTCCAGCTCCTCTTATTTCAAGATCTCTCATTGCTATTTTAAATCCTGAACCAAATTCGGTAAATTCTTTTATTGCTTTTAATCTTTTTTCAGCAACCTCATTTATCATTTTGTCCCTTTTGTATGTAATATATGCATACGCTTGTTTATCTGCTCTTCCGACTCTTCCTCTAATTTGATAAAGCTGTGCTAATCCTAGTCTATCAGCGTTTTCCACAATTATTGTATTTGCATTTGGTATATCAATGCCAGATTCAAGAATTGTTGTACATACAAGTACATTAATTTCTTTATCTACGAATCTCTTCATTATGTCTTCTATTTCCGCTCCAGACATTTGTCCATGCGCATATGCAACTTTTGCATCAGGAACTAGTTTTGATATATCATCTGCTTTTTTATCTATATTTTCAACATTATTAAATAGGTAAAATACTTGGCCTTCTCTTGAAAGTTCTTTGCTTATTGCTTCTTTAATAACTTCATCATCATATTCTAATACATACGTCTGAACAGGTCTTCTGTTTTGTGGTGGTTCATATAAACAAGACATATCTCTTATTCCAACTATAGACATATGAAGTGTTCTTGGAATTGGAGTAGCCGTCATTGTTAAAACATCTATATTATTTTTTAATTTTTTAATTTTTTCTTTGTGTTTTACTCCAAATCTATGTTCCTCATCTATTATTAATAATCCTAAGTTTTTATATTCTATATTATCACTTAATAATTTGTGTGTACCAATTACAATATCAACTTCTCCCAGTTTTAGTCCTTCAATAACCTCTTTTTGTTTAGCTTGTGGAACAAATCTGTTTAAAAGTTCTACTTTTATAGGATAATCTTTCATTCTATCCCTAAAAGTTTCATATTGCTGACTTGCAAGTATTGTTGTAGGAGCTAAATAAACAACTTGTTTTTGATCCATGCATGCCTTAAAAGCACCACGAATTGCAATTTCTGTTTTACCATATCCAACATCACCACATAAAAGTCTATCCATTGGTTTTGGACTTTCCATATCCTTTTTCATTTCTTCAATACTTCTTAATTGGTCATCTGTTTCAGTATATGGAAATTTATCTTCAAATTCCTTTTGCCATTCAGTATCTTTAGAAAACATGAAGCCTTGAGCTTTTTCACGTCTTGCATAAAGTTCTATCAAGTCTTTTGCAATTTCTTGTAAATTTGATTTAACCCTTGCCTTTGCTTTTGACCACTCTTTAGTTCCAAGTTTATTTAGTCTTGGAGCTCCATCCCCTGATCCTATATATTTTTTTATATTATCTAAACTGCTTGTTGGAATATATAGCATTCCATCATCTTTATATTTAATTTTAATATAATCTTTTGTAATTCCTGCTGCTGTAATAGTATTTATTCCTATAAATTGTCCAACACCACTTGTTCTATGAACTATATAATCTCCAACTTTCAAATCAGAAAAGATTATATTTTCACCTGTTCTAAATTGCTCTGGTGTTTTTCTTCT
This sequence comes from Clostridia bacterium, assembly GCA_045628105.1. Lineage (GTDB taxonomy): Bacteria > Bacillota > Clostridia > TANB77 > CAG-508 > UMGS1781. The sequence goes on along the minus strand of JAZQOX010000032.1, from coordinate 26,287 downwards.
CTTTTTCTGAACATTAAATAATTCTTGAACAGAAATTACTAAAAGATTAAAATCATAACATTCAAATCCTTCTGTTAATGAACCTTCTGTTAAAATAATTTTACTTAAATGATTTTTATTTGTTATTTTTTCTTCTAATAAATCTTTTACTTTTTTTATATTTCCTTGTGATCCACAAAGTATTGCTATTGTTGTTCCTTCTGCAATTCCTTCTTGAACTTCCTTAAACAATAGATCCATTGAACTACGAAAAAAGTTAACCTCCCTATAGCTAAAGCTATATCCGTTTCTTTTTGCATGCATACTTTGTTTATCTACAAAACCAATATCTTTATTTTCTAAATATATTGACTGTATATCTTTTATATTATCTAAAAATTCTAAATAATCAGCCGTTTGTTCTAAAAGCTGTGGAACAAATCTTTTCTTTTCTATTAAAGACTTTATTAAATTTTGTATATCTTTAATACTATTTTCTGATCTTGCCTTTATTTTAGCAGCTTCATCTATGAAAATAATATAATCATCTTTTATATAATCTATAAATGTATTTTTTGAATTTGAATAAAAAATATTCCAATATTTATCTATTTTACTAGAATAATTTTTTTCTTTAATTTCTTCTATGTCTTTTTCATCTTCTATTTTTTCAATTATTTCTTCAACTGGTTTTTCAAGCAAAAACTCATGTGCAGGAAATATTAATATACTATCTCTTTTTTCTTTAGATCTCTGGTTACTCAAATCAAATGTTCTAATAGAATCTACTTCATCTCCCCAAAGTTCAATTCTAATACCTTCTTTTTCGGAAAGAACTATATCAATAATTCCTCCTCTAATGCTAAATTCTGATTTGTTTTGAGCTATATCACATCTTTCATATCCTAAATCTACTAATTTCTGTTTAACTTCTTCTAAATTAACTATGTCGCCTTTACTAATATTTAGAATATTTTTATATAAAACCTCTTTTGGAATTAATCTTTGGCTTACAGCCTCAATAGTTGTAACAATAATATTAGCTTTTTTTGTATAAATATCGTTCAAGCAAGCTATTCTATTATATGTAGTATCTTTACTTTCAGCTAAATAATCATACGCCATAATTTCTTTTTTAGGGAAAAAATTAACTTTTTCATTAAAATATTCTAGATTTTTTAGAATTTTCTTTGCTTGTAATTCATTATACGTAATTATACATATTGGTTTTTCCGCATAAAAGTAAGTGGAATAGGCGAAATGAACCTTTCCACTATCTGTAAGCCCTGAAAGCATAATAGGGCTTGTTTTACTCTTTACATTATCAATATAATCATTAAACTTCTTAAAATTAGGAAGTACCTTAATAATATCGTTCATCAAATGTCTCCTTATTTTTTTACTCATTTGATAATTATACCATAAAAATCAAGGAAAATAAAGAGCTTTGTGCAAATTAGGGACTGTCCCAAATTTGTACAAAACTCTTTATTTATTTTTACTTTCAATTTCTTGCAATTCAAATCTATATTCTTGTTTAACATCTGGATATTTTTGTTTATCTACTTTTGATAAGAACATCTCATATGGTCTTATGTATAATGTTGTATCACCATATAATGCTCTGTATACTACATATTTTTCTTTTGTTTCGCTATGTATGGCTACATCTTCAACAATATACATATCGCCTTTAAAATGTTTATATATGCCTTTTATTTTTAATTCCATTAAATTTACTCCTTTTTATTGACTTTTTGATTCATTTATATTATAATAATTTTAGAATAAGGAGCCACAAATGTGGTTGCCACAGGAAATATAAATTAAATTACATCTCTAGTCGCAATTTTCAGAGATGTGATTTTTTTTTACAAATACAAATAGTTATTGCTATTAGTAAAGCAATTATGATAGATGCAAAAACAATGTTGATAAGAAGAGAAAAAATAAGCAATTGTAATAAAGCATCTTCTAACATTCACACCACCTCGCTTTCTATGTAAAGTAAAGTGGCAACCACATTCCTAAACTCCAAATTCGTTTTGTATTATATATTATTGTAAAAAGTTTGTCAATATGTATTGGCAAACCTTTGTTTTTTAGCTATTCTTTTCCATTTATCTTTAATAATTTAAATAGTTCTACTACTAAAACTGGTGATAGTATTAATAAAACTAATTCAAATATATGCTCTCTTGGTAATAATACTATGCTGAATATGTTTCTTAATTTTGATGTGAATAGTATTATAAACATTAAAGCTGCTGAACCAATTTCTGCTAATAGTAATGTCTTGTTGTTAAATGGATTTGAGCTAAATATAGATTTATGATTGTTTCTTATATTAAAAATATGAACTAATTCTGATAAAGCTAATGCATAAAACGCCATTGTTTGTGCAATTTGAACTTTTTCTAAAGGTGTTGCTCCTTTTGTGCTTAATCCAAGTATATATGCTCCAATTGTAATAGCACCTATCATAATTCCTTGGTAAATAACTCTCCATGTCATTCCTTTTGTAAAGACTCCTCCTGAATGTTTTAATGGTTTTCTATCCATTATATCTTTTTCAGCAGGATCAACTGCAAGTGCTAATGCTGGTAAAGAATCTGTAACAAGATTTATCCATAATAAATGTATTGGTAACAATGTTTGCAATAGATTAATATCTATTCCAAATGTTTTAGCCATCCATGGTGTAATTAGTATTGCAACAAATAATGTTACTATTTCTCCAATATTACTTGAAAGTAAGAACTGTATTGCCTTTAAAATATTATCATAAATACGTCTTCCTTCTTCAACTGCTGATACTACTGTTGCAAAATTATCATCCGTTAAAATTACATCTGCCGCTTCTTTTGCTACATCTGTACCAACAACGCCCATTGCGCAACCAATATCTGCAATTTTAAGTGATGGTGCATCATTTACTCCATCTCCAGTCATTGCTACAATTTCACCATTTGCTTGCCATGCTTTTACAATTCTAACCTTATGTTCTGGAGAAACTCTTGCATAAACCGAATATTTGCGTACATTCTTTTCAAGTTCTTCTTGACTCATATCTTCAAGTTCTAATCCTGTAATTGCTTCTTCTTCTTTTTCTAATATTCCTAAAGATTTAGCTATTGCAATTGCAGTAATCTTGTGATCTCCTGTAATCATTACTGTTTTTATTCCAGCCTTTTTACATGTTGCAACCGCATCTTTAACTTCTAATCTTGGTGGGTCAATCATTCCAACCATGCCAATGTAAATTAAGTCATTTTCAATGTTTTTCATCTCTTCATCAGATGGTTCATGATCCATTTCTTTATATGCCATAGCAAGTACTCTTAATGCAGAGCTTGCCATTTCATTATTTACGCTTTTAATTTTTTCTTTATATCTATCTAAGTCTTCTTTTATTTCTCCATTAATTGTATATTTTGTACATCTTGCAAGAAGTTCATCTACACCACCTTTAGTGTAAACAATATATTTTCCATTTGAATTATGAACCGTTGTCATTAATTTTCTTTCTGAATCAAATGGTATTTCCTTAACTCTTGGGAACTGTCCGTATAATGCACTATCATAGTTTAATTTGAATCCTAAATCGACAAGTGCTGTTTCTGTTGGATCTCCTGTTAATTCTTTAGTATTTGATACTTTTGTATCATTGCATAGCATACTTGAATGAATTAATAAATCCAAATTACCATCTTTTACTTCAGTATTAACACTTTCAACATCACTTACTGTATCATTATAGAATAATTTTTGAACAGTCATTTTGTTTTGTGTTAATGTTCCTGTTTTATCTGAACAAATTACTGTTGCACTACCTAGTGTCTCAACTGCTGGCAATTTTTTTACTATTGCATTTTTCTTTACCATTTTTTGTACACCTATTGCAAGAACTATTGTTGAAACAGCAGGCAACCCTTCTGGTATTGCAGCTACAGCTAAGCTAACAGCTGTTAAAAACATTTCTATTACTTCTTTTCCATATAGTAAACCTATAATAAAAATTATAACGCATATTATTAATGCTACAATTCCTAACGTTTTTCCTAATTTGTTTAATTTTTGTTGAAGTGGAGTTTCTGTATTCTCAGCTGAATTAATTATTCCTGCTATTTTTCCAACTTCTGTATTCATACCTGTTTCAACGACAACAGCTTTTCCTCTACCATATGTAATTAAGCTTGAAGAAAATAGCATATTTATTCTATCGCCTATCCCTATTTTTTCTTCTTCAATTAGACCTGAGATTTTTTCTACTGGTACAGATTCACCAGTCAATGCTGATTCCTGAGATTTTAAATTTACAGCTTCTATAATTCTTAAATCAGCTGGTACATAATCTCCTGTTTCTATTACTACAACATCTCCAGGTACTAATTCTTTTGATGGAACTACTTCTAATTTACCATTTCTTATTACTTTTGCTACATGGCTACTTAATTTTTGTAACGCTTCTAGAGATTTCTCTGCCTTATTTTCTTGTGCCACTCCTATAATTGCATTCATAATAATTACAAACATAATAATTATTGTATCTGTTATTCCTGAAATTCCTTCTTGCTTTACTCCAACAATTCCTGAAATAATTGCTGAAATAATAAGTACAATTATCATAAAATCCTTAAATTGCTCTAAAAATTTAATAAATGTACTTTTCTTTTTCTTTGCTGCTAACTCATTTAGCCCATATTCTTCTTGTCTTTTCTTTACTTCCTCATTAGTTATCCCTTTTTCAAGGTCTGTTCCTAATTGTTTTATTGTCTCTTCAATGCTAGTATTAAACCAATTAGTTTTCATTACACATCCCTGCTCCTTTTTATATAATTTCTTGTTTTATTTTACACTAAGTTTTGTTAAAAGTAAATAGCTATAAAAACTTTTCTCCCAGACAAAAAGAGCTTTGAAAAAAATATTTTCAAAACTCTTTTTTATTATCTAGCACTTTGATACTGTGATTTTTTAAGCAAATCATCAACCACATCATAAAGACATATTGGCGTTACTTTGTTTTGTTTTAGAATGTTAATTATTTCAGAAATTACGTTTTTGCTTGTTGATACATTTTCAATATGTTTTTTTTCGAATTTTATTTCATCTTTATTATATTCTTTTTTTATAATAGATATTCCATAATATGGTTTTTCTTCGAATTCATCTATATTATGATATTCTGTACCATAATATTCTAATTCAATTTTGTTTTTGCATAACGTTTCTACTAAATCATTTCCGCCAAGTAAAGTAGCACCATAGTAGATTCCTTCGCTTTCCAATTGTTTTACCTCCCCATTATTGTTAAGTCGTATTAAATATCCAAGTAAATTTTAATTAAAATTTACTATTAAATAATACATCAAATTGGGCTTAAAATCAATAAAAATCGTTCGTCCTGTTATGACCATGTTCGACAAAATTCGACAAAATAAATTAATAGAAATTACCTTGTAGTAAAAATATACTTCAAGGTAATTTTATTGTTTTTTATACACTCATAATTTCTTTTTCTTTGTTTTCAATTGCTTTATCTATATCTGTAACTTTATTGTCAGTTAATTTTTGAATTTTATCTTCTAATCCTTTTAAATCGTCTTCTGTAATTGTACCTTCTTTTTGTTCAGCTTTTGCTTGATCCATTCCTTCTCTTCTAATTGATCTAACACCAACTTTAGCTTCTTCTCCCATTTTCTTAATGTCTTTTGCAAGTTCTTTTCTTCTTTCTTCTGTTAATTCTGGAAATGCTAATCTAATTACTTTTCCATCATTGTTTGGGTTTATTCCTATATCTGCTTTTAAAATTTCTTTTTCAATTTCTTTTAATACGCTTGCATCCCATGGTTGAATAACAATTAATCTCGCTTCAGGAACTGAAATTCCTGCAACTTGATTTATTGGAGTTGGTACTCCATAATAGTTAATCATAATTTTATTTAATATTGCTGGGTTTGCACGTCCAGCTCTAACCTCTGATAAGTTTTCTTGTAATACACTTATTGTCTTGTTCATTTTTTCTTCTATGTTATTTAAATCCATAATTATCAATCTCCTTTATTCTCCGCCCAATCTCTTCGGAGTTATATATTAAGTATTTTTTTCACTAGCTAACATAAGTACCAATTTTTTCACCTTTAATAATTCTAACTATGTTTTCTGGATCATCTATTCCAAATACCATTAATGGAATGTTATTATCTCTACAAAGTGATGTTGCTGTTGAATCCATAACTTTTAAGTTTTGGTTAAGAATTTCTAAATATGAAATTTTATCATATTTTACAGCATTTGGGTCTTCTTTTGGATCTGCTGAATATACTCCATCTATTGTTTTTGCAAGTAATATTATTTCAGAATCTGTTTCTGCTGCTCTTAATGCTGCACATGTATCTGTTGAAAAGTATGGATTACCTGTACCGCATGAAAATATTACTACTCTACCTTGGTTTAAATGTTTAGCCGCCTTTCTTTTTATATATGGTTCTGCAATTTGTCTCATTTCAATTGCTGTTTGTAATCTTGTGTTTATGTCTCTAGCTTCTAATGCATCTTGTAATGCTAAACCATTTATTGTTGTTGCAAGCATTCCCATATAATCTGATGTTGTTCTTTCCATTTGATGTCCATATCTTCCTCTCCAGAAGTTTCCTCCTCCTACAACTATTGAAACTTGAACTCCCATATCTACAATTTCTTTTATTTTATCACATATGTTTCCAAGTATTTCTGCATCAATTCCGCTCTTTTTTTCTCCGGCTAATGCTTCTCCACTTAGTTTTAATAAAACTCGTTTATATGCAACTCCCATTTTTATTACCCCTTTTCAAATTTTCTTTAACTATTCTACCACAAGTCATATGGAAAAATCAAGTAAAATCGCTGTATTAAATAATATCTACTATCTAACAAAAAAGAACAGAAAAATTTCTGTTCTTTAATTTATTAAAATTTAATTATTTTACCCATTGTTCCATTTTCTTCTGCTGCATTATATTCTGCAAATGATTCATTTATTTTTGTATCTACCATTGCTTCAATTGTATCTTTTTCAGAATTTTCAGCAAGCGTAAGTTCACTTACTAGAATTTGTTTTGCATTTAAAAGCATTTTTTTCTCTCCTGTTGAAAGGCCTCTTTCTTTTTGTTTAAAGCTTAAATTTCTAACAACATCTGCAACTTCATAAATGTCTCCACTTTTCATTTTTTCCATATTATCTCTATAACGTTTATTCCAATTTAAAGACATTTCAGTTGAATCAGTTTCTAAAACTTTAAATACCTCGCTTGTTTTTGCACCATCAATAATTCCACGCATGCCAACTTCTTCTGCTTTTGAAGTTGGAACCATAACCTTAACTTCACCAGGCATTTTTATTATGTAATATGCTGTTTTCTCTCCTAAAATATTTTTTTCCTCTATATTTTGTATAACACCTGCACCATGCATTGGGTATACTACTTTATCTCCTATATTAAACATCTTTCCGTCACTCCTTCATAGTATATTTTCTCTATCGACCATAATTATTATACCATAAATGTTGTTAAAAGTAAATGTTTTTTTTGGAAGATTTTTCAAATCTTTACATTTTCTTCCCCTAGAATTTCCTTGAATTCTTGAAGTATTTCTTCAGTTAGGAAAATGGCTCCACATGGCTTTATTCCTTCATTATCTATGATTTGTACTGCTATGTTATTTCTCTCCCCAGAGAAAAATCTTATTGCACCTCTTAGCTTATCTTTTTGTTCCTCTGTGCTATTCTGAATGATTAATGTTAGTACTCTTTTTTCCTTCTTTTCTGGTATTTTTTCTTCCTGTGCTTCCATAACATTTTCAAAATCTACTATTGAATTTGCAACTATTTTTATGTCTTCATCTTCTCTTATGCTTAGTCTACCATCTATTAAAACTATGCTATCTTCTATTAAAACATTTTGTGCTCTATTATAACAACTATCAAATACTATAATTTCTGTACTACCATATAAATCTTCTACCGTTACAAATGCCATTATTGTGTTATTTTTTGTGTACTTCTTTTTTACAGATGTTATTATTCCTGCATATTTAACAGGTCTTCCATCTTTTGATAAATCATTTTCTTCCTTCATGTTTAGCATTTGAAGTGTATCTATATTTGTATTTGCCTTAATCTTATCTCGAAGTTTGGCTAAAGGATGCCCTGAAATATATATTCCAAGCATTTCTTTTTCCATATCTAGTAATGTTCTTTCATCGTATTCTTCTTGTTTTATTAAATTATATTTATGCTTTTCTGTTGTTTCTTGATTTCCTAAATCAAACATTGTTACTTGTCCATCAATTGATTTTTTACTTTCACCTGATATGATATCTAAAATTCCTTCATATGACTCTATTAATGTATGCCTTGTTTCATCAAGCTCATCAAAAGCTCCTGCTTTTATTAAACTTTCTATACATTTTTTATTTACAGCTTCTCCCTGCATTCTCTCACAGAAATCAGTAAAACTCTTGAATTCTCCATTTTTATTTCGCTCTGCAACAATTGTTTCTATTGCAGATGTTCCAACATTTTTTACACTTCCAAGTCCAAAACGAATTTTGTTTTCATTTACAGTAAATTTTGTAAAACTCTTGTTAATACTTGGTTTCAAAATTTCTATATTAATTCTTTTACATTCTGCAATGTATTCTGGAATTTTATCTAAGTTACCTAAAAAGCTGTTTAATGTTGCCGCCATAAATTCAACAGGATAGTATGTTTTTAAATATGCTGTTCTATATGATACAACTGCATATGCTGCAGCATGAGATTTGTTAAATGCATATTTTGCAAATTCTGCCATCTCGTCAAATATCTTATTTGCACTTTGCTCATCTATTCCATTTCTTACACATCCCGGAATTAATACATTTCCATTTTCATCTACTTGTCCATGTATAAAATATTCTCTTTCTTTTGCCATTACCTCTAGTTTTTTCTTTCCCATTGCACGTCTTACAAGGTCAGCACGTCCTAGTGAATATCCTGCTAGATCTCTAACGATTTGCATAACTTGTTCTTGGTAAACCATACAACCATAGGTTACATTTAAAATCGGTTCCAACGCTGGATGAGTATATTCGCTGTGTTCTGGATCCAATTTATTTTTTATATATCTAGGTATCTGATCCATTGGTCCAGGTCTATATAGTGAAACTCCTGCAATAATATCCTCTAAAGTATCTGGTTTCAATTCTTTCATAAAGTTTGTCATGCCTTGGCTTTCAAATTGAAATACACCAACAGTATTTCCAGATTGCCATGTATCTTTAAATACTTTCTGGTCATTCATATCTTTATCAAACTGAACATCTATATTTCTATTTTCTTTAACAAATTTTAAGGTATCAGAAATAACTGTTAAAGTTCTCAATCCTAAAAAGTCCATCTTTAACAACCCTAATTCTTCTAGTGTTGTCATTATAAATTGTGCTTCAATTGTTCCTTCATTAACATATAGTGGAACATAGTCTAAGACTGGTTTATCTGTAATTAAAACACCACATGCATGTGTTGAAGCCTGTCTTGGTAAACCTTCTAATCTCATTGCTATATCTAATAATTTTCTTGTTGCCTCATCATTTTCATAAAGTTCTTTAAATTCTCTGTTTTGCTCTAATGCTTTTTGAATTGTTATATGTAATTCCATTGGAACCATTTTTGCAAGTTTGTCTGCTTCAGCATAAGGAATATCTAACGCTCTTGCAACATCTCTAATTACCATTCTTGCAGACATTGTTCCAAATGTAATAATTTGAGAAACATGGTCTCTACCATATTTTTTTGCTACATATTCAATAACTTCTGGTCTTCTTTCATAGCAAAAATCCACATCAAAATCCGGCATGCTTACTCTTTCAGGATTTAAAAATCTTTCAAACAATAAATTGTACTTTATTGGGTCTATATCTGTAATTCCCATTGCAAATGCTGCAATAGAACCTGCTCCAGAACCACGTCCTGGTCCTACTGATATTCCTTCCTCTTTTGCATGATTTATAAAATCCCATACTATTAGATAGTAATCAACATATCCCATTTTTTCAATAACTGAAATTTCGTATTCAAGTCTATCTGTTATTTCTTTTTCTGGATTTTCTCCATAGCGTTTTACTAAGCCTGTTCTACATAGCATTTTAAAATAATCAGCATGTGTTTTATATTCAGGTGGAACATCATAATTAGGAAGTTTAGTATTTCCAAATTCAAAATCGAAATTGCATTTTTCTGCAATCTTAACTGTATTTTCAATTGCTTCTGGTATATTTTTAAAATAATCTGCCATCTCTTCTGGTGATTTTACATAGAACTCTTCTGCTCCCATCTTCATTCTGTCTACATCATTCATCTTTTTACCTGTTTGAATACAAAGTAAAACCTCATGAATGTATGCATCTTCCTTTTTTAGGTAATGACAGTCGTTTGTTGCAACTAAAGGAATGTTAAGCTCTTTTGAAATTTCAATTAATTTTTGATTTGCAAGTACTTGTTCTGGTAAACCATTTGGTTGAACCTCTAAATAATAGTCGTCACCAAATAAATTTTTATGCCACATTGCAACTTTTTTTGCTTCTTCCATATCTTCTTTTAAAATTGCTTTATTAACACTACCTGCAAGACAGGCACTCAAACAAACTAAGCCTTCATGATATTTTTCCAGTACCTCTAAATCAATTCTTGGCTTATAATAAAACCCTTCTGTAAATCCAATTGTAACAATTTTACTTAAATTTTTATATCCTGTTTCATTTTTTGCAAGTAAAATTAAATGTGAATATTTATTATCTATATTTGGTTCTTTTTCAAATCTTGTACGTGGTGCTACATAAACCTCACACCCTATAATTGGTTTTATACCAACTTTTTTACATTCTTTATAAAAATCAACTACCCCAAACATTACTCCATGATCAGTTATTGCAAGTGCATTCATTCCTAGTTCTTTTGCTCTTGCTGGTAATTCCTTTATTTTATTAGCTCCATCAAGTAAACTAAATTCAGTGTGTGTATGTAGGTGTACAAAATCCATAATTTTCTCCTTTTATTTACTACTTTTTAATTTTAAATTTTTTTCTCTAAAATCTTTTGCATTTTCAGATGTTAATACCGGGTGTCCAATTTTTTCTTCAATGTTTTTTCTTGTTATTGAAGCTATCTCTCCTCCATCATGAGCATCCTTTTGTAATTCATTTAATCCATATGAATCATTTGTTTTATGTATTTCTGTTGTTGTTACCTCTGCTAATGTCATAAGAGCTAATTCCATTGCAGACATATTATCTCTTAAATTTTGTTTTTCTAATTTTTTTAATTCTTTGTGCTGTTGCGTTGTAACCCCAAATGTACCTTTACTTATTTCATCTGTTAAAATTCCATAATCTTTTGTAGTTGCACCTCTATTTTTCCACTCGTTTGTTAAAGAATTTCTAGCTGCAATTCCTTTAATTCTTGTGTCCGTCCATTCTTCGGTATAACCTTTTTTCAAATAAGTCTGTCTTGCTCTTTCAACTGCAAGTGATGGATCTATAATTTCCTGAATTCTTTCTTCTGCTAATCTTGCAAACCATAATTTGAATGGTTCTGCATTTGGTGATGGAATAGATTGAATTAATCTAAAAATAGTCTCTCTATTGGCACAATCTGTCAGTCTCATTTTTCCATCAGATGCAATCATTTTCAACTGGTGACAATTTGTCACCGCTTCAGAATTTTCTTCATTTTGTAATCTTTCTTTTAACTTATTCCAATATTTTCTACCCTTTTGATATTCTTTTTGTTCTGTTAATATTGCTACAATATCTACTATAGAATAATTCCATTCTCCTTCATACATTTGCCTTCTAATTTTGTTATTTTCAAATAGCACCATTTCCATGTTTTCTTTTATTTCATTCTCACTCATTTTTAAACCTCCTTAATCAATTTGGCAATATTATAACATGGTTTTATTTTAAAAAACAAGTGTTTGTATTTCTTTTTTTCTTTTATTATATCATTTTTCTTGGTTTTTTTCTATATTTGTGCTATAATATTTTTGATTTATAGTTTATTTATGTTGATGATTTTTAAATCCGCCCAATCTCGTAGGAGTTATATATTTATCTTCAATCGAGCCCACGATGGAAACGCCTACGATGTTTTTCGGGGGTCCTCGATTTCATCTAAATATATAACTCCTGCGTTGGGCTACTTTGTACTATAAATAAATTAATTATTATAAGAATTTAAGGAGATTTGTAATGAAACTTGCATCTGATAACGAAACATTAGCAGAAAATAAAGCATTAATCTTATACATTTTAAGTAAATTAGATAAAGCAATTGAAAACACTGACCTATATAAGCTAATTTTACTTTTTGAAGATATGAACTATTTTTATTTTCAACAATTTTTACTTGATTTGATAGAAAATAAATATTTAATAAAAGGACTTTCTGAAAAAAATGAAACAATTTATGAATTAACCAAAGAAGGTAAAGAAGCTGTTCTTCTTGTACAAGATTTAATTCCTGGTTTTACAAGATTTCAGATTGATAACAATTTTAAAGAAGATCTTCGTTCTATTCAAGACGAATATTCAATTACAGCCGACTTTATTCCAGAAAGTGAAAATTCATACACTGTAATTTGTAAAATAACAGAAAATAATCAGGTAACTTTTGAAGTTAAAACATTTGCAGGTTCAAGAGAACAAGCAAAAGCAATTGTAGATAATTGGAATAAAAACGCAGTAAAAATTTATCCTAAAATGCTAAAAATGCTAACAAAATAAATATATGAAACCATTTAACTTGGAGGTTATTATGAAAAAATTTCGCTATTTAATAAAAAGAATATTCAGACTTGATTACTCAAACATGTTCAAAATAATTAATTCAATTAACAAAAAAACTGGTAAAAATAAGATACTTCTATTTTTGGATATTATTAAATGTGGACTTGTATATCAAGCCGGATATTATGATTACCAAGAATTTGAATTCTATAATTTAAACAAACAGGAACGCAAAACATATTTAACAAGAGGAAAAAACAACGAAATTGTTGGAACATACAATGATAAGTCCTTCTTTCATAAGTTTGAAAACAAAATTGAATTTAATAAAATATTTAACGACTACCTAAAACGTGATTGGATGTTTCTCGAAAATAATAAAGATGAATTTATCATGTTTTTTAAAAATCATAAAGCAATAATTGTTAAACCAATAGACGCAACTGGCGGAAATGGTGTAGAAAAATTTGAATATACCTCTGATGAGCAAGCCTCTATTTTATATGATACACTTATTCAAAATAAACAATTATTAGTTGAAGATTGCATTATTCAACATCCTGATATGAACTCACTATACGAAAAATCTGTTAATACAATGCGTATGTTTACTTTCTTAAAAGATGGACAACCTTATTTTTTACAAGCTGTTTTAAAAATTGGTAATGGTGGCGTAGTTGATAATTTTTCAAGTGGTGGAATGTACACATATGCTGATGAATCCGGAACAGTTTTTGTAGAAGCAATTGATAGAGATGATAATATTTATTATGAACATCCAATATCTAAAGCCAAAATAGTTGGTTTTAAAATTCCAATGTTTAAAGAAGCAGTTGAACTTGTAAAAGAATGTGCTAAAAAAGTTCCTGAAATTTCTTATGTTGGTTGGGATGTAGCAATTAGCAAAAACGGTCCAGTAATTGTGGAAGGTAATTGCTTCCCTGGTGTTTACCAAGTTAAACCAAGTTTATCAAATAAAAAGGAAGGTTTAATTCCTAAATATAAAAAATTAATGAATATCTTTTAACAGATATTCATTTTTATTTCTTTTTTTAAATCTTCAAATATATATTTTGTTCCTCTTTTCATTAGTACTTGTACCAGGTCAAATCCCGGTCCTCTATTACCTTCAATTATTAATGGTCCATCTTTTCCAATTGCTACGTCCCATCCAATAATATGGATTTTGTTATTTACTAATGCTGCCTCTTTTACCATCTTCTTTATTTCTTCCCAATATGGTACTTCATAGCCATCAATTTTAACTCCTGTAACACTACTTTCAGATTCTTTCAACTCTTTATCTATACCTTTTCCAACTAGTTTTCCCGTTTCTAAATCAACTAAAGCAGCCTGTCCACCTTGGTGAAAATTGTCAGCTATTGTTCTTCCGCTTCCAATTCTTGCACCTGCAAAAACAATTTTCACATCATCATTTACAGCCGTTGTTACAACCCTTAATGTGTTAGTACTATTGGGGCTAAGTTTTCCCCATGTTTCGTTTTGAATCACTAGTTCTTCTAAAAACTTATTTTCGCTTTTTAAGCTATCAAAAAATTCTTTCTTGTCTTTAATATCGTTTCTTGATAACTTCTCAACTTTTGATCCGCCTAACCCATTTAAAGGCTTGCATACAAAATATTCATGCTTTGATAAAAAATCTTCAAATTTTTCAAAACTATCATCTGATGAAATAAAATCTCTTTTGGTAAATTTTGAATAATTTTTATGAAAATTTACTTTGTTTGAAATAAAGTCGGCATATTCAACTCCAGCTAAAGTTTTATAATCTTTTGCCATGCTTCCTATTGTTGCATAGGTTTTTCTTTCTTTCCATGTTTTTTCATAAAATCTATAATTTAGATAATCTTGTAACCCAGATCCTAATCTTAATGTACAAAGAGCAGTATCTATAAACATAAGTACCGGTGATTTTCCATTCTCTTTTGATAGTTCTTTTAATTTTCCATAAAATCTTTTATAATTTCCAACTAATGCAAAACGTAATAACCCCATATTTTTCTCCTTATTTTACTTCTTTTCTATTTTCTAATTCTTTTAATACTAATTCATATCCTAAAGTTTCATCTTTATATTCTATATTTTTATATTCAAATTTTTCGTCTTTTCTTTCACAAATTTTCTTTATAATATATCGTAAAATTTCAGGATTTCGAATTAATAATGGGCCTATTAAATGTGTTCCTATAATATTTTTATATATTACTCCTTCTGTCCCCTGTAAATTAGAATTATTCCATTCGATATTAAATAAAGGTGTGTCATTTTCATTTATTTTGCTCATTGTATTTACAAAACCCACAACTTTATTTTCAAATTTTTCACTATTGCAGATAATATCTGTTGTAATTCTATTTTTTACGTGTTCCGTAGTAAAGTTTAATAGTCCAATAGATTTTTTATCATCAATTTTTTCACCTAATATTTCAAAACTATTTCCCGTAAGAAGCATTGTTGTGCCATTTTCAATTGCTTTAATAAACTGTTCTTTATCTTTTAAAATATCTTGTAATATTACTTGTTGATTTTTTTCTGTTCCTGAACCCATATATACAAAATCATATTCTTCAAAATTTTTATCTTCTCCAATAGATTTTTTATCTACTGTAACATCAATTCCTTGATCTATTAAATGCTGTTCTAGGATTTTAACATTTGCATACTCTCCATATAGATTCATTATATCCCCATATAAATGTAATAATTTTACTTCCATAACCTATCTCCTATCCATAAATTTCATTCTATCTGAGAAGCATGTTATAACATATATGTTTTCGTTTTCTAAAGATTTAACTTTATTCATCATTTCGTCTAAATTTTCTTCTGCAATTATTTTATCTTTATCAATACCAGCATATTTAAATCTAATTGCTAAATCATGCACATATTTTCCAGCTATCACAATATTTTTTATATTATCCGCATTTAACAGTTCAAAATCTATATCCCATAGCCATGATGTTTCGCTTGTAAAATATTTTCTACTAACTGCATCAACAATTACAACAACTGTACAAGGTTTATTTTCTCTAACAACATACTGAATAGATTGATTATATGAAATTGAATTTTCATGTTTTGATGTTAGTAGCATTGCTTGTTTTCCGTTTAATTCAAAGTTTTGCACTCTATCATTTTTTATTATATATTGATTTAACACATCAATAATTTTTTCTTCTTCTACTCCAATTAATTTTGTTGCAGCAAATGCTGCTAAAATATTATAAGCATTATAAACACTTCTTAAATTAAGGCTAATTTTACTTGAATTGTTAATTTCAATTTCACCAGTTTTTAAATCTATATTAGTAATTGCAAATTGTGGTTCTTTTCTCTCATGTCCACAATTTTCACATTTATATGATCCAATATGTCCATAATGATAAAATTCATAGTTTAATTTGCTTTTACAATTTGGGCAATATACTCCATCATTATATACAGATGTATTTTCCGCTGTATCCAAATCATTTTTATTCATTCCAATATAAGTTACATTTTCTCTTTTGTAACCATATAAAGAAGAAAGTGGATCATCTGTGTTTAAAATTAAGTTTGTTTCTTTTGGAATTGCTTCTTTTATAACGTCATAGATAAATTCTGGATGTCCATTTCTTGTCATCTGGTCTCTATATAAATTTGTAACTACCAAATATTTTGGCTTAATAAATTTAGTAATTTGTTTTAAATATCTTTCATCTGATTCAATAACAAGAATGTCGTTTTTAACTTTTCCAGCTAAATTGCAAGAATTCAAAATCATTGTAGTTACGCCTTCAATTTGATTTGAACCCTCACGATTACTTCCTACATTATATCCATTTTGTTTAAGTACGCTATATATCATTTCAGTAGTTGAAGTTTTTCCATTACTTCCTGTTACTACAATTATATCTTCAGGTAATTTTATTTTTGTTAAAATATTAGGCATAATTTTTAAAGAAATTTTTCCTGGTAAACTACTACCTTTTTTAACACATTTACCTATAAAATAGATAATTTTATTAATCAATATAACAATACTTTTCATATATTTTTCTCCAAATAATTTATTTTTTACACATTGAATTTAAATAAAACAATATCGCCATCTTGCATTATGTATTCTTTTCCTTCTGATCTAATTAATCCTTTTTCTCTTGCTGCTGCCATTGATCCTTCTCTCATTAAGTCATCAAAAGAAACTATTTCAGCTTTTATAAATCCTCTTTGAATATCTGAATGAATTTTTCCTGCTGCTTCTGGGGCTTTTGTACCCTTTTTTATTGTCCAAGCTCTAACTTCTGGTTCTCCTGCTGTTAAGAAAGACATTAATCCTAATAAATCATAGCTTTCTCTTATAACAGTATCTAATCCAGATTCTTTTAATCCAAATGTTTCAAGCATTTCTTTCTTATCTGCATCCTCTAAAACACTTAATTCTTCTTCTATTTTTGCACATAAAGGAATACACTTTGTGTTTTCACTTTTTGCAATTTCTTTAACCTTATTTACATTTGGATCATTATCAACATCTGCTAATTGTTCTTCTTGGACATTTGCTATATATATTATTGGTTTAGATGTTAATAAATATAAGTCTTTTAACATTTCCTGTTCTTCTTCATTAAGTTCAACATTTCTTGCAGGTTTACCAGATTCTAATAATGCTTTTATTCTGTTTAGAGCATCTAATTCAATTTTATATTTTTTATCAGCTTTTAGCATTTTTGTTGCTCTATCTATTCTCTTATCAACAGTTTCCATATCTGCAAAAATAAGTTCAAAATTAATTGTTTCAATATCACGTTCAGGATTAATATTTCCATCAACATGTACAATATTGCTATTTTCAAAACATCTAACAACTTCAGCAATTGCATCAACTTCTCTAATGTGAGATAAGAATTTATTACCTAAACCCTCTCCCTTACTTGCGCCTTTAACTAAACCAGCAATATCAACAAACTCAATAACAGCATGAGTTGTTTTCTCAGGATTATACATTTCTGTTAACTTATCCAATCTCTCATCAGGCACAGCAACCATACCAACATTTGGTTCAATTGTACAGAATGGATAATTTGCGCACTCTGCACCTGCTTTTGTAATACTATTAAACATTGTACTCTTACCAACATTAGGTAAACCAACAATTCCAATTTTCATAATTCAAAACCTCCTTGTTCCAATTAGGGACAGTCCCTAATTGGAACATTTTATTGTTTAATTTTTTGCAACCTTCTTTTGCTTATATTTAAATTCTTTTCAATTATTCTATAAGCAATTCCGTATTTTTCTTTAAGTATTTTTACTATTTCCTTTGCTTTTTCATCATCTTTTAAAATTTCTTCTGTTGTTTTTTTATATTTTCTTTTAAAATCGAATACAACATTGTCAATCATTTCATTATCAGTCAAATCTATATCATAAAATATGATATTATCTTCTAGTTCTAATAAACTCTTATAATTTCTTTTTCCAATTATCTCATTTAAAATCTTGTTTTTTGCGACACCCTCATTTCTTAAGTACTGATTATATGTTGAATACCTATATTCTCCGCAGTTTTGTGTAATACCTGCCTTTACCGGATTTTGATGTATGTATTTAATACATCTTACAAGGTATTCTTCTGAAATAATCGGTTCACTTTTAAATCTGTCTCTAAAAACATGTCCAACCCTTTTTTCCTCTTCATTATAATATTGAGCATATATAGCATTTATTTTGTGCATGAATTTTGATAATTCGCTAATTCTTTCTGTGAAAATCAACATATGAGCATGATTGTTCATTATACAATATGCAATAATTTCAACTTGAAACTCATCTTTGTACTTGTTTAATAATGAAAGGTAGCTTTCTATGTATTCATTCTTATTGAAAATATATTCCTTATTAACTCCTTGTACAATAACATGAAAAAAAGATGTTTCAAAATTTTTTCTGGCAATTCTAGGCATAATAATTCCTCCTAAATAGTAAATTTTCTCCCTTAAATTACCATCTACATCAGTATTATACATAAATTTGCACAAAAAATCAATTGTTTTTTTCATGTTCTTAAAATGTTCCAATTAGGGACAGTCCCTAATTGGAACATTCATAAAAAAAAGAGCCCCCAAGGTTAACACCTTGGGGGTGGGATGTGGACTTCAATCGAATAAGACACCCCAGACATTTGGAAGTGTACCTATTTCCTTTACGCCTCCCGGACTTGAAATCCAGTGACGAATATTGTTGAGATTTCGCATAATCACCTCAAATCCGGATACCGAATCGGCGAAATTTTCATCACCAAATTCGACACTAGACAGCTGTGACTCTACGAGTCCTCTGATGTCATTATGGTTTCCTAAAACAACTTCGTTCTTGGCAACAACGTTGCCATAAATATGAACACGGTTCTCAGTAGTAATCGTACCTGTAGCGAAAACGCTACCGTTGACTATTGTTCCCTGGGCAATCCGAAGATTGCCATCATAAACAACATCATCATTGACGCGCCCAGAAATTCTGAGTTCTTCCATTTTTTCCTCCTGTTAATTCGCCTGATCGGCTTTAATACATATATTATATCACATTTTATGTTAATAGGCAAATGTTCCAATTTGGGACTGTCCCTAATTGGAACATTATCCGAATAGGCTTAGTTGATTGCTTTGGCTCATTCCTTTTAAGCATCCGAATTTTGTTAGTAATTCTACCACTGATTTTCCTATTTTTGCTTTTAATTGTAAATCATCTATGCACATAAATTCTCCACCTTGTTCTTTTGCTGCTTGGTATATTCCATCTGCTGCTATTCCTCCTAGTCCTGCTATACTTGATAGCGGTGGTCTTAGTTTTCCATCTTCTATTTTAAATTTATTGCTATGTGATTTGTAAATATCTACTGGCAAAAATTCGAATCCTCTTTCATACATCTCTAGTACTAATTCTAGTACTGTGTACATTCCTTTGTCTTTCTGTGTTGCATTGTTTCCCTGCATTTCAATTTCTTTCATTTTTGCTTTTACTTTTTCTTTTCCATAAATCATAAATTCGCTATCAAATTCATCTGCTCTTATTGAGAAAAATGTTGCATAATATGCTAATGGGTGATGTACTTTAAACCACGCAATCCTAAATGCCATTGTAACATATGCCACAGCATGTGCCTTTGGGAACATGTATTTTATCTTTTTGCAAGAGTCTATGTACCAATCTGGTACATCATGTTCTCTCATTAACTCTTCTTGCTCTGGTTTTAATCCTTTTCCTTTACGCACGCTTTCCATTGTTTTGAATGCTTTATCTGGTGGCAATCCTTTTTTTATTAAGTAAATCATGATGTCATCTCTTGTACAAATTGCATCGCTTAATGTTGCTGTTCCATTTTTTATTAAGTCTTGTGCATTATTTAGCCATACATCTGTACCATGTGATACTCCTGATATTCTTATTAATTCCTCAAATGTTGTAGGTTTTGTATCCAAAAGCATGTCTCTTACAAATTTTGTTCCGAACTCAGGAACACCAAATGATCCAACTTGTGAATTAATTTGTTCTGGTGTAACACCTAAGGCTTTTGTTGAACTAAATAAAGACATTGTATCTTTATCATCAAGTGGTATTGTTTTAGGGTCAATACCCGTTAAATCCTGTAACATTCTTATAACTGTCGGATCGTCATGGCCAAGCATATCTAGTTTTAATAAATTTTTATCTATTGAGTGATAATCAAAATGCGTTGTTATAATATCTGAATTTGGATCATCTGCTGGATGTTGAACTGGGCAGAACTCATAAATTTCTCTACCATGTGGAACAACTATAATTCCTCCTGGATGTTGTCCTGTAGTTCTTTTTATTCCTACACATCCTTGAACAATTCTACCAATTTCAGCATTTGTTATTGGTATATTTCTTTCTTCATAATAATTTTTTACATATCCAAATGCTGTTTTTTCAGCTACTGTACCAACAGTTCCAGCTTTAAAGGTCTTTCCTTTTCCAAAAATAACTTCTGCATATCTATGTATTTTTCCCTGATAATCTCCTGAAAAGTTTAAGTCTATATCTGGTTCTTTATCTCCATTAAATCCAAGGAATGTTTCAAAAGGTATATCCATTCCATCCTTTACCATTTTAGTTCCGCATTTTGGACAGTCTTTATCTGGTAAATCTACACCGTTCTTTATTCCGTAATCGGTAAAATCTGAATACTTACACTGTGGGCATCTATAGTGTGGTGGAAGTGAGTTAACCTCTGTTATACCAAGCATATTAGCAACAAATGATGAACCAACAGACCCTCTTGACCCAACCAAATATCCATCTGCATTAGATTTTAAAACTAATCTTTGTGCAATAATATATAACGTTGAAAATCCATTTTTTATAATTGATGTTAATTCTCTATCTAATCTTGCTTGAACTATTTCTGGTAATGGATCTCCATATAATTCTTTAGCTTTATTTTCGCAAGTTTCCTTTATTTCTTCTTCTGCTCCTTCAATTACTGGAGGACATTTTTCTTTAGAAATTGGGCAAACTGCTTCACACATATCAGCAATTTTATTTGTATTTGTTACAACTAGCTCATATGCTTTTTCTGGTCCAAAATAATCAAACTCTGCAAGCATTTCCTCAGTAGTTCTAAAGTATAATGGTGCTTGATTATCACAATCTGAGAAGCCTTGACCAGCCATTAAAATTCTTCTATATACCTCATCTTGTGGATCCATAAAATGAACATCACATGTAGCAACAACAAGCTTTCCAAATTTTTCACCAAGTTCAACAATTTTTCTATTTATATTCTTTAAAGCTTCTTCATCTGGTACTTTTCCTTCTCTTAGCATAAAGTTATTATTTCCAAGAGGTTGTATTTCTAAATAATCATAGTATTTTACAATTTGCTCTATTTTTTCTTGTGGTTTATTTTCCAAAATTGCTTTATATAATTCACCTTGTTCACAAGCACTACCTAAAATTAATCCTTCTCTATATTTATTAAAAACGCTTTGTAAAACTCTTGGTCTTTTATGATAATATTGAATGTGAGAAACAGATATTAATTCATATAAATTTCTTAAACCTTTTTGAGTTTGTGTTAGTATTATTGCATGGTAAGGTTTAACTTTTTTCCAGCCCTCTTCTTCATCTGGAATTTCATCGTCTGGAACAAAATACGCTTCCACACCATAAATAACTTTAATATCTAGTCCTAAATCATCAACCGCATGTTTTGCTTCTGGGAAAGCTTGCACTACACCATGGTCGGTAATTGCAATAGATTTCATACCCCAACTTGCTGCTCTTTTAATTAAATCCTTTGCTGAAGTAACAGCATCCATCTGACTCATTTGTGTGTGAAGATGTAGTTCTACACGTTTTGTCATACTGTTATCCTGTCTTCTAATTTCTTCTTGTGGTGGTAATTCAATAACAACATTTGCAATTACACCTATTTCTTTTGCAAAGTTATCATACTGTGCATTTCCTTGCAATTTAACTCTAATTCCAGCCTTTATTCTATCCATAACCTTTGAAACTTTTTCTGGTTCAACGAAAGATTTACAAGTAATTGTACTTGTTCCGTCATAAACATCAAACATTACTAGAGTTTTACCATTTTTTAGTTCTCTTGAATCAGTTTTAATAACCTTACCTTGAATAGCAACTTTACCATAGTCTGGTGTCAAATCTTTTATTTTAACAATTTGTTCTTTAATATTTGGACTTCTACCAATAATTAAAGGTGTTTGCTCTTCTTCTTCCTCTTGAATAGCTTCTTCTTCAACCACGGCTTCTTCTTGTTTTGCTTTCTTTTTCTCTTGCGTTGCAATAGCCATATCATTCATGAGATTCTTACATAAATTATCTTGTATCTCTTCTAAAATATGTTTCTTTTCTATTATTTCTTCTTCTGTAAGGCTTTCATTATATGTAACTTTTATTTTCTTCCCATAAACATTAAAAAACAATTTCTCAAGAGCTTTATCTACTGAATATGAATGTAAAAAGTCTGAACTATTGGTTTTTAAATTAATAATTGCTTCATTGCCTTTTATTGAAGCACTACTTTCTTTCAAAATAGCTTTAGTTATAGGGAACTTTGTTGCAATATATTTTATAACATCTTTCCAATCATTATTTAAATCACATTCAAAGTCACCATTTTCATATTTTACTGATAAGTCAATTATCTTTATTAAAAATCTTGTAGATAAATAAGATTCAAAATCATTTAATTCATTTATTTTAATTTGATTTTGAGAAGTTATATCTATTTCCAGCTTATTGCTTTTTTTATATAAGTTCATTTTTGTAATTTCTGCTTCCAGAATTGCCCCATCTTTTTTATAATCCTGAAATACGTCTTTTATTACCTTTGTCATTATCTAGTCTACCTCTTCTTTATTTATTGTGATATATTATATCACACTTTATAAAAAATGGAACAAGAAATTTATTTTTTCTTATTGACAATTTTTTATGTTTATATTATTATTAATTTTGCCTACTTGCCAAGTATGCAGGAAGGAGGTTCATGCATTAATGGATAACTTGCTAGACTTGCTAGAACTTATAATAATTTACTACATAGTAAAATATTTAAGTAAATAGCAAAAGAAAAGACTAGGACTTGCACTCCTAGTCTTTTTTTGTTCATACATTAACTGTTAACCTGCTTTGCAATTGCTATAATTATAATAGCATATATTTTACCAAAAGTCAAATATTTTTACTGTAAATTTGTTACAATTTGGGACTGTCCCTAATTGTATCACTTACCTATAAACATTTGTACATAAACTTTTCCGTATTTTGGACTGCTTACTACTGCTAGTCCTGTATAGTTATAACTACTATTTAGGATGTTTGCTCTATGCCCTTCTGAGTTCATCCATGCTTTTACTGCTCCGCTATTTGTAGAATTTCCTGCAATGTTTTCTCCTGCAGTTTTATATTTTATTCCAAAGCTTTTCATCATTTCAAATGGTGTTCCATATGTTGGTGAATTATGTGCAAAATAGTTGTTGTCTACTAAGTCTTTTGCTTTTGTTCTTGCTACATTTTGAAGTTCACTATCAATTTTTAAACTTGCAAGGCCTGCTTTTTTTCTCTCTGCATTTATTAAATCTAGTGTTTCTTGTTCGTCTTTTGTAAGTCCTGTTGTTGTATTTATACTTGATTCTGTTGTATTTGGTTTGTTTGTTGTTTCAGCTTTTGTTGGGTATACTAGTTTTATATATTGTTTGCTTACCATTCCTATATAATCGTTTTCTGTTTGGATTACATACCAGTCTTTTATTTGTGCAAATACTCTTACATATTCGTTTTTGTTTATAGTAGTTACTTTTCCATAATTTGTGCCTGGTCCTTGCCTAACATTTAAACTTGTTGCTGTAACTAAACCTGTTGTTGTGCCAACTGTTTGATAATAGCTCATAGCACTTACAGAATTACTCCACAAAAGTGAAACAAGAAGAATCATTAATAACATTATTATTTTTTTAATTCTCAAAAAAATCATCTCCTAATAATATTATTAAACACTTTTAAATTTTTATGCAAAATGGAAAAAAGTGCGTGTCCCCATTTTCCGATTTTCAAAAAGAAATAGGAGGTTCAACGAACCTCCTATTTTAGAAAATTGCCATTGTCAATACTGCAAGGCCAGCAATGATTGAAATTCCGCCCTTTATAATGGCGGGAATCATTGGTGCAAATTTGTCTCCAAAAATCCGGGCATCATCCCAGATAATGACAATTCCCAGGATCAAGGCAAATGCTCCAATTACTGCTTGCATCCATGCAATATCTGCAATAAATGCAACGATCATGAAAATTACAAAGATGAACTCGAGTATCATTGCTAATCTCCTTTTCTGTTTTATTTAATGCTTCCGCATAATACATTTTAATTATACCATATTTTATATCATTTGGCAATTTATGCAGCTTTTAAAATTCACACGCTTTTAATGTCTTCTTCTTGGTCCTGGAATTAGTACATCATCATCACGTTCTTGATTTTTTTCTCTTTTTTCTATTTCCTTATTTACTTCTTTTTTAGCTGCTTCTTCTGTTAGAAATCTAGGCTCGCTCATACGATCGTAAATATCAATTGCTTCTCTTTTTGTATATCCTTCATCTATAAATTTTTGTAACATTGCTTCATAACTTAATTCATGTAATTGTATTCCATCTCTTGCTAAGTCTGTATTTTCAACTTTGTTAAAGCTATCAGTTACATTGTTTGGATTATACTCATTAGTTTTCATATTGCTTAATTTATTTACTTCACTTGAATTGTAGTCTCTGCCTTTTGCTTCAATTTCATATCCTGTCCATTTTCCATTTGTTCCCTGTCTTGTTTCTTCTATATCCAAGTACCCTTGGTTTATATTTATTGCAACTCTTATATCCATAGTTCCTTGTGATTTGTGTAAGTTGTTTGTTGTCATTACTTGATATGGTTTTAATTTTTTTGCCTCTTCTCCATTACCTAATGAAACAACTTCTTCTTTTAAATGTGTTGTTGAATTATTAAAAAATTTAGAAGGCTGTGGATTTCCATTTTTATCAAAATATTCTGCTTTAATTTTTCCATCATGATCTCTATAAAAATATAATCCTTGTTCTTCTTTTAACTCTGGATGGTTTTTAAAGAATTGGCTATCTTTTCTAATAACAAATACATCTTTTAATCTTAAATTTTTTCTTTCTGCTATTTTCTTTTGCTCTTGTGATTCTTCTTTTTCTTTATTATTTTTTTCTATATCTTCTGTCTTTTTATCTTTGTTTTCTTTTTCATTATTTGATTCTTTGTTTTTTTGTTTTCTTTCTTCTTTAATTTGTTCCATTGTTTTTGGCTCTTTTAGTTTTTTCTTAAAACTTTCTATATCAACTTTGTTTTTTTCTAATTCCAATATATCTATTATTTTTGTTAATCCTTTATTATTTTCATCTTGTAAAATTTCTCTATTTGGAATTAAATTTCCCTCACCATCTATTTTTGCAATTTTAACATCTTTTCCTTTAACTTGAATAAAAATATTATACTCAACAGTATCTTTTATATTGTCATCTTTTTCATCATTTACTTTTTCTTCTACTAAAACGTCTTTAATATAAATATTTTTAAATTCAAAACTAATTCCATCATAATATTTTGAATTATTTGCTTTGTTTGTTTTTTCCATATTTTTATCCTCCCAAAACTTCTCTTATATTAATTATATCCCTATTAAAACAATTATTCAAGCTCAAGAATATAGTTAGCACAGGCACTTAGTAATATAATTGCAGCTAAAACAACGGCAATTATAATAATATATTTAATAAGATACTGAGCTGCTGCTTTTCCTGACTCTTTCATGATTTGTTTCCTTCTTTGTTTTTTTGCTTTATTTTTAGCAACTCTTGCCATGTTTGAAAGTCCAATTTTTTCTCTTCTTTTCATATCTTGTTCATTTAATTCTTCTTCTCTTTCTTCCATATT